>JAAYEG010000040.1 GCA_012728895.1 Methanospirillum sp. | reverse complement strand
TGATCCCGAAGATACGTTTCAGCGGCCTCTTCATCATGGGTATATCGACCTAAGTCGATAAGGGAAACCACACGCTCACCTTCTTTCTTAGTATTTGAAGGTGGCACTAATTAAATAATCACCTAATATTTTTGCATTTGAATTATCAAGCCCCTCTTTGGATATTCTTTCCTCAGTATCCGCTATCACCCCATCATTGAGATCGCCACTTTTTACCCAAGGAATATTTCCCGCAAAAAATGATTTGATTTGCCTTGGTGGTGTCCCTCCTGTGCTCCAATTTCCCATATCTTGTAATTTCGATAATTCCCAACTAGTCTCTTGTAATACAATATGCTCCTCACGCCACCCCTCTGTCAATCTTCCGCTACACGCTGCACCGAGCACCGCCTGCCGGAACCGCTGCATCGCCTCCTCGACGGCATCGAGCCGGCCCCGCACCTGATCGGTGTCGGCCAGCAGCGCCTCGAGCCGCGCGACGATCCGGCGCTGCTCGGCGAGCGGAGGTATAGGAATTTGTAACTGGCCCAGCTTCAGGTAATTGGTCCGGGGCAACTCCATCCCGCTTGACTGATGGGTGGCGAAGTCAACGACCGCCGAAGTCGAGAGAAATCTCATGAGGTAGCGTGTATCGGCAGCGTCGGATGGCGGAAAGACGAGAATGTCCGTCGAACAGACGCCGTCGAAATCGGGGATGGAGACTTTGTTGAGATACGGTCGTAATTTTCCGTAGAGGATCGACCCCGAAATGAACCGGGTCTTCGTGCTCTTCGTGTCGCGGGCAAATCCATGGCCGACGATACGCGTGGTATTGGGCTCGATATGCTCGAGACCGATGTAGAAAGCGTCGGGATCATCTGCCGGCTCGACCTTTTCTGTGCTCGGTGATACCAGTTGATTCAGCGGAACCGAAACCCATCCCTCGGGGATTGGTGTTTCACTCTCCACCGCACGCCCCTGCGCCGTTCCCGTCCTCGAGCATCGCCACGATCCGCTGGAGATCCTCGACGGCCGCCTCGAGTTCCGCGATCGCCTCGCCGGCCAGGAGCGCCGGCTCGGGAAGGTCCGCGCCGTCCCCGAGCCCCTCGTCCCGGAGCCACTTCAGCGAGTCGACCTTGTAGCCGTGCGCCGCGAGCTCCGTGACGTGGAACGGCCGCCAGCGATCTTCCGCCGAGTCCGCTGCGTCCCGCTTCGCCCGCCCGTTCGGGTCCGGCCCGTAGCACCGCTCGAACTCCGCGAAGTGCGCCTCGGTCAGAGGCCGCTCCTTCTTCGTGATCCCCGGCACGTTCGTCCGGCCGTCGTAGACCCACGTCCGCTCGGTCGGGTAGCCCTTCGTGAAGAAGATCACGTTCGTCTTGGTCCCCGGCGAGTACGGCGAGAACGTCCCCTCCGGCAGGCGGAGGACCGTGTGGAGGTCGCAGTCCTCGACGAGGACCTTGAAGACGTCGCCGGCCGCGTCCGCGAAGAGGACGTTGTCCGGCACCACCACCGCGGCCCGCCCGCCGGGCTTGAGTACCGTCATCACGTGCTGGATGAAGTTCAGCTGCTTGTTCGAGGTCGAGACCACGAAGTCCTCGCGCTCCGGCGCCGCGTTCGCCCCCTTCGTCCCGAAGGGCGGGTTGGTCAGCACCGCGTCGAACCGCCGCGACGACGGCGGGTCGTCGATCGAGTCCCCGAGCGTGATCACCGGCTCCAGGTTGTGGAGGAAGAGGTTCATCAAAGCCAGCCGGCGCGGCCGCTGCACGAGGTCCTGGCCGAAGTACGTCGCCCGCTTCACCCGCTTCGCCGTCTCGACCTCGAGCACCCCGCCCGTCTGCTCGAGCAGCCAGTCGTGGGCCGCGATCAGGAAGCCGCCCGTTCCGCAGGCCGGGTCGCAGATCGTGAACGCCGGGTGCGCCCGCGGGTCCGGCTTCATGCACCGCACGATCGCCTGGATCAGCACCCGCGGCGTGAAGTACTGCCCCGCGCCCTTCTTCCCCTCGCTCGCCGCCTTCTCTAAGAGGCCCTCGAACGCGGCCCCCTTCACGTCCACGTCGAGGGCCGTCCACTCCGTCTGGTCCACCAGCCCGATCAGCCGTTTCAGGCTCACCGGGTTCGCGAAGCGGTTCTGCGCCTGCGCGAAGATGTCGCCGAGGATCCCCGGCTCCTTCCCGAGCCGCGCCAGGAGCTTCGTGTAGAACTCCGCAAGGTCCGTCCCCGACTTCGCCGAGAGCGCCGGCCAGCCGCACCCCTCCGGCAGCGCGACGCTCCGCTCGTCGGCCATCTTGAGGAAGAGCAGGTACGTGATCTGCTCGATATAGTCCCCGTAGTCGATCCCGTCGTGCCGGAGCGTGTGGCAGAATCCCCAGAGCGTCTGGACAACGTCGGTCATGATGCAAGCGCGGTATTGAGGTTGGCCAGGAGATCGGTTAAACCGTGCTCAAAGACCCGGTCCGCCCGCCCCCAGCCGCCCGCGTCCTCGAGCGCCGGCACCAGCTCGAACATCTCCCGGTCGATCGCCAGGTTCTCGACGAGCGTCCGCCGGATCCGGTCGAGCCAGGCCGCCTGCTCGGCCGTGAACGCCCGCCCGGCCGTGACCGCCGCCATCGCCCGGTCCACCCGCTCCTCCGCCGTCAAAAGCGGCTCTCCCTCGCGCGCCGCGTGCTTGACCATCGAGATGATCTCCACGAGCGCCTTGCCGTACCGCCCCTGGTGGGCCCGCTGCAGGTTCTCGACCGTGAAGTGCTCGGGCGCCGCCGAGAGCCGCTGCTTGAGCGCGACCAGGGACTGCGCCGACCACTCCTGCGGCCGGCCGAGCAGCACCCGGATCGCGTCCACCTCGTTCTCGTGCTCGGCCACGAACCGCGCGAACGCGGTAAGGTAGTCCTCGGGTTTGTACTCGACCCCGTTCCCGTCGCGGATCAGCCACCGCGATGTAACCGGGTCGTCGAGCGTGTACGCGACAAGGAACGAGCGCGGCGGGCGCGGGTAGTTCATGAGGAGGTGCTGGAACCCGGGCTTGCGGAGGACCGCCATCGTCCCCGCGAAGTCGTCCGCGAGCAACACCGGCAGCCGGGCCGCGAACCCCCGCAGGTCCCCGTCCGGGATGAACGCCGCGAACTGCTCCCGCGCCTCGCCGGCCATCTCCTTCTCGATCCGGGCGAGGCGCTTGACCAGCACGTTGACGTTGTACGCGTAGTCCCGCTTCCGCCAGACCTCGTCGATCACCTCGACCACGGTCTTCGACTCCCGGCGCGGCGGCTCGGCCGTGATCCCCGTGGTCTTCCGGAAGTAGTCGAGCAGGGACCCGTCGAAGCAGTCGAAGACCGTGAAGTGCGACTTGTCCGGGAAGTGCTCGCCCCGCCGCGTCCCGCGGCCCATCATCTGCTCGAATAGGATACGGGACCGCACGGGTCGGAGGAAGACGATGTATTCGAGGTCCGGGATGTCCACGCCCGTCGAGAGGAGGTCGACGGTCACGGCGATCCCGGGTTCCTTGCGGTTGCGGAACTCCTTGATCCGCTGCAACGGCCGGTCCACCTTGCCCGTGATCTTCTGCACGAACCCGTCGCCTCGGCCGAAGAGCGTGCGGGCGCAGTCCACCAGCCGGTCGGCGTGCGAGGTGTGGGGCAGGTCGTTCGCGGCGAAGATCAGCGTCTTCGGGAACCGGCCGTACCGCTCCTCGTGCTCGTCCGCGTACGCCTTGAGCTCCCGCAGCACCTTCTCCGTCGTGGCCGGCACGGTCACCTTCTCCTCGATCTCGGTCGTGGGGTAGGCCCGCTCGTCCTCGAGCAGGTCGATCGACGAGCGCCCGGTCTCGGTGTCGATCACCCCGACCTGCTCGCCCTCGGTGAGGAAGACGCCGTTCATCAGCACGCCCGAGCTGATCGCGACCGCGTCGTAGTCGACGAGGTAGCCCTCGCGCACGGCCCGGTCGTAGCCGTACTCGTAGATCGGCCGGCCGAAGTACGCGGTCGTGTGGGCCGCCGGGGTCGCCGTCAGGCCGACCTTGACCGCGTCGAAGTGGTCGAGCGTGTTCCGCCAGACCGAGAGCTCCTGCGACGAGTACCCCCGGTGGCACTCGTCCGCGATGATCAGGTCGAAGGCGTGGATCGGGATGGGCACCCGGTCCGCGTCGTCGTCCGCGCCCTCCTCCGAGGCGAAGACGGCCCCCCGGCCGAAGAGGTTGATCGTCATCCGCTGGATCGTGCAGACGTAGACGAAGGCAGCGTTGGGGTCCGGGCTCTCGAGGTACTCCCGCGGCATCACCTTCGGGTCGAACCCCTCCTCGCCGTCGACGGCCGAGAGGCTCTGGCTGTAGACCTCGAAGATCTTATCGAACTTCAGCCCCGGCTCGGCCTCGAACGCGGCGAAGGCGCGGACGGCCTGGGCCGCGAGCGCTCGGCGGTCGACGAGGAAGAGGATCCGGCGGGCCACGCCTGCCTTCATCAGCCGGTAGGCCAGGTTGACCACGGTGAAGGTCTTGCCCGTCCCGGTCGCCATCGAGACGAGCATGGCCCGGCGGCGGTCCACGATCCCCTCCTCGACCGCGAGGACCGCCTCCCGCTGATAAGGCCGGATCCCCGCGTGGGAGAACGGCAGCGCCTGGAGTGCGTGCAATGCTCCGTCTCGTGCCTCGTGTAGGCGCTCGAGGAGGGCCTGGGGTGTGTGGAACGCGGCGATGGAACGGGATCGATTCAGGGGATCGCGGACATCCCGGAAGGCGATCAGGTGGCCGTTCGTGGCGTAAATGAACGGGACGCCGAGACCGTTGAAGTTGTACGGGCTACCCTCGAGGCCGCGCGCGTAGCGCTCGTCCTGGGTCAGGACCTCCTGCGGGTTGACGGACGGTTTCTTGGCCTCGACGAGGCCGACGATCCGACCGTTGACGAAGAGGGCGTAATCGGCCGGGCCGTTCGTTGTCTCGTACTCCTCCACCGCGCAGGCCCCGTATGCCGAGGGGCCCAGGTCGGCTGAGAACGGGACGACGGTCCAGCCGGCGCTCCGGAGCTGCGGATCGATCAGCTCCGTACGGGTCTGCTTCTCACTTGGCGTCTGGGGGTGCGGCATAAAGGACGACACGTTGACACTGTAAACCTTATAGTGAGGATCGAAAAAGGTTCTGACTTGATCGCCGTTGCATCCACGGCAATTCTGTCGACTTTGCGCAACGGCTGCCACGGGAACTGATCAGCTGGCCGTTTCTCCGAGGGATCGTTAGAGTAAGTGTTCATGGACGATGAGGCTGAGAGCGGAAGCGTTTTTATGGCCGTTCTCCTGCGTTTCTCCGGCCTTTTCAGCCATAGGATAAGGATCAAGCAACGCCCGCGCCACGGCAGGGATCACGGGGTGGGGACCCGCGATAATCGGTCGAAAGTATTATTCGATGGCGCGCACATACCATCGGAAGAGAAAGCACCGTTCTTTTTAGAAACGGTGCGAGAAACGACAGAGATTCAAACCTTGTGTAATTAGGCCAGGGCCGAGACTCGAACCCGGGTCGGGGGATCCACAGTCCCCTAGGATGACCAGCTACCCCACCCTGGCAGATGTGCCCTGAAAATTGGGACCGGGAATTATTAAAGATATGTCACCGGGCCCGCCCCGGCACGAGGATTAATAGGGATCCGGTGAGAATGACTACAGGCCGGGGCGGGGTTTTTTCACCCAGCAGGCCCCCGATACGGAGGCGAAGACGTTGGCACAGGGCGGCATACGGACACCAATCGTCTGCGTTCTCGGGCACGTGGACCACGGCAAGACCTCGTTGCTCGACCGGATCCGCGGCTCGTCGGTCGTCTCGGGCGAGGCCGGCGCGATCACCCAGCACATCGCCGCGACCCTCGTCCCGATCGAAGCCATCCGCGGGATGTCGGCAGGGATGCAGAACGTCGCCGTCCAGGTGCCGGGCCTCCTCTTCATCGATACGCCGGGGCACCACGCGTTCACGACCCTCCGCGCCCGGGGAGGGGCGCTGGCCGACATGGCGATCGTCGTGATCGACGTCAACGAGGGCTTCCAGCCGCAGACCCTGGAGGCGATCTCCATCCTGAGGAACTGCCGGACACCCTTCGTCGTGGCCCTGACCAAGCTCGACCGGGTCCACGGCTGGCGCGCCACCCCCGACGCCCCGTTCCTGACCTCGTTCGCAAAACAGAACGAGCGAGTCACCGAATTCCTGGAGACCCGGCACTACGAGATCGTCGGGAAGCTCTCCGAGATCGGGTTCAACTCGGAGCGGTTCGACCGGGTCTCGGACTTCGCCAGGACGATCGCGATCGTCCCCCTCTCGGCCCACACGGGAGAGGGGATCGCGGACCTTCTCCTCGTGATGGTCGGGCTCGCCCAGCGCTACATGGGGGACGCCCTCTCGGTCCGGGTCCTGGGGCCGGGCCAGGGCACCGTGCTCGAGGTGAAGGAGGAGCGCGGGCTCGGGATGACCCTCGACGTGATCCTGTTCGACGGGACCCTCAGGGTCGGGGACCAGGTGATGCTCGCGACCGACGACGGCGTCGTCCAGTCCAAGGTCAAGTCGCTCCTCAAGCCGAGGCCGATGAAAGAGATCCTGACCGAGGACCGGTTCGACCGTGTCCGCTCGGTGGTCGCGGCCTCGGGGGTCAAGGTGGCGGCCCCCGGGCTCGAGCGGGTGATCGCGGGGTCGCCGCTCCGGGTCGTTCATGGCGACCGGGACGCGATCGAGCGGGAGATCCTGGAGGAGGTCTCGAAGATCAACGTCACCCTCTCCGACGAGGGGCTCGTGATCAAGGCCGACACGATCGGCGCGCTCGAGGCGCTCTCGAAAGAGCTCGAGGCGAGGGAGATCGGGGTGATGCGGGCCGCCGTCGGGCCGGTCAGCCGGCACGACCTGGTCGAGGCCCAGACGATCAAGGCCCCCCTCTACCGGGCCGTGCTCGCCTTCAACGCCCCCCTGCTCCCCGACGTCCAGGCGATCGTCCGCGACGGGGGACCGGACCTCCCCCGGATCTTCCAGGCAAAGGTGATCTACCAGCTGATCGATGAGTTCGTCGAGTGGCGGGACGCCGAGCAGCAGCGGATGGAGCAGCAGCGCTTCGAGAGGATCATCCTGCCCGCAAAACTCCGGGTCCTGCCGGGGTGCGTCTTCCGGCAGTCGAACCCGGCAGTCGTCGGGGTCCGGGTCCTCGGCGGGACACTCCGAACGGACGTCGGCCTGCTCCGGACCGACGGCCGGAAGGTGGGGCACCTCAAGACAATCCAGTCCTCCGGGCAGTACGTCCACGAGGTCGAGGCCGGGGCCGAGGTGGCGATCGCGATCGAGGGGGCCACCGTGGGGCGGCAGCTCGACGTCGAGGACGAGGTCTATGTCGACCTGCCCGAGCGACACGTCAAGGTTCTTGAGCGGGAGATGCTCCCCCACATCTCGGCGACGGCGCGGGAGGTGCTCGAGGAGTACACGGCGATGCGGCGGCGGGGCGACCCGTTCTGGGGCAAGTGAACCGCATCTTTAAGAGACCTGCGCCCCACCTTTATGGGTACTTCGCCTTATTGGAGAATGGATAATGGTCGATTTCAAAGTCGTGCTCTCGGACCCGAAGACCGGTCGTTCCTTCAAGATGACCGCAAGCGGAGGGGCGGCCGGAGCCTTCATCGGACAGCGGGTCGGCGGCGATCTCGACGCGACTCCGCTCGGTCTGCCGGGGTACCGGGTTAAGATCACAGGCGCGTCCGACCGGAACGGAACGCCGGCGCGCAGGGAACTCCCGGGCGCCGGGCGCCGGCGCCTCCTGCTCGCGGGCGGCGTCGGGTTCAGGCCGGTCTGCGACGGGCAGCGGGCGAGAAAGGCGGTCCGGGGCAGCGAGATCACACAGGACTTCGTGCAGATCAACGCCAAGGTCACCCAGTACGGCGAGAAGCAGCTCGACGAGTTGCTGGCCCCGCCGGCAACCGAGTGATCTCCCCCCACCTTTTTTAAGAGCCTGGTCATTCCGAGAGCATTCCTTCCCGGAGCGGAGAGAGCAGGTCCTGGAACGGCACCCCGTGACGGCTCGCGATCAGGACGAGCGCGGCCTGGAACCTGAGCTGGCCGTCGAAGCCCCCGGCGATCAGCAGGTTCGCCTCGGCCGCCACCTCGCGCTCCTCGCGCCCGGTCGCCGACGCGATCCGACCGAGCAGCTCCCTCTCGGGATCGGGGGCGGCGAGGTCCTCGTCCCCGGGCCGGTACCCGAGCGGGACCGTTACGTCGCCGATCGGGAACAGGGGCACGAGCAGCCCGCCCCTCAGCTCGACGAGCCCCTGCTCGACCGCCCGGTCGATCAGGATCCCGGCCTGGTCACGGCTCATCCACATCCGGTCGATGGCGAGGTAATATACGAACTCGCTCCGCTGGAGCTGGTCCTTGTGCAGGTGCCGGAACGGAGCCGCTATCGTGACCTCCAGGCTCATGCAGGCCGACCTCGTCCCCTGAGCATGAGAGGCGCTCCTACATAAAAAGGGAGTATCGTATTACTCGATCAGGACCGCGTTGATCGCGCCGTCCTGGCCCGGACGGCTGACGATCCGGGCCGGACCGAGCTCGGTCCGGATGATGGCGCCCTTCGTGAGCAGGTTCCGCCGGACGTAGTTCGGGTTCGCCGTGTTCTGCTCGACGGTCTCGATGGCCACCCGCCTCACCGCGCCGGAGGCGCGGTCCGCCACGTTCGCGGTGGTCGCGCGGAGCGCCCGGATCTTCACGTTTCCGCCGCACGTCCGGACCGCGCGCAGGCGGTCCTCCCCGATGTGCGTCTCTGCGGGCGCCCGCCCGATCTCCGTCCGGCGCTTCCCGCGGAGGGGCGCGTATCGACCGCCGGTCACCTTCCTGATGGATCTTCCTTGCCAGAGCATGTGGTATCACCCGATTCGTATCGAGAATCAGAAGTGCTGTAAATGTCTCTCTCGACGTTATTTAACCCCTGTGATCAGCCGAGCACCGCGTCCAGGAGCGGGCCGACCCCCTCGCCGGTCTTCAGGTTCGTCCGGAAGACCCGGATCTCCGGGTTGTACCGCCGCATGTCCCGCTCCATCCGGTCCAGGTCCGCCCCGACCAGGTCGGCCAGGTCGACCTTGTTTATCACCCCGATCGAGCTGGACCGGAAGATCATCGGGTGCTTGTTGACGACGTCGTCGCCCTCGGTCGACGAGACCACGACCATCCGCCGGGCGGCACCCAGCGCGAAGTCGGTCGGGCAGACCATGTTCCCGACGTTCTCGATGAAGAGCACGTCGATCTCGTCGAGGGGCAGGTCGTCGAGCCCGTGGTCGACGAGGTGCGCGTCCAGGTGGCACTCCTTCCCGGTGTTCACGTTCACTGCCGGTATCCCGAGAGCCGCGATACGCCGGTAGTCGTCGTCGCCGTAGACGTCCCCGGCGATCGCGCCCGCCCGCAGGCCGCGTTCGACCAGGAGGGGGGCGAGCCGCTCGATCAGCGCGGTCTTGCCCGACCCGATCGCGCCGAGCAGGTCGATCCCGAGCACGCCGTGGGCCCTGAGACGGTCCGCGTTCTCTGCGGCGAGGGCGTCGTTCGCCTCGTAGAGGTCCTTCTCTATTCTGACATCGACAAGGTGCACGAGGATTAGTGGCCGTGCGCACTGTTTATAGGTTCACCTGCCGACCCTGATCCGATGCAGAAGGAACGGGTCCTCTACCCGTGCTACTTCAACGGAGCCCTCGAACGTAGCCAGGGACGGCGGGTGCCGCTGGGACTCGCCCGGCAGGGGGTCACCATGAAGGACCTCGAGCGGGCCCTCAGGCGGGCCGGGCTCCGTTTCAGGGTCGAGGCGGCGTCCCACCCGGCCCACTGGCAGCGGCGGGAGGGGCGGGCCGTGGTCGCCTGGAACGAGTCGAAGGAGGCGCTCCTCCGCCGGGTGGCCGGCGCGCTCGAGCCGAAGGAGTAGCATGTACGACCTGCACACGCACACCCTCCGGTCGGACGGCGAACTCCTGCCGCTCGAGCTCCTCAGAAGGATGGCGGTGCTCGGGTACGGCGACGTCGCGATCGCGGACCACGTCGACACGTCCACCCGCCCGCTCGTGCTCGAGGCCGGCGAGGAGGTGGCCGCGTCCGCCGCGCTCTACGGGGTCTCGTTCTATCCCGCGGTCGAGCTGACCCACGTGCCCCCGGCGGAGATCGGCCCGCTCGCGCGGCGGGCGAAGCAGGAGGGGGCCGTGATCGTGGTGGTCCACGGCGAGACGCCGGTCGAGCCGGTCGCGCCCGGCACGAACCGGGCCGCCTGCACCTCGGACCACGTCGACGTCCTCGCCCACCCGGGCCTGATCGCGCGGGAGGACGCGCGGGCCGCGGCGGACCGGGGGATCGCGCTCGAGCTGACGTCGCGGGGCGGTCACAACCGCGCGAACGGCCACGTGGCCCGGACGGCGCTCGAGACGGGCTGCCAGCTCGTCGTGAACTCGGACGCCCACGCCCCCCACGACCTGATGACGGCCGCCGACCGCGTGGTGGTCGCCCGCGGCGCGGGACTGGACGCGCGCGCCTGTCGCGAGGTCCTTGATTTAAATATCGCAGAATGGCTCAGATCGCGCTGATCTTATCAATATATTCACAATCTTTTTATAGGTCCTTCGACGAATTATATATGTTGCGGCGGTTATTCTCTGCAAAGCCGGAACGAAAGCGATGAAGACAGTCGGTCGTATCGTGCATGTCTGCGGGCGGCGCATGCTGGTCGTCGCGGTGGACGCGTCACAGCTCCCTCCCCTCTCTGCCACGGTCGTCGATCGCCGCCACCGCCCCGTGGGCCGGGTCGTAGACCTCTTCGGAAACGTCAAGAGGCCGTACGCCGCGGTCCTGTGCGCCGACCGGTGCGAGCCACAGGTCGGCGAGAAGATATTCAGTAGGTGATAGGGCCACAGGTGTCAGATACACATGCAGGAGATGGAGAAACTTCGAATATTACAGAACCAGCGTGAGGCGTTACGCAACCGGACGCGCGTGGTCGAGCGCGAGCGGAAGGCGGAAGAGCACACCGAGACGGTCTGCCCGGAATGCAAGAGCCGGCAGCTGGTCCATGACTACGAGCGCGCCGAGCTGGTCTGCCAGAGCTGTGGCCTCGTCATCGATGACGACTTCATCGACCGCGGCCCCGAGTGGCGGGCATTCGACCACGACCAGCGGATGAAGCGGTCGCGCGTCGGCGCACCGATGACCTTCACGATCCACGACAAGGGCCTCTCGACGATGATCGACTGGCGGAACCGCGACAGCTACGGCCGGGCCATCTCGTCAAAGAACCGGGCGCAGCTCTACCGGCTCCGGAAATGGCAGCGGAGGATCCGGGTCTCGAACGCGACCGAGCGGAACCTGGCGTTCGCGCTCTCCGAGCTCGACCGGATGGCCTCGGCCCTGGGGCTGCCCCGGAACGTGCGGGAGACGGCCGCGGTGGTCTACCGCGACGCGGTCGACAAGAACCTGATCCGCGGGCGCTCGATCGAGGGCGTCGCGGCTGCCGCCCTCTACGCCGCGTGCCGGCAGTGCAGCGTGCCCCGGACCCTGGACGAGATCGCCGAGGTCTCGCGGGTCAGCCGGAAAGAGATCGGCCGGACCTACCGCTTCATCTCGCGGGAGCTCGGCCTGAAACTCCTGCCGACCTCCCCGATCGACTACGTCCCGCGCTTCTGCTCGGGCCTCACCCTGAAGGGGGAGGTGCAGAGCCGGGCCGTGGAGATCCTGCGGCAGGCGGCGGAACGCGAACTGACGAGCGGCAGGGGCCCGACGGGGGTCGCAGCGGCGGCCATCTACATCTCCTCGATCCTGGGCGGGGAGCGGCGGACGCAGCGCGAGGTCGCCGAGGTCGCGGGCGTGACCGAGGTCACGATCCGGAACCGATATAAGGAACTGGCAGAGAAATTAGATATCGAGATCATTCTCTGACCCCCCAGTTTTTCGGGCTCGTAGATCAGGGGTAGATCGCTACGTTCGCAACGTAGAGGCCACGGGTTCGAATCCCGTCGAGTCCACTTCCTCCTCAGGAACACCTTCGTGGGGAGAGCAGGTTCCCTCCGCAGCAACGATGCGTGGGGCCCGTAGATCAGGGGTAGATCGTCGCGTTTGCAACGCGAAGGCCACGGGTTCGAATCCCGTCGGGTCCACTCTCGGCGGCGCGCCGGCCGCTCACTCGAAGTAGATCTCGCCGTCGTCGTTCAGGTACACCTGGATGTCGTCCTTGACGAAGCGGGCCTGGACGTGCTCCGGGATGCTCTCGCGGAGGCGGTTGATCAGGCCGATCGTGTCGTACCGGACCTTCACACCCCGCGCGCTCGCCTCCTGGAAGATCATGTCCGGCACGGCGAGCAGGTCGGCGCCGGACGGGATCGTGCAGAGGAACCGGGCGTCGAGCGTGTACATGAACTGGAGTGTCTCGCGCGCCCTGCGGACGTTCTCGAGCGCGGACTTCTCGATCGTGCAGACGTTCGCCTTCGACGTCCCGATGATGTCGGCGATCTGCTGCTGGGTCAACCCCTGTCTCCGGTGGCGGAGGACCTCTTTCTGACGGTCGGTCAGGAGGCCGTTCTTCATGTACAGAGGATCGCATTCAATGAACTTAAACACTTCCATTTAACCATCCGGGTGGTTGAGAGGCGATAGCTGACATCGGCGCCCCTGCCCGCGGGCCGAGACCGCCACGCGCGGGAGAGACGGTCCCGCAGAGCCATTGACGGCGTTAGAGCTCCCGGAAGTTTTGGAAAAGAAAGCACAACCTTTTTATCGATTTTAGTGAAAACTACCTACCTATCAACAGAGGTGAACTGAATGGTTGTCAAAGTAGGCATTGCAAAGCTCGGAAACATCGCGTCCGGCGTCATGGCCGAACTCCTTCTCGATGAGCGCGCAGACCGTGAGGACATGCAGACCTTCATGGCCACGTCCGGCACGAAGCTCGAGGTCGCCGACGTCGACCGTGTCGTCAGCACCCTGAAGGCGTGGGGCCCCGACTTCTGCATCGTCGTCTCCCCGAACGGCGTCCTCCCCGGACCCACCGGTGCCCGCGAGCAGCTCGCCGCGGCCGGCATCCCCGTCGTCGTGATCACGGACGACGTGACCACGAAGAAGGAGTGGGCCGACCTCAAGGAGTCGAAGTTCGGCTACGTCATCATGAAGGCCGACTCGATGATCGGCGCCCGCCGCGAGTTCCTCGACCCCATCGAGATGGCCGACTACAACGGGAACCTGGTCAAGGTCCTCGCCATCACCGGTGCGTACCGGAAGATGCAGCTGGAGCTCGACAAGGTCATCGACCAGGTCAAGGCCGGGAAGAAGGGAGCAGACATCGCGCTTCCGAAGGTCGTCATGACCGCCGACAAGGCCGTCGACGGCGAGTTCACGAACCCCTATGCGCTCGCGAAGGCCCGCGCGGCCTACGAGGTCGCCTCGGCGGTCGCGATGGTCAACGTCAAGGGCTGCTTCATGACCAAGGAGTGGGAGAAGTACATCCCGATCGTCTCCTCCGCCCACGAGATGATGCGCGCTGCGGCAGTCCTCTGCGACGAGGCCCGCGAGCTCGAGAAGGCCGGCGACGGCATCATCCGCCAGCCCCACAAGAAGGACGGCGTGATCGTCTCCAAGACCAAGCTCATCTCGAAGCCCGAGTGAGTGTTCCCACCCCAAACCGCTTTTTTATCGCGCCGCACCGGCGCGAGTCATGCCTGAACCGGCCCTGTACCCGGCTGCCAGGTCCTCGGGCCGCGTCATGACCACCGGGTGCTGGTGGAGACGCTCCATGAAGGCCGAGTCCGAGATCGAGGCCGTGTTCGGGTTGATCCTCGAGATCACCGAGCAGAAGGCAAAGAAGCCCCGGTCGCGTCCCGGACGGCCGAAGAAGCAGGAGAGGTTGAACGCCCGCCACCCGAGCGCGCGGTAGTCGTCGATCACGCGGACGAGCCCCTCTGCGAGGGTCCCGAAGTAGGGGATTGCCTCCTCGAGCGTCGCGACGGGGAGGAGCGCGCGGACCTCGCGCTCGCCGAGGGGGACCGCCGACGCGAGCAGCATGACCTCGTCCCCGAAGAGGTAGCGCCCGGTGAAACGCTCGTGCTCGCGGAGCGCCTCCCAGTAGGTCCGGCCGGTTCTCTCGAGGTAGCGTTCCGAGCCCTGGAGATAG
Source organism: Methanospirillum sp. (assembly GCA_012728895.1). Lineage (GTDB taxonomy): Archaea > Halobacteriota > Methanomicrobia > Methanomicrobiales > Methanospirillaceae > UBA288. The sequence continues at coordinate 88,174 of JAAYEG010000040.1, read as the reverse complement.
AGGGCGTGGAGGTGGGAGGGGTGGGGGTCGACCAGCCCCTGGAGGTGGGGGTGGTCGATCGAGGCGCCGGCCGAGTGGAGGTAGTTCCAGTTGATGGATGCGTGCCCGTCGGCGCCCAGGAGCGACTCCGCGACGCCCGTGAAGGCGTCGGCGAGCTGCCGCGGTTCGAACCGCTCGCAGGCATGGGCGCGGGTGATCACCCCCACCGTGTGTGTCGCGGCGTACGGATACAGGTTCGGAAACGTGACGGACTCGCCCCGGTGGATCCGGCGGCCGCCGGGGAATGTCGGGGTCTCGCGCTCGAGCCGCCCGGGGCAGAACGGGCAGTCCCCCGGGGGGGCGATCGGCGCCGGGGGAGGGGCCAGGTTCCGCTCGAGTCGCCCGGGGCTGATCGTGCAGGAGAGGCCGGTCAGCCGTTCGCGGCGGTACTCGAGCGGGGCGTCGCCGTTTCGCAGCGTCGAGATCTCGAACATCGGTGACGGATCTAGGCGAGGCAGTGATATAAACGATGAGGTGGCGCCGGGGCAACCGGTGTGGTGCAGTTCGCCGCTGCAACCACGCCCGGATATCGTTGCCGTCGCCCATCCCCGGGGACGCGAACGCACGGTGACGTCCACACCCGATGTCGTCTCCACCGGGCTCCCGCGTGAGCGTCGATCGTTCGGAAGTGACGGAACACGGTCACCCGGCTGTTCCACTGGCAAGGGGAAGCGGGAAAAAAGAGGATGAGGTATCGGGTTTCAGACGATGTACTTGCCGAGCAGCCGGATCGAGTCGGTCATGTTCGGGCCGAGCGGCGAGCCGAAGATGATCTGCGTGACGCCGGAGGCCTCGAGGGCCGCGCACTTCTCCTTGACCATCTCGGGGGTGCCGGCGATCGTGAACGCATCGATCTCCTTGTCGCCCACGAGCTCGCCGACCGACTTGAAGTCGAACTTGCCGAGCGCGTCCTTGATCTTCGCGACGTTCGCGAGGTCGAGCCCGTGGCGCTGGAGCAGGGGCTCGGGCGAGCCGGCGGCGATGAAGGCGGCCACGATCTTCGCGGCGTTCCGGGCCTTCTTCTCGGACTTGTCGATCGACATCGCGGTGTACGCGCCGACATCGAAGCCCTTCTTGCCGACCTTGTCGGTCGCACCCTTGATGATCGGGATCGCGACCTCGAAGTCCTTCGGGTTCGAGGCGTTGATCAGCGCGCCGTCACCGACCGTGCCGGCGAGCTCGAGGACCTTGGGGCCCTGGGCGCCGATATAGATGGGGATCCCCTTCTTACCGGGGAGGTTGACGCCGGTCAGCTTCGCGCCCTCGTACTTGAAGAACTCCATGTCCGGGGTCGAGACCGTCTCGCCTGTCAGGAGCTGGCGGATCACCTGGACAGCCTCGTTGAGCCGGGCGACGGGCTTCTCCGCCTTGATGTTCAGCTTCGGCAGGGTCGAGAGGTCGCCGGGTCCGATGCCGAGCACGGCGCGCCCGTCCGAGATCTCGTTGAGCGTCGCGGCGAACGAGGCCATCGCTGCCGGGGTGTCCGTGAACGAGTTCATGATCCCCGGGCCCATCTTGAGCGTGTTGGTCGCCTGCGCGATCGCGGCAAGGGTGGGGTAGCAGTGGCGGTTGTTGTAGTGGTTCGTGATCCAGGCGTAGTCGATGTCCTTGGACTCGGCCAGCTTGCAGTAGTTCACGACCTGCTTGACGTTTACGTTTCCAGGAACAAATTCAATTCCATAGGTTGCCATAAGGTCACCTCACAGTCTATTTACCGTTCATACCGTTATTAACGTTGTCATTTCTTCGGAACCGCTCGGGCCGCGGTACGGCCGTCCCTGGGGGGAAGGAGGGACGGAACACGGTGAGAAGGGGATGCACCCGGGGCGGCGGACCATTGATTAGGCGGGATGAACCATCTCCTCATACGGGTTTCGGAATACCGGTGCCCGCCGCCCGATGAAGACCCGGATACCCGATGCCACCCGGAACCCCCCTGCCCGGCCGCGGGAGGTAAGCCCTCCCGGCGGGGAAGAGCCCGTCCCCGGGAACGGCCGCGGAGAGGGCGCCGCCCCGGGCCGCCGGAGACCACGGGGACCGGTGGCCATGATGGCGGCGATCCGGCTGGCGCTCGTCCTGGGGATCGCGATCGCCGGGACCGGCTGCACCGCGCTCCAGGGCCCGCCCGTCGAGTACCCCGCCATCGCGCCCTCCGACGGCCCGGGCGAGGAAGTCGTGACCGAGCACGCGTTCCTGTTCGAGGGCGCGACCGAGCGGCTCGCGGTGAGCGTCGATGACCGCCTCCTGGAAGGGGCCCGATCCGCGGGGCGAGAGGTGCTCGTCCGGGGCGAGGTCCCCGAGAAGGAGTGGATCGCCGGGGCATACCGGGCCCAGGTCGCCGACCCGGCCCAGGACCGGTTCTACGCCGACCTGCTCGCCGGGTTCCGGGAGATCCGGGAGCGGCGCGGGCTCGACCCGGACCGGTACCTCGAGCTCCTGGCCGGGGCGGTCCAGCAGCTCCCGTACGTCGCGGCGCCAAGGACGGCGGCGAAGTACCCGGCCGAGACCTGGAGCGACCGCGGCGGCGACTGCGACGACAAGGCCCTGCTCCTGGCGGGGCTGCTCGGCAGGGAGGGGTACCGGGTTGCGCTGCTGGTCTTTCTACCCGAGGCGCACATGGCCGTGGGGGTCGGCTGCCCGGACGGCATGGGCTGGAGCGGCACGGACTACGCCTACCTCGAGGCCACGAACGCCACCTACGTCGGGAGCCTCCCCGAACGGATCGGCGACGGGGACCGCCTGGACTCGCAGCCGCTCGTCGTCCCTGTAGGGAACGGGACCACCCTGTACGGCGCCGTTGCCGACGTGCGGGCGATCGAGGCGGCGCGAGAGACGGCCCGGGCGCGCATCGAGACGCTCGGCCCCGAGATCGACCGCCGGGCCGGCGCGCACGAAGGGGAGAGAGAACGGCTCGAGGCCCCCGGGTCGAGCGGGAGCCGCGCCGCCTACGACGCCGCGCTGGCGCGGTACCGTGCGGAGGGCGCGGCGATCGACCGGCTCGTGGACGAGCACAACCGGCTCGTCGACCTGCTGAACCTGACCGCGGCCTCGCGGTACGACCGGGCCGGGGCGGCGGATTACCTCCGGGCGAACCCTCCGTAGGCTTCCGCGCGGGCCGCCAGCCCGGCGAAGAACGTGGTCGGCACGGGGGCCGGGGAGAGGGGGCGGACGAGCTGGCCCCGGCGCTGGACGCTCGGGTACCTGGCCGCCCTCTCCGCGATGTTCAGGAATGTCTCCCGTTCCATGCCCGATGGTTCGCCGGGACACCCGTTAACCGGCACGGTCGCGGGGTGAAAGTGTTGACGGGATCGGCAACCGTATAATCTCGCCGCCCGAAAGATCACGCGAAGAGCTATGCTCGAGATCACAGACCTGCACGTCGCCGTCGGCGACCGCGAGGTCCTCCACGACATCAACCTCACGATCCCCGACGGAGAGACCCACGTCATGATGGGGCCGAACGGTTCGGGCAAGACGACGCTCCTCCGGGCGATCATGGGCTTCTCGGGACTGGTGGTGACCGAGGGGACGATCGTCTTCGACGGCGAGGACGTGACCCGGATGCCGCTGCACGAGCGGGCCGAGAGGGGGATGGGGATGCTCTACCAGCGCCCCCCCACCATACCCGGCCTCAAGCTCGGCAAGCTCCTCGAGGTGACCGCCGGTGACGGGGACGGGCGTATCCCGGCCCTGGCGGACGAGCTGAACATGGCCCGCTTTCTCGAGCGGGACGTGAACGCGGGCTTCTCGGGCGGGGAGATCAAGCGGAGCGAGGTGCTCCAGCTCCTCGTCCAGGAACCGAGGTTCACGATGCTCGACGAGCCCGAGTCGGGGGTGGACATCGAGAACATCTCGCTGATCGGGAACGCGATCGCCCGCCTGCTCGAGAAGGACCAGCACATCGTGAAGCGGTCGAAGAGCGGCCTGATCATCACCCACACGGGCTACATCCTCGATTTCATCGATGCGGACGTGGGGCACGTCCTCTGCGACGGGATGTTCAAGTGTCACGGGAACCCCCGGGAGATCCTCAAGTCGATCAAGACCCACGGCTACCAGGAGTGCATCGCATGCCAGCGAATGTAGAAGAACTCACCGACCTCTCCCCCGAGGACCGGAGCCGGCTCGAGCTCGCCGGGCTCGACATCGCGGAGGACCAGCGGTCGGGCTCGTTCTTCCAGGTGGACCAGGATATCCGGCACGCCCACTCGGCGACCGAGGGGATCGAGGTGCTGCCGATCACCGAGGCCCTCCGCAAGTACGCGTGGCTCGAGGACTACTGCTGGCAGGCCGTGAAGCGGGACCAGGACAAGTACACCTCGTTCGTGGCGGACCAGGAGGTGCAGCGCGGGTTCGTGATCATCGCGAGGAAGGGGGCGCGGGCGGTCTACCCGCTCCAGGCCTGCCTCTACCTCGCGGACGCGAAGGTCCAGCACGTCCACAATATCGTGATCGCCGAGGAGGGGGCGGAGCTCCACCTGATCTCGGGCTGCGTCTCGGGCTCCGCGACGAGGGCGGGCTCGCACATCGGCGTGACCGAGACCTACATCGGGAAGAACGCCCGGGTCACCTCGACCATGATCCACAACTGGTCCGAGTCGATCTCGGTCTTCCCGCGATCGGCCACGATCATCGAGGAGGGCGGCGTCTTCCTCTCGAACTACGTCTGCATGCAGCCCGTGCGGCACATCGACATGTACCCCACCGCGACCCTGAGGGGGCGCGACGCCGTCGCCCGGTTCTCCTCGATCGTGGTCGCCCTCCCGGGCTCGACCCTCGACCTGGGCTCCCGCGCGGTCCTCGCGGCGCCGGGAACCTCGGCCGAGCTCGTGAGCCGGACGATCACGCGCGGCGGCACGATCATCAGCCGGGGGCAGATCCGGGGCGAGGTCCCCGGCACCCGCGGGCACATCGAGTGCAAGGGGCTGATCCTGGAGGACGGGCTGATCCACGCGATCCCCGAGATCGCGGGGTCCGTGGTCGATACCGAGCTCTCGCACGAGGCCGCCGTCGGCCGGATCGCCCGCGACGAGGTCGAGTACCTGATGTCCCGCGGGCTCGACGAGGAGACCGCGACCGCGACGATCATCCGGGGGTTCCTCGACGTGAAGATCCAGGGGCTGCCCGAGATGCTCCAGCAGCAGATCGACGACGCGATCGACGCGGCGGAGTCCGGGTTCTAGGCATGCCGGGGGATCCGTATGCCCTGGCCCGGGAGGCGATGGTCGAGCACCAGATCCTGGCCAGGGGCGTCCGGGACGAGCGGGTGCTCGCCGCGATGCGGGGGGTGCCCCGCCACCTCTTCGTCCCCCCCGGGTACGAGCGGGCGGCCTACGACGACATGCCCCTGCCGATCGGGTCGGGCCAGACGATCTCCCAGCCCTACATCGTCGCGCAGATGACCGCCCTCCTCGAGCCGGGGCCGCGCGACCGGGTGCTGGAGATCGGGGCGGGCTCGGGCTACCAGGCGGCGATCCTCTCGCTCCTCTGCGAGCGCGTGATCACGATCGAACGGCTGCCTGAGGTGGCCGAGGTCGCGCGGGCGAACCTGGCCAGGGTCGGGGCATCGAACGTCGAGGTCCACGTCGCCGACGGGACGCTGGGGTGGCCGGCCTCCGCACCCTACGCCGGGATCCTGGTCACGGCGGCCACCCCGGTCGTCCCTGAACCGCTCCTCGCGCAGCTCTCCGACGGCGGGCGGCTCGTCGCGCCCGTCGGGGGGCGCGAGATCCAGGAACTGGTGCGGGTCCGGCGCCAGGGCGACCGCCTGGTCCAGGAGCCGGCCGGCGCGGTCCGGTTCGTCCCGCTGATAGGAGAGCACGGATGGTGAGGTTCATCGAGGCGACCCGGGTCCTCTCGCCCCGGAGCATCGTCTACCCGGGCGATACCATGCCGGAGATCGAGAAACGGTCCCGGGACGGCTACCTGATCTCCGACCTGGTCGTCAGCTCCCACTCGGGCACCCACATCGACGCGCCCGACCACTACCTCCTCGACGGCCGGACCGTGGACCTGCTCCCGCTCGACCTGCTGATAGGCCCGTGCCGGGTGATCGAGACGCAGGCGACCGAGATCGGGCCCGCGGAGCTGGAGGGCCGGGTCTCGGGCGCGACCCGTCTCCTCATCAGGACCTGGTTCTCACGGCGGACGAGGTTCGTTGCGCCGTACCCGGCGCTCACGCCGGCGGCCGCCGCCTACCTGGTCGGGCAGGGGATCAGGGTCGTCGGCACGGACGCGCCCTCGATCGAGGCCGGCGGTTCCGACGGCTCGGTCCACCGGACCCTCCTGGGGACCGGAGGGGCCGTGATCGAGCTTTTGGACCTCTCGAACGCCCCCCCGGGCGAGTACCGGCTGATCGCGCTCCCGCTGCGGCTGGAGAAGGGCGACGGCGCTCCGGCCCGGGTGGTGCTCGAGGTGACGGCGTGAACCTCTTCGCGCGGGCCGCCGAGGCGCTCTGCGCCCGGACGGCCGGGACCGGGACCGAGGACGGGACGGTCGTGATCTCGCGGAACCACGACGAACCGACCTGCCCGTTCGAACGGGGCGTCCCGCTCGAGGCCACCTTCGGCGGGCGGACCGCGCAGTTCGTGACCGGCGCCCCGGTCGAGGCGCGGGTCAGGGTCTCGATGCTCTTCGGGGCCCCCCTGGAGGGAGAGCGGGAGCGCTCGGCCGCGGGGGCCGTGATCAACGCGGTCGCCGGGTTCTTCGGGTTCGCCCGGAACGTCAGGAGCTGCAACCCCGACTGCCGGTCCCAGTGCCTGGCCCGGTTCGCCGCAGAGACCGCTTGTGACCGCACCTTCCTGGTCGGCGCATCGCCGGTGCTCGAGCGTGCCCTCGCCGGACGCCTGGTGGAGGAGGCGGAGCGCGCGGACCTCCTGGTCGTGCTCGGCCACGGGCTCGCCTCCGGGGAGGGGCTGGCCTGCGTCGAGGAGGCCTGCGGCTGCCGGGAGGTGCTGATGGTCGGCCCCTCGACCGCCGGGACGGCCGCGCTCCTCGAGCTGCCCCACTGGTGCCCGTACGGGCGGTGAGGTCTCACGAAGCCTCATATCGGGTGAGGACAAATGCTTCAGCGAATGAGCCACGGCACGGAGGGTCCCCCCCTGCCCGGAGTCCCGGGCCCGCGGGGCGGGGCCGGGGACCCGTGTGCGATGGCGCAGCCCCTGGAGGCAGTCCTGTGATGCAATGCGTGATCCTCGCGGCCGGCGAGGGCAAACGGATGCGCCCGCTCACGGCCTCGCGGCCCAAGGTGATGCTTCCGGTCGCGAACCGCCCGATCCTCGAACACCTGATCGCTGCCGCGGTCGAGGCCGGCTTCACCCGCTTCGTGCTCGTGGTCGGCTACGGCGAGCGGGAGATCCGCGAGCACTTCGGCGACGGGGCAGGGTTCGGGTGCCGGATCCGCTACGTGACCCAGCGGCAGCAGCTCGGCACGGGCGACGCGGTGAAGGCCTGCGCCGGCCTCGTCTCGGGGCCGTTCCTGCTGATGAACGGCGACATGATCGTCGGCCCGGAGGACATCGCCGCGATCCGGGAGATGGACGGCCCGGTGATGGGGATTCACCGGACCGACCACCCCCAGGACTTCGGGGTCGTGACCTGCGAGGACGGGTTCATCACCGGGCTCGAGGAGAAGTCGCCCGACCCGGCGGGCGACCTGATCAACGCCGGCGTCTACCAGTTCGACGAGGAGATCTTCGCCCGGATCGACCGGATCGGCCTCTCGAGCCGCGGGGAGCTGGAGCTGACCGACGCCCTCGCCGAGTACGTCCGCGAAAGGCGCCTGCGCTCCCACATGCTCGACCGGTGGCTCGACATGGGCTACCCCTGGGACCTGCTCGACGCCAACGCGCGCCTGCTCGCCCGCCACTCGCCCTCGATCGAGGGGGAGGTCGAGGACGGGGTCGTCCTGAAGGGAACCGTCTCGATCGGGAAGGGGAGCCTCGTCATGGCCGGGACTTACATCGAGGGGCCGTGCATGATCGGGAAGGGCTGCAAGATCGGGCCGCACGCCTACCTCCGGCCGTCCACCTCGATCGGGGATCGCTGCCATATCGGCCACGCGACCGAGATCAAGAACTCGATCGTGCTCCCCGAGACCAAGATCCCGCATTTCAACTACGTCGGGGACTCCGTGATCGGGGCCCAGTGCAACTTCGGGGCGGGTTCGAAGGTGGCGAACCTCCGCAACGACCACGCACCCGTGAAGGTGGCCGGCATGAGCACCGGCAAGAAGAAGCTCGGAGCGATCGTCGGGGACCGGGTGAACCTGGGGATCAACTGCTCGGTCAACGTCGGGACCGTGATCGGTCCCGGGGTCAACATCGCCCCCCATTCGTTCGTCGAGGGCTGGATCGACGAGGGGACCTCGTTCCAGTAGTAAGACTTACAGGAGTGGATCCATGCAGGCTGTCATTCTCGCGGCAGGCGAAGGGACGCGCCTTCGCCCCCTGACCCGGTCGAGGCCGAAGGCCCTCGTCCCGGTCGCGAACACCCCGATCCTCAAGTACGTGATCGACGCGCTGCTCAAAAACGGGATCAGGGAGATCGTCGTGGTCGTGGGGTACCGCAAGGAGCACGTGATCCGCTACCTCACCGAGCAGGACCTGCCCGTCAGGGTCGTGGTCCAGGAGAAGCAGCTCGGGACGGGGCACGCCCTGATGTGCGCCGAGCCGTTCATCAGGGACCGGTTCCTGCTGCTCGCCGGGGACAACTACATCGACGCGGCGTCGATCGCGCGGATACGCGCGGAGCGGAACGCGGTCCTGGTGACGGACCACCCGAACCCCTCGAACTTCGGCGTTGTCGTCACCAAGGACGGGCTGATCCGCGAGATCAAGGAGAAGCCCGACAGCCCGAGCGGCCTGATCGTCTCGACCGGGATCTACGCGCTCGACCGCTCGTTCCTCCGTTACACGGCCGAGCACCAGGAGGTGCCGGACGCGCTCCAGGCGATGATCCGGGACGGGACGCGCGTTGTCCCGGTCCGGGCATCGGAATGGCTGGACGCGGTCAACCCCTGGGACCTCCTCGAGATGAACGCCCGGCTCCTGCCGCAGATCGAGGCCCGCCGGGCCGGGACGATCTCCCGGTCCGCCAAGCTCTACGGGCTGATCCGTGTCGGCAAGGGGACCGAGATCGGCCCGAACACCTTCATCCGCGGGCCGGTCATCATCGGCGAAGACTGCCGGATCTGCCCCAACTGCGTCATCATGCCGAACACCTCGATCGGCTCGCGGGTGACGATCGACCCGCTCAGCTACGTGGCCCGCTCGCTCATCATGGACGACACGGCGATCGGCTCGCACTCCCGGATCATCGACGCGGTGGTGGGCGAGGCCTGCCGGCTCCAGGACCACACGGCCACCTGGACGACGGGCGCCGTGCTCGAGCGGGACGGGGGCTACCAGAAGGCCGCGTTCGGGGCCGTGCTCGGCGACCGTGTCTGCTCGGCCCCGTTCACGGTCCTCAAGAACTGCATCGTCGGCAACAACGCGGCGATCTCCGCCGGGAACACCACCGTGACGGGCGTGATCCCCGACGAGGCGGTGGTGGTCTAGGATGTGCGGGATCGTCGGATACATCGGCTCCCGGAACGCGGCGCGGGTGATCGTCGACGGGCTCCAGAAACTCGAGTACCGGGGCTACGACTCGTTCGGCGTCGCCACGAACAACCCCCGGATCGAGGTCTTCAAGCGGAAGGGCAAGATCTCGGAGATGGGGTCCGACGCCTGGAGCCTCCACGGGACGATCGGGATCGGGCACACGCGGTGGGCCACGCACGGGGAGCCGAGCGACCGGAACGCGCACCCGCACCTGGACTGCAGGGGCCGGATCGCGGTGGTCCACAACGGGATCATCGAGAACTACGCCGCGCTGACCCGCGAGCTCCGGGAGCGGGGGCACGAGTTCCGATCCGAGACCGACACCGAGGTCGTCGCCCACCTGGTCGAGGAGTTCTACGACGGCTCCGACCTGCGGACGGCGGTCGAGAAGACCGTGGCACGCCTGGAGGGGTCGTTCGCCCTGCTCGTGACCGTCGAGGGGCTCGAAGAGGTGATCGCGGTGCGCGACTCCTCCCCGCTCGTGCTCGGGATCGGCGACCGGGAGGTTTTCGCCGCCTCGGACGTGACGCCCCTGCTCGGGTACACCGAGCGGGTGGTCTACCTCGAGGACGGGGACCTGGCCACGCTCGACCGCGAGGGCTGGCGGGTTTACTCGCACGGGCACCCGGTCCGCCGGCGGGTCGAGCACGTGGACTGGGACGTGGAGACCGTGAAGAAGGGCGGGTTCCCGCACTTCATGCTCAAGGAGATCTACGAGGAGCCCCGGGTCTTCCACGACACGCTCCACGGGTTCGCGGCCTCGTCGCTCCCCGAGCGCTACCGGCACCCGCCCGAGATCACGGTCGTCGCGTGCGGCTCGTCGTACCACGCGGGGCTGGTCTTCAAGTACCTCTGCGAGTCGACCTGCCGGATCCCGGTGAGGGCCGAGCTCGGGTCGGAGTTCAAGTACTTCACCCCGCCCCTGAAGGGGATCGTGACCGTGATCACCCAGTCGGGCGAGACCGCCGACACCCTGGCGGCCCTGAAGAAGGCGCGCGCCTACAACTGCCCGACTCTCGCGATCACGAACGTGCTCGGCTCGACCGTGACCCGGATCGCGGACCATACCCTCTACATGCGCGCCGGGCCCGAGATCTCGGTCGCGGCGACCAAGTCGTTCGTGGCCCAGCTCGCGGTCCTGATGCGGCTCATCGACCTGATGCGGGGGAACGACCGGCTCCTGACGGCGCTGGAACAGGCGAACACGGTGATCGGCGAGGTGCTCCTGCTCGACATCGACCGGGCGGTCGAGATCTGCAGGCCGGCTGAGCACCTCTTCTACGTCGGGCGCGGGCTCTTCTACCCGATCGCGCTCGAGGGAGCGCTGAAGATGAAAGAGATCTCGTACATCCATGCCGAGGGGTACGCCGCCGGGGAGCTGAAGCACGGGCCCTTCGCGCTCCTCTCCGACCAGACGCCGGTCGTCGCGCTCTGCCCGCCCGGCGACACCTACTCGATCATGCTCTCGAACATCAAGGAGATGAAGGCGAGGAAGGCGCCGATCATCGGGATCGGCGCCTCGGGCGACCGGGAGCTGACCGACATCGTCGACGTCTTCCTGCCGATCCCCGAGAGCCCGGAGCTCGTCCAGCTGGTGGCGACCTCGGTCGTGCTCCAGCAGCTCGCCTACCGCACCGCGGTCGCCCTCGAGTGCGACGTCGACCAGCCCCGGAACCTTGCCAAGAGCGTGACCGTCGAATGACCTATCTCGGCAGGAACAGCATCGGGGAGAACGCCCGCCTCTTCGAACCGGTCACGCTCGGTTTCCCGTCGCGCGACCACCTCGGCGAGGACGACTTCCCCGGGGTGATCCTCGGCCGGAACGCGACCCTCCGCCCGGGCACGGTGATCTACTGCGACGTCGAGATCGGCGACGATTTCCAGACCGGGCACAACGTCCTGGTCCGCGAGCAGACCCGGATCGGGGACCGGGTCTCGCTCGGCACCGGGGCGATCTGCGAGGGCTGCTGCACGATCGGCTCGGACGTCTCGGTCCAGTCGATGGCCTTCATCCCGACCAACACGGTGATCGGGGACCGCGTCTTCCTCGGCCCGCACGTGGTGCTGACCAACGACCGCTACCCGCCCACCGGGATCGGCGGGCTCACCGGCCCCGTGATCGAGGACGGGGCCGCGATCGGGGCGAACGCGACCGTGCTGCCCGGGATCCGGGTCGGGAACGGCGCCCTCGTGGCGGCCGGCGCGGTCGTCACGCGGGACGTCCCGCCGGGGATGCTCGCGATCGGGGCTCCCGCGCGGCTCCGGTCGAAGCCGGACCCGGGGGTGCGCCCGTGATCCCGGTCGCCCGCCCGCTCCTCGGCGACGAGGAGGTGCAGGCCGCCGGGCGCGTGATCCGCTCGGGCATGCTCGCCTCGGGACCGGAGGTGGCGGCGTTCGAGGAGGAGTTCGCCGCGCACGCCGGGGTCACCCACGCGGTCGCGGTCTCGAACGGGACCACCGCGCTCCACGCCGCCCTCCTTGGGGCCGGGATCGGGCCCGGGGACGAGGTGATCGTGCCCTCGTTCACGTTCATCGCGACGGCGACCGCGGTCTCGATGTGCGGGGCCGTCCCGGTCTTTGCCGACGTCCGCCCGGACCTCTTCACGATCGACCCGGACACCCTCCCCGACCAGGTCGGCCCGGCGACGCGGGCGGTGATCGGGGTCCACCTCTTCGGCCAGCCGTTCGACGTCGGCCCGGCCGCGGATCTCTGCGAGGAGCGGAACCTGGCCCTGATCGAGGACGCGGCACAGGCCCACGGCGCAACCTGGCGCGGGCGGCGGGTCGGGTCGCTCGGGACCGCCGGCTGCTTCTCGTTCTACCCGACCAAGAACATGACCACCGGCGAGGGAGGCATGGTCACGACGGACGACGACGCCCTGGCCGGCCGGCTGAGGCGGCTCGTCAACCACGGGCAGGCCGAGAAGTACCTCCACACCTCGCTCGGCTACAACTACCGGATGACCGACATCGGGGGCGCGATCGGGCGCGTCCAGCTCCGGAGGCTGGAAGAGTTCAACCGCCGCCGCCAGGAGAACGCCGCGTCTCTCTCGGCCCGGCTCGATGCGCCCGGGATCGTCCCGCCCGCGGTCGGCGAGGGACGGGGCCACGTCTACCACCAGTACGTGGTCACGGTCGGGGACGGCTGCCCGCTCGCGCGGGACGCCCTCGCCGAGCACCTCCGCGGGCAGGGGGTCGGGTGCGCGGTCCACTACCCGATCCCGGTCCACGAGCAGCCGCTCTACCGGGACACGGCGGCGCCGGGAGCCTGCCCGACCGCCGCGGACCTGGCCCGGCGGGTCCTCTCGCTCCCGGTGCACCCGGCCCTCGGCCCGGACGACCTCGACCGGATCGTCGAGGTCGTGAACGGGATCGGGGGATGAGCGCCGGTATGCCCGGCGTCGGGCTTATCACCTCGGGGTACCCACCGATCAGGGCATGAAGGTCAGGGGGATACGGCGCGAGCTGCTCGACCTGCTGCTCGCGATCGGGGCCTCGAACGACCCGAACGAGTTCGTGGCCCTGCTCCACGAGGAGGACGGGGTGATCGAGGAGTGCGACCTGGTCCCGGGGACGGTCACGAACGAGGACTCGGCGAGCGTCCTGCTCGACATGATGCCGCTCGACCCCCACCGCGCCGGCTCGGCCCACTCGCACCCGAACGGGGTGCTCGAGCCGTCTCTCGCCGATCTCTCGTTCTTTCCCCGCACCGGGCGGTACCACCTGATCATCGGCTGGCCCTACGGGGAGGGGGACTGGGCCTGCTTCTCCGCGGACGGCCTTCCCGTCGCGCTCGAGGTGCTGCCATGACCCGGGTGGTCGCGACCGGGACATTCGACCTGCTCCACCCGGGCCACCTCTACTACCTCGAGGAGTCGCGCCGGCTCGGCGACGAGCTCTTTGTGATCGTGGCCCGGGACGCGAACGTGAAGCACAAGCCCCGCCCGGTCGTCCCCGAGGACCAGCGGCTCGCGATGGTCCGGGCCCTCAAACCCGTCGACGGGGCCCGGCTCGGGGATCCCGTGGACATGTTCCGGCCGGTCGAGGAGCTCTCCCCCGACGTCATCACGATCGGGTGGAACCAGCACTTCGACGAGCGCGGGCTCTCGTCGGCGCTCGAGGCCCGGGGGTGCGGCTGCCGCGTCGTCAGAGTCGGGGCCTTCGAAGGGGCGCCGCTCTGCTCCTCCCGCCGGATCGTGGACCGGGTCTGCGCCGAGCGGTGCGGGCCCGCCTAGTCCGCTCCCCCCTCTCCTGCCAGCCGGCGACCGGCGGCCCGGGCCCCGGCGAGCGCGGTCGGGTGTCTGCGGACCCCGCCGTGCCGGTCCATCGAGTCGTAGACCAGGTTCTCGACGTACGAGAACCCGAGGCCCGAGAAGAGCGCCTGCACGACCGGGAAGGCCGCGTCGAAGACGCCGGGCCAGTCCGAGCCGGCGGTCGAGAGGAAGACCCCGCGGTGGCTCTCGAGGTGCTCGGGGGGGTAGTCCAGTGTGCCCAGGGAGAACCGGCGGGCCCAGAGGTACTGGGCCCGGTCGACCAGCCCTTTGAGCTCTGCCGTGATCCCCATGCTGTAGATCGGAGAGGCGAGCGCGAGCAGGTCGACGCCGGCCATCGCCTCGAGCAGGGGGATCGCCTCGTCCTCCACGACGCAGATCCCGGTCCGGTGGCAGACGTTGCACCCCCGGCAGGACGTGTAGGAGAGGTCCGATAGCACCACCTTCTCGACCCCGGCGCCCGCTTCGCGCGCGCCGCCGAGAAAGGCGTCGAGCAGCGTCTCGGTGTTGCCGCGCCGGTGGGGGCTGCCCGAGACGCCCATGACGCGGGTCATGGGCCGAGCCGCTCGCGGAGGGTCGCCACCGCGTTGCGCCCCAGGGCCGCCGCGTCGTCGAGCGCCGTCGGGTAGCGTTTTACCGCGCCCGACTCGTCGACGCTCCGGACGAGCAGGGTGGCGAGGTCGCGCTCGCGTATCCCGGCGACGTGCATGAAGCACCTCACCGAGGCGAGCGTCGCGTCGAAGACGTACTCCCAGTCCTGCCCCGCGGTCCCGAGGTAGATCCCGAGCCGCTTTCCCTTCCGCTCCTCCGGGACGACCGGCCACCCGAGCACGTACCTGCGCGAGCGGTAGACCTGGGCCCGGTCGACCAGGGCCTTGGCCTGGGCCGGGAGGCCCATGCAGTAGACGGGGGCCGCGAGCAGGACGCAGTCGGCCTCGAGGATCCGGTCGTAGAGCGGGATCATCCCGTCTTTCTGCACGCAATCCCCGGTCTTCTCGCAGATGTTGCAGCCCCGGCACGGGCGGACGTCGGCGTCGACGAGCACGACTTTCTCGACCTCGACGCCCGGTTCTGAGGCCATCGCCTCGAGAACGCGGTCCAGGAGGGTCTCGGAGTTGCCGTGCCGGCGGGGCGAGCCCGCGAACCCGAGGGCGGTGATCGGCATGTACCCCGTGTTGGCACGGGGGGTATAAAAAAGGTTCAGAGGTTCTTAAAGCAGAGATACCAGTCCTTGCACTCGTATCCCGCCTTCTCGCGCTCCGCCATCTCCGCGGCGGTCTTGGGTGCCGGGACGACGACCTTGTCCCCGGGCTGCCAGTTGGCCGGGGTGGCGACGCCGTGGGCGTCCGTGGTCTGGAAGGCCTTGATGAGCCTGACGATCTCGGGCATGTACCGCCCGTTCGAGAGCGGGTAGTAGAGCATGCCGCGGAGGATCCCCTTGTCGTCGATGAAGAAGACGGCCCGGACGGCCGCGGTCGAGGACTGGCCGGGCTGGATCATCCCGTAGAGCTTCGCGACCTTCATCTCGAGGTCGGCGATGATGGGGAACGGGATCTCGACGCCCATCTTCTCTTTGATCGCCCGGACCCAGGCGAGGTGCGCCGAGACCGAGTCGACGGAGAGGCCGAGCAGCTCGACGTTCAGGCTCTTGAGCTCGTCGGCGATCTCGGCGAACGCCATGAACTCGGTCGTGCAGACCGGGGTGAAGTCGGCCGGGTGCGAGAACATCACCACCCAGCGGCCGCGGTAGTCGGAGAGCCGGATCGGGCCGTGGGTCGACTCGACCAGGAAGTCGGGCGCGGGCTCGCCGAGCCCGGGAAGCGAGGGGGCCGGCGGGGCGCCGGCGAAGGGGTCATTTGCACCAGTACACACTGTTATCACCTTGAAAAGGGGTTATTTGTTGTAGATCTCTTCGGCAGCCGCACGCCCATGGACGTAGGCCGGCATGCCGGAGAGCAGGAAGGTCACCCGGAGGGCCTCCTCGATCTCGGCCAGGGTGACGCCCAGGTTCGGGGCACCCGCGATCTGCGCCCGGACCGCGTGCGGGTCGCGCATCGCGGCCGCGATCGCGATCGCGATCAGCTTCTTCTCTTTCCTGGTCAGGCATCCCTCGGCCCAGACCAGATGGTCCAGGCCCATCACCGACTGGAAGAGCTCGGGGTTGCTGTCTTTCAGGTCACGGAAGATCTTCGGGACCTTGCCGATCTTCTCCTCGAGGGAGTCGAACTGTTCCTCTGCCATGGTCCCTACTCCCTGAGCTCCATCGGTTCTCCGCAGCAGATGAGCTCGCCGCCGCCGGCCTCCTTGACCTCGACGACGTTGCCGCAGATGTTGCAGACAAAGATCTGGCCATCGCTAGTAACGTTTACCATTGTATGATCACCTCGTTCGATCGGCGGCGCGAAGGCCGCCTCTCACCGCTTCGGAGGGTTCCTGGCGTCCTCGGGGGTCTTGATGTCGGGACGGATGTGCGTCATCGGGAAGCACTGGTACTGCTCGCAGGCGCACTTCGGGCACTTTCGCAGGTCCTGCTCGCTCTTGTCGAGCACCTCCTCGTACCCGCAGTCCAGACAGATGTACTTGCCCGGGCCGACCTTGTCGCCGGCCTTCTTCTCGACCATTTCAGTCAGGATACTCACCAGCTCTCAGATGCACACCGAGAGTATTTATCGATGATCATACTGCCAATGCCGAAAGAAGGCCGGATCCGGGGCGCCCGGCTTCCAGCGCCGGATCGAGAATTGGCCTCCTTTTCGGCCATACTTTTTTTACCATGGACGGTCCAGGTGGTTCCATGCCGCTGATCCTCGGGTTACTCGGCTCGCCGCTCCCGCACGGGAACACCGCGCTCCTGCTCGACAGGGCGCTGGCCGGCGCGGCGGAGGCGGGCTGTGCCGTCGAGCGGGTGAACGTGCCGCTCCTCACCTTCGAGCCCTGCATGGAGATCCTTCACTGCATGACCGCGCCCGAGTGCGCCCAGTTCGACGACCTGACCCAGTTCTACGCGAAGGTGGTCGCGGCCGACGGGATCGTGATCGCGACGCCGGTGATGACCATGGGGATGCCGGGCAAGCTCAAGGGCTTCCTGGACCGTTTCCAGGTCTTCTACTGGGCGAAGTACGGCCGGCGCGAACCTCTCGTCCCGAAGGAGCGCCGCTCGCAGCGGCACGGGCTCCTGCTGGCGATCTCGGGCCTCCCGAGGGGGACCGAGCCCCGGGTCTTCGACGGGGTCCTGAACTCGACCCGGGCCTGGTTCGACATCGTGGACGTGACCGCGGGCGAGGAGCTCCTGATCGACCACATGGACGAGAAGCGGGACCTCGCCGGGTTTCCGGCGCTGCTCGAGGAGGCCCGGGCCATGGGCCAGCGGCTCGGCACCCGGGCCTGTGAGGGGCGACGGGCACCCCCCGGGGGCTAGATCGCCCCCGCCGCCCTGAGCGAGCGGTGCCCCTTCCGGGACACGATCAGGTGGTCGAGCACCCGGATCCCCAGGAGGTCGCCCGCGTCGACCAGCTGACGCGTGATCGCGAGGTCGGGCCCGGAGGGCTCGAGCGAGCCCGACGGGTGGTTGTGGACGAAGACGACGGCCGCGGCCCGGTCCGTGATGGCGTCCGCGAACGCCTCGCGGGGGTGGATCTGGCTCGCGTTCAGCAGCCCGACCGTGAGGGTCCGTGCACGGATCACCTCGCCGGCCCCGTTCAGGGTGATGGCGAGGAAGTGCTCCTGATGCCGGCCTCGTATCCCGTCTACCTCGTGCAGCCGGAGCACGTCCTCGGGACTCGCGACCCGCAAACCCTCGTCCGGGTCCCGGAACCGCCGGGCGAGCTCGACGGCGGCCATGAGCTGGCAGGCCTTGGCCCTCCCGACCCCCGGGACGGCCACCAGGTCCTCGATGGTGACCTGCTCGGTTCGCTCCTTCTTCTTCTCGAAGACGTCCTCGATCGCGCTCGAGACCGCCAGGACCCCCCGCCCCCGGGTCCCGCGCCCGATGATGACGGCGATCAGGTCGCGGGTCGAGAGCGCCGCCGCGCCCTTCCTGATCAGCGTCTCCCGCGGCCGGTCCCGCTCCGGGATTTCGGAGATGCGCCGTGGCGCCACGATGGAATGATGGGCGGTGCCGGGATTTCAACGTTCTTTTCCGCGTTTCATTCGCCCCGTGCCGAAAGAACAAGGTATAAGTCGCACCCCGCTCCACGTATGGACCATGTCGACCATGGACAATCTGAAAACCGCCTTCGCGGGCGAGTCGCAGGCGAACCGCAAGTACCTGGCGTTCTCGGAGAAGGCCGCCCAGGAGGGGCTCCCGGGAGTCGCGAAGGTCTTCCGCGCCGCGTCCGAGGCCGAGGCGATCCACGCGAAGACCCTGCTCGGCGTGATGGGGGGCCTGAAGTCGACGGCCGAGAACCTGGCCGGCTCCATCGACGGCGAGACTTACGAGTTCATGGACATGTACCCCAAGTTCATCGCGGAGGCCGAGAACGAGGGGAGAAAGGAGGCCATCACCCCGTTCACCTACGCGATGAAGGCCGAGGAGATCCACGCCGGGCTCTACACGAAGGCGGCCGAGGCCGTCAGGGGTGGAAAGGATCTCGAGGTCTCGAAGGTCTTTCTCTGCCCGGTCTGCGGGAACGTCGCGCTCGAGGAGGCCCCCGAGCGCTGCCCGATCTGCAACGTCCCCGGCGCCCGGTTCCGCGAGATCACGGCCTGACCGCGCAGGAGCGACCTGCCGCTAAAAGCAGAACAGAACAGATATAAGCTCCCGCGGGGAGGGAAAAGGGAGCTTAGAGGGCATTGAAGAGCCGGACGACGTCGGGAAAGTCGATCCGGTCGTTGGCGTTGTAGCCAAAGCCGGATCCCTGAAGAGACGAGGGGCTAGTGCCGAACGCCGTGTTCGATGCCGGACCTCTGTGTCGGGACCTCAACGGCCGAGCGTATTTCGTGCGGATCGCGGGTGTCGATGGGTCGGCTCACGCCGCCGGCAGGGTGAAGAAGAAGGTCGAGCCCACTCCCGGCGTTGACTCTGCCCAGCAGCGCCCGCCGTGCCGTTCGACGATCCGTCTAACGAGGGGAAGACCGATCCCTGATCCCTCGTACTCGCAAGCGTTGTGGAACCGGGCGAAGTTGTCAAAGACTCGGGAGACTTCCTCGGACGGGAACCCCACCCCGTTGTCGCGGACCGAGTAGACGATCTCGTTCTCCCCGCCGCCGCCCACCTCGATCCGGGCCGGGTCCCGTCCCCGCGTGAACTTGACCGCGTTCGAGAGCAGGTTCAACCAGACGTGCCGGAGCATCTCAGGGTCGCCGCGGCAGGGCGGGAGGGGGTCGATCGTGACCTCAATCCGGCGGTCCCCGTCCACGGGCATCAGCTCCTGGAGCACGTCCCGGACGATCGGCCCCGGCTCGACGACCTCCGCCTCCAGGAACCGGTGCGAGTTGTACGCGAGCGAGAGGAGGCTCTCAAGGAAGAGGCCCGCGCGGACCGCGCCAGCCCGCGCTTTGCCCACGAGGACGACCGCGTCCGGGTCGAGCTCGGGGCCGAACCGGGCCAGCAGAAGGCCGAGGTAGCCGTCGATCACCCGGAGCGGCGCCCGGAGGTCGTGCGAGACGTGGTGGCTGAAGGCCTCGAGGTCACGGTTCGCGGTGGCGAGCTCCGCCGTCCGCGCCTTGACACGCTCCTCGAGCTCGGCCATGAGCGCGGCGAGCGCCTCCTCGGTCTCCTTGCGCCCGGTCACGTCGCGGGTGACCCCGCGGTAGCCGAGCAGGGCGCCGTCGCCGGAGAAGAACGGGACGCCGCTGAGCTCGAGGGCGACGGGCCGGCCCCTGCCGTCGGTGGAACCCATTTCGAGCCCGAAGAACGGACGCCCGTCGGCCGCGATCTCCGCGAAGGTCGAAGCGGTGCTCTCACGCATGCCGGAGGGCAGCAGGTCGAACGGCGTCCTGCCGACCATCTCCCCGGGCCGGATCCCCCAGAGTCGCTCGATCTGCGGGCTGCAGTACGTGAACCGCCAGCCGGTGTCGATCTCCCAGATGAAGTCGACATTGGTCTCTATCAGGGCCCGGTACTTCGCCTCGCTCTCGCGGAGGTCGCGCCCGGCCCGCTCGCGCTCGGTGACGTCCTGCCAGACGGCCAGGGCGCCCGCGACGGTGTCACCTTCCCGGACGGGCGACGCTGTCGCCAGGATCTCGAGACGCCGGCCGCCCGTCGCCGTGATCGCGAGCGGGCGCTCGATCACCGCCCCGCCCGAGAGGGCCGCTGCCGCGGGCAGGTCAGCGGGCTGGAGGGGCGCTCCCGCCGGCGTGCGGACGGAAAAGATCTCGACGACCTCCGCGGGGGAGCAGCCGGCGAGCGGCCTTCCGGCGAGGGCCTCGGCCAGGTCGTTCGCGGCGGCGATTCGACCGTCCGGGCCGTAGAGTAGGGCGGGCTGCCGGATCGCGGCAAGCACATGGGTGGGGACGGGCATGCCAGGCGCTACGTTAAGAGTATAAAATATTACCTTTTTTTAAAAAAAATGTATCGTCCCCCTGCCGCGGACCCGCAGGCGTCATCGTATGGCGACGGGATATCCGGCAATCTCGATGATGGCGGCCATCAGGACTGCTCCGGCGCCTCCCGCCCCTCCCGGTATGCTCTCAGGGTCATGCCCTCCCTTATCACTCCAGGAAGCCCCTCTAGGACGGCCGGGGGGGGGGGCGCCCGCTCAGGTCCCCTTGGTGCAGCCTTCCGGGACCGGGAGGTCGTGGCCGAGCAGCCCGATCGCGTCGGCGCGGCAGCGCTTGCAGTGGCGCATCTGCTTGATGTAGGGCGCGCACCGGTCCTGCATCTCGCGCTTCTGGGCGGGCGTCGGGGGGACGACGTCCTTGAACCGGTACTGGGGGATGACCGGGATCAGGTTGAAGGTGTAGGCGCCGAGCTTCGAGGTCGTCCTGGCGATCTCTTCGATCTGGTCGTCGTTGTAGCCCGGGACCCAGACGGTGTTGACCTTGACGATCATCCCGCGCTTCGCGGCCTCCTCCACGCCCTTGAGCTGGTTCTCGATCAGGATCTTCGCGGCCTCGACCCCCGTGTAGCGCTTCCCGTGGTAGTCGATGTGGTCGTAGATCTTCGCCCCCACCTCGGGGTCGAGCGCGTTCATCGTGACCGTGATGTTCCCGACGCCGAGCTCGTGGAGCTCGTCGATCCGCTCGGGGAGCAGCAGACCGTTGGTCGAGAGGCAGCGCATCGTCTCGGGGAAGTGCTCCTTGATCAGGCGGAGGGCCTCGAAGGTCTCCTCGTTCGCGAGCGGGTCGCCGGGCCCGGCGATCCCGATCACCCGGATGAACTCGTGCTTTGCGAGGATCTCCCGGACCAGGTCGACCGACTCCTCGGGGGTGACGATCCGGCTCGTCACCCCGGGCCGGCTCTCGTTGACGCAGTCGTAGTCCCTGACGCAGTAGTTGCACTGGATGTTGCACTTCGGCGCCACGGCGAGGTGCATCCGGCCGAAGGCGTGGCAGGCCTTCTCCGAGAAGCAGGGGTGCTCCTGGATCCGGCGGAGGGTGGTCGGGTCGTAGGGGACCTCCTGGCCGTCGACGGTGGCGGTGCGGTAAGTGTCGGTCATTCTCGTTCAGCTAGGAACTCTCGCCGGGCAGGCATAAATTATATCTCTTTGCGGCCTGCCGGGGCCTTCGCGCCGGGGAGGGGACCTCTCAACCGGGCGGGAGCCGGAGGGAAAGCGGGGCCGATCAGGCCCGTCCGTCCTTCTTCCGGAGGACCAGCCACTGGTCGGGCCCGGCCTTCCGGAACGGTACGAAGACGTAGGTCCCCTCGCCCCGCTCTCCGCGGAGCCGGACCTCGATCCGGTCCCCGGACCAGGTCACCGGCTCGTACTCCCCGTGGTCGTGGATCGTGACCTCGCCGGCCCCGTAGTCGCCCTCGGGGATGGTCCCCGCGAACTCGATGTGGTCGAGCGGGTGGTCCGGCGTCCGGATCGCGAGCCGGCGCTCGCCCGGGCGCTCCGGGAGGCCCTTCGGGACGGCCCACGAGACGAGCACGCCGTCGCGCTCGAGCCTGACGTCGTAGTGGTGCGTCCGGGCCCGGTGGTCCTGGACGACGAACCGCGGCATGAAAAAAAGGGGGGTTACTCGACCGGGATCCGCTCGCCCCGCTCGACCGTGGTCTTTCTGAGACGCAGCTCCAGGACGCCGTTGGTGAAGGTGGACTTGGCGCCCTCGGCCGTCACCTCGTGCGGGAGCGGGACCACCCGGTCCATGAACCCGAAGGTCCGCTCCCGGCGGAAGATCTGGCCGCCCTCTCCGCCCTCGGACCTCTCCGAGCGGCGCTCG
Source organism: Methanospirillum sp. (assembly GCA_012728895.1). Classification (GTDB taxonomy): domain Archaea; phylum Halobacteriota; class Methanomicrobia; order Methanomicrobiales; family Methanospirillaceae; genus UBA288. The sequence goes on along the minus strand of JAAYEG010000040.1, from coordinate 65,940 downwards.
CAGGAGATCTCGACCTGGTCCGGCGAGAGGAGCCGGACCGTGATGTCCTCGCGCTCCACCCCGGGCAGGTCCGCGACCACGAGGACCTCGTCGCCGTCCTCGAAGACGTCGATCCTGAACTCGCCGCGCACCGCCGGCATCAGCCGGTCGCCGACCCCGCCCGGGCCCAGCCCGCCGGCCGGCAGGTACTGGCCCGAGCCCATGAGCACGCTCCGGAACCGGTTCTCCATCTGGCCCATCATGTCGTCGAACTGCCGCCAGATCAGGTCAAAGGGGTTCTCTCTGAATGCCATATCTCTCTCCCTTGATGTCGCGGTCTCCCGCGACTAACCTCAGGTGAACCTTATTGATTCATGAATATATGTAAAACGGCAATCGAGCCAACACCCTTATTTGGGCCCGGCCCGAGTACACTGTCGGCTCATGATCACGCTTGCGCTCGCCGGAAAGCCGAACTGCGGCAAGTCCACGTTCTTCCGGGCCGCGACCCTGGCCGACGCCGAGATCGCGAACTACCCGTTCACGACGATCGACGCCAACCACGGAGTGGCCTACGTCCGCGCCCCCTGCCCGTGCCGCGACCTGCCGCTCCCGGGAGGGGCGCCCGGCTGCGGCCACTGCACCGACGGCAACCGGTTCATCCCGATCGGCCTCATCGACGTGGCCGGGCTCGTCCCCGACGCCCACCTGGGGCGGGGGCTGGGCAACCAGTTCCTGGACCACCTCCGCCAGGCGGACGCGATCATCCACGTCGTGGACGGAGCGGGCGCGACCGACGCCGAGGGAAACCCGGTCGAGATCGGGGCGCACGACCCCGAGGAGGACATCGCCTTCCTGCCCGGGGAGATGACGATGTGGGTCTACGGGATCCTGGAGAAGCACTGGGCGAAGCTGATGCGGCAGGCCCAGCAGCGGGGCTTCTCGCTCCACGCGGCGATCGCCGAGATCCTGGCGGGGCTCTCGATCTCGCCCGAGGACGTGGGGGACGCGGTCCGGGAGACCGGGATCGACCTGGCCCAGGCGGACGCGCCCGCCCTCGTCGCGTTCTGCGGCGCCCTCCTCAAAGCGGCGAAGCCGATGGCCGCGGTCGCCAACAGGGCGGACCTGGCCCCCGACGACCTCCTCGCCCGCCTCCGGGAGCGCGGCGTCCCGCCGGCGACGGCCGCGGGGGAGCTGGCGCTCCGGAACGCGGCGAAGGCCGGGCTGGTCCGGTACCTCCCCGGGGACCCGTCCTTCGCGATCCCGGACCGGGCGGCGCTCTCGAAGCCCCAGGCGGCCGGGCTCGACGCGCTCGCCGGGGTGATGGCCCGGCTCGGCGGGACCGGGGTCCAGGAGGCCCTGAACCGGGCGGTCTTCGGCCTCCTCGGCCGGATCGTGGTCTACCCCGTCGAGGACGAGACCCATTTCACCGACGGGCGGGGACGGATCCTCCCGGACGCGTTCCTGATGCGGACCGGCGCGACCCCGCGCGACCTCGCGTTCGCGGTCCACACCGAGATCGGGGAGGGGTTCCTGCACGCGATCGACGCCCGGACACGGATGCGGATCCGCGACAACCAGCCCCTGAAGGACGGGGACATCATCCGGATCGTCTCCGCGGCAAAATAAGCAATGCGGAATGCTATTATAGCAGAAAGGGTCAATAATCTTCAGTCATGGGCGGCGAGATCTACCAGGCGCAGATCGTCCGGAACTTCTTCGAGATCATCACCGGCACCGACCGGAACATCTCGCGGATCTCGATGTGCGTCATCGCCGTCGCCAAGCTCCGGAACGAGGCCCCGGAGCGGCTCACCTTCCTTCTCGACCAGGTCCGCAAGTCCCGGCAGAACCGGGAGCTCTCGATCGACATCCTGGACTACATGTGCGACGTCGCGTACGCGCTCGACGCGAACGCAGTCCAGACGGCGTTCGGCGTCCGGCAGCTCGCCTCGATCAGCCAGGAGTTCAACGCGATCAGCCTGGACACCCTCTAGGCGGCTCACTCGGCCGGGACGCGGACCAGGTCCTCGGCCTGCTCCGCGCGCCGGGCCGAGCGCTGGATCCAGAGCCCGACCGCGAAGCTGACGAGGGCGGCCAGCGAGAGCGCGATCAGGTACTGGAGCCCGGCCTCGGCCAGGATCGGGAACTCCGGGGCCCGGTTCACCGCGAGCACGTAGATCGCCGCGCCGTAGACGAGGAGCCCGGCCGCCAGGGTCAGGAACGGCAGGAGGAGGATCCGCCGGAAGTCGCCGCGCTCCCCGAGCCAGAGATCGATGATCCGGCCAGACTGGGAGACGAGGGCGGCCACCACCCACCAGGGGACCGCGCCGTAGGCGAAGGCGAGGACCATGAAGACCCCGTTCGCCTGGTCGCCGCCCATGTAGTGGACGACCGTCGCGGTGACGCCGGTGATCGCCCCGATGACGACGAGCAGGAGCGCGGCCAGGTTCGTCACCAGCGTGAACCGCCCGTGCGAGAGGGAGGTGACGAGCGCCCGGTACGACGACCCGAAGATGTCCTCGTACCCGAGCCCGCGGAAGAGGAGGTAGACCCCGATGACCCCGACCACGGCGATCGTCGCCATGTCGGGGTACCCGAGCAGGGACGCGCCCGCGAAGAGGAGCATCGCGAGCCCGACGGGGACAAGGAGCGGGCGCGAGATCTTGGGGTCGTCGATCAGCTTCTTGAGGATGTAGTAGGTCCCCTCGAGGTTCACCATCTGCGTGACCACGACCCGCCGCACCGACGAGACCGCGATCCGGGACTGGATGATCGGGAGGACGAAGTCGTCCTCGGCGCCGTCGGTGACCAGGATGCACTCGGTCGCGCCGATCCGGGCGATCACCCTCTCCAGGTCGCGGGCGATCTTCCGGTCCCCCTCGACCATGTGCAGGTGGTCGCCGGCGACGATCGCGACCTCGACCTCCTCGCTCTTCGCGGCCAGCCCGTCCGCGACCTTGACGGCCTGGAAGATCGCATTGACGTCGGAGTCCTCGGGGTCGACGAGCGCGAGCGCGTTGGCGGCGGCCAGGCAGGCCTCGCGCCCGACCACCGGCCCCTCGAGGCAGGCCTTGAACCCCAGGTCGTCGTCCCGGTCCACCGAGAGCACGAGAGTCCGCCGGTCCGCCATGATCAGGAGTGTGGCACGGGATCTAATAAATTCTTGTTCACGTGCCGGGATCAGGGAAAAAAGAGATAATCAGACCATTTTCGACCGCTGGAGCAGCAGCAGGTCGTCGGTCGTGAGCTTCTCGCCGCTGCGGAAGGAGGTGAAGATCCGCTCCGCCTCCTGGCGGACCGCCTTCTGCTCCTTGGTCACCCGGGTCGCCTTGGTCTTCTTCCGGATCCCGCCGATCACCTTGTCGTAGTCGCGCAGCTCCTTCTGGCAGCCGAGGAAGGCCTTGTGCTCGGCGTCAGCGGCCTCCTGGGCCTCGACGAACTGCTTGTGGGACTCGTCGGCGGTCTCCCGCGACCTGTCGGCGTTCCGGTAGTTCTCGACCATCAGGTCGTGGTGCCGCTGGGCCAGCTCGGCCAGCTCGGTGACGCGGGCGTGGACCTCGGAGGCCTGGCGACGGAACTCGCGGGCGTCGGTGAGCTTGGTCCGCATCTCCTTGTTCTGCTCGAGCTCGGCCTCCTGGTCCCGGATCTCGATCTTGAGCGCCTTGATCTTCTCGATCAGCTCCCGCTCCTTGTCGACCGAGAAGACCTCGGTCTGCTGGCGGAACTCCATGTGCTCGATCTGCTTCTGGAGCTCCTTGATCCCCCGGTTCCTGAGCGAGCCGTGCTCTTTCTTGAAGGCCTCGAGCTCCTCGAAGAGGACGTTCGCCTGCTCGTTGAGCCCGTTGCGCTCCTCTTTCGCGGCCTGGACGTCCTTGTTCGCCTGGTCGCGCAGCTCCTTGTTCCGCTGCGCTTCCTCGACGAACTCGCGGGTCTTCGCGTTCAGCGCGTTCCGCTCCCTGGCGAACTTGCTCGCGGTGGCGTTCAGCTCGTTCCGCCGCTCCTTGTGCTGCTCGGACTCGGCCAGGATAGTCTTTCTCTTATCAATCAGTTCATTCAGCATGCTCAACCCATCCTCGCCCTCTGCTCGATCCGCGCCCCTTCGACGGGGCCGGCGCTGCCGGGGAAGAACAGGAGAACAGAACATGGACGGACCCCGTTGCAGGGCCGCTATTCATCGAGACGTGCCTCATGTTCGACCACCCGTACCAGCATCCGGCCGCCCAGATGTCAGGAGAGGTGCGGCCGCGCACGGGCCCGGTGCCGATCCGGGCCCTGCGGGAGATGTTGTATTATCTACACGGCACAGGAGGTCTTAAAAATTTCGCACGCCGGCACGGAGACGACGGATCCACCGGGAATCGAACCCGGGTCCTTGGGTTCGAAGCCCAAGAGGATATCCTCTACCCCATAGATCCGGGAGATGGTTCGCAGCGATGACTATTAAGTATTCGGAAGCTCCTGATATTCCTATGATACTGTCCGGGAACGAGATCGTCCGCCGCCTCCGCACGCTCGAACCGGGCGAACGGCTCACGATCCGCCCCTTCGCGAGGGAGTCGCTCCAGGTCGCCTCGTACGACCTGCGCGCCGGGGAAGAGACCGTGATCCCGCGGGGCGAGTGCCGGCTCGTCCCGTCCACGGAGTGGGTCGAGGTCCCGCTGGGGCTCTCGGCGACCCTGCGCTGCCGCTCGTCGCTGGGCCGGAAGGGGGTGCTGCTCGGCGGGGGGTTCGTCGACCCCGGGTTCCGCGGGCAGCTGACCCTGGCCCTCTCTAACCTGGGCCCGGACCAGGTCCGGATCGCCGAGGGGGACCGGGTCGTCCAGATCGTCTTCTCCGAGGTGATGGCGAACGACGAGGGGTACCAGGGGCGCTACCAGGAGAGCCGGGGCGCTGTCGGGGCCAGGGAGAGATGATCAAGACCGAGCGGAAGGTCGTCGAGCTCCTCAGGATCCTCAAGGGGCAGGAGGAGCCGGTCGGGGCGAAGCGGCTCTCGGAGCTGATGGCCGAGCGGGGGTTCGTCCTCTCCGACCGCGCGGTCCAGTACTACCTCCGGTACCTCGACGAGTCGGGGTTCACGTACAAGATCGGGAACCACGGGCGGGTCCTGACCGAGCTGGGCCGGAGCGAGACCGAGAAGGCGCTCGTGGAGGACAGGACCGGCTACATCATCTCAAAGCTCGAGCGGCTCGCGTTCCGGTCGACGTTCGACCCCGAGACCACGACCGGGGACGTGGCCTACAACCTGACCGTCGTGCCCGAGGAGCGGCTCGACGAGGTCCGGGAGGCGTTCGACGCGGTGATCGGGGCCGGGTGCGGCTTCTTCCCGCACTACCGGGTCGTCGACCGCCACCAGGGGGTGCCCCCGGGCTCGGTCGGGCTGATGACGGTCTGCTCGATCACGATGGACGGGGTCTTCCAGCACCACGGGATCCCGGTCCAGGTCGCGTACGGCGGCACGCTCCGGGTCAACGGCTACGGGACGTCGACGGAGTTCGTCCACCTGATCGGCTACCGCGGGACCACGATCGACCCGCTCGAGCTCTTCATCTCGTCGGGCCTGACCTCGCTCAGGTCCCTGATCGAGACCGGGAGCGGGATCGCGCTCGCCAACATCCGGCGCGTCCCGGAGACGGCCGGGCCGCGGGTGATGGACCTGATCGGGTCGATGCAGCGGGCCGGCTTCGCCTTCCCGGTCACGATCGGGTCCTCGGTCTTCAACGTGCCGCCGGACCCGTTCCGGCTCTCGATCGTGGCCTTCTCGGGGATGAACATGGGCGGGTACTGCCGGGAGCTCGGTATCCCGGTCAGGACCGAGATCGGGGCCGGGAACGTCCCGTTCGCCAAGGTCATGGACGGCGGATGACGCGGGGCGGCGTCACGCGCTCCCGGTGGGCGGGGGCGCGGGGGCCCGCGCGAGCGTCATGACCGCCCTCCCCCCGGCGTCGAGCAGGACCAGGGCGTCCCCGTCGAGCCGGAATTCCTCCGCGAGCGAAAGGAGGGAGAGGACGCGCGCCTCCTGGTCCATGACCCCCGGCGCCTCGCAGTACATGAGGGTCGTGACGACGGGGCCGACCGAGAGCCGGCCGTTGCCCGCCCGGTAGTCGGCCCCGAAAGAGTTGCAGCCGGCGGTGCCGCCGAGCCGCCCGTCGGTCCCGAAGGAGAGGAACGGGCCGGTCCCGGCCAGGGGCGCGACCGCCCGGTCGTCCGCGCCCAGGTACGACGCGATCCGCCAGGTCCCGGCGAGGTCGTCAGCCCCCGGGCCCCCGGGGCCGGCCGGCAGGGCGGCGCAGCCCGCGGCGACGAGCGCGAGCGCGAGGACCGCGCATCCGCCCAGTCGGTTCATCACGACTCCAGGGGTCCTGCCGCCGGAAATACCCTCCGGTGCGTGAAGCGCGGGCCTCGCCGGGGCGCCCGTGCCGCCCGGGGGAATCCCCCGTGCAGGCCCCCGGGGGCGGGGGGCGCCTCCCGGTAACCCCGGGGGGCCCGCCTACTCGTACCAGTCCTCGAAGGCGACCTGCCGGCGGACCTCGTCGTCGTCGAGCCGTGGGGCGCGCTCGAGGAGGGTTTTGACGAAGGACCGGCTCCACCCGAGCGCGGCGAGGGCCGCGAGCACCTCCACCGGCCCCGGCGCAACCACGGCGAGCTCGACGAGCAGTTCGGTCCGGGCCCGCCCGCCCGGGGCGGCGAGCTCGGCCGGCGCGACCGAGGTCCAGTGGACGCCGCCGCCGGCGTCGAACCAGAGCCGGTCCCGGGAGAGGATCGGGCCCAGGAGGTTCCGGAGCCGGAGCCGGGCCAGGACGTCGTCGATCGTCCCTCTGCGGAGCTCCTCGGGATAGGCGAGCCCGGACTCGAGGACGAGCCCCGCGAGGGCCCGGCGGATGTCGCCTGGAACGGGGCCGAAGCTCGCACGGGCGCGCCGCTCGGTGGCCTCGAGGAGGTCGGCCACGTCGGCGCAGGAGATCGAGAGGTCCCCGTCGGCCGCGAGGATGCAGAGCGCGGCCACGTCCTCGGCGTCGATCCCGAAGGCCATGGTCAGCCGGGCCCCCTGGCGGTCTCGGGCCGCATGGGTGAGTGGTGCGGGCGCTAGGGGATAAGGATTCCGGCGGCGGCAACGAGGGGACGGGGGGGGGGGAGAGGCGCGTGGCCGGCGACCTCGCTGCCCGGAGCACGCTCCGAACCCGCGCCGGCCGCGGTACCTTGGCGGGCGAAGCCTGCCCCCGGACCGGCCTTTTCGCAGCCGGGCGCGGAGCACGGTTCTCTCGGGGACGGCGACCGGGCCGCAGGGGGCCGCGCCGGCGGGCTTCTACTCCCGCGGCAGAGAAAAGGAGAGGGGTCGGCCCGTCACTTCGAGCCGTGGATCACGATCGAGCCGCCGCCGAGCGGGGCCGGTTCTCCCGTCTCGAAGACGACCTCGCCGCCGGGGGCGACGAGCCTGAACGAGACGGCGTCGCTCTTCCCGCCATCGACGACCCTGAGGGTCATGGCGTACCCGGGCTCGCCGTTGACGCTCCCCGTCCCCCGGATCTCGGCCGTGGCCCCGTTCACGACGAGGTACTGGTAGGAGTCGGACCTGAACGCGATCCCGGCCCCGTTGACGTTGAGGGTGGTCTCACCCTTCGGGACGGTCGTCCCCTTCTGGTACTTCGCCACGAACCCGAAGGTCGCCTTGCCCTGCGTCGAGTCGGTCCAGCCTCCGCCGGTCACGAACCCGGCGCTCGGGTCGTAGACGACGACGATCAGCGGCTCGGCGAGGTAGCCGACGTTGCCGTGCTCGTCGGTCGCGGAGATCTGGACGCGGTAGACGCCGGCTGCGAGACCCGAGAGCTGGAAGGAGAGGGTCGCCCGGGGCCCGTCGATCGAGATATCGCTGATCCCGACTCCGCTGGCCCAGTCGTCGAGCGAGTACGCGGCCGACGCGAGGGCCGACCCGCCCGTGGCTTCGTCACTTGCCTGCGCCGTGATGATTATTGGGGTGCCGACCGCGACCGGGTTGGGGCCGGTGGAGGTGACGATCGGGGCCTGGTCGTCGGTGACGGGGGCCGGGGTGACGGTGATCGTGACCGTGGTGCTGGCGCTCGCGCCCTCGTCGTCGGTGACGGTGAAAGTCACCTCGTAGGTACCCGCCTGGCCGGGAGCAGGGGTCCAGGTGAATACCCCGTTCTGCGCATCGAAGGACGCGCCGTCAGGGAGAGTGGAAACCGCGTACGTCAGGGGGTCGCTGTCGGGGTCGGAGCCCGAGACGGGGATCGTGACCGGCTCGCCCTCCTCCACGGCGACGTCCGGGATGGAGTCGATCGCCGGTGGCTGGTTGACGACAGGAATGTACGGCGCGGCCCAGGGGGCCACGGCGATGTGATCGATCGCTCCGCCGGAGACCTGCGCGACCTGGACCTGCGAGGTGCCGGGGAGGGAGCTGAGGCCGGTGATTCTGGCCACGCCCCCGCTTCCGGCGACGAGCGCCTCGTCCTCGTTAATGACCGCGACACTCCTGGCATATCCAATCCCCCAGGAGCCCGTTGCGACGGGTATCATGGCGACAGGGGTCGTCGGGTTCTCGAGATCGATGATCGTGACCGTATTCGAGTTGGTGTTCGGGACGAGCGCGTATCTCCCGTCGGCCGTTATGTCCGGCTCGCCCGGTGCAACCAAGGCAGTAGAGACGGACGGGAATGAACTGTCCGGGTCAACAATCGAGATCTGGTTGCTCCCCCTCGAGGAGATCACGACGGTCCGGGTGTTCGGATCGGTGGCGAGGCAATCGGGCAGCCCCGCACTGATCAGAAATGTCGGGCCCGGATCGGCACCGTAGTTACCATAGTATACCACGTAATCTTCAGTGACGGTTCCGTCAACCCCGACGACCAGGAATCCGTCCCTGGTGTAACCGACAGCCCTCGGTTTATAGTCGGGCGAATACGTAGTGCGAATGTCTTTTGTCGTTATCGAAGAACAGGCGATCTCAACGATCTTGATTCGGCTGCCGCCATAATTCCCGACGGCGACCTGCGTGCCGTCAGGACTGAACGTAACCTGCTGTGGAGTGAAAGCATCGGATCCCAATGAAAATTCGGAAGGTACCCAAGAGCCGCCGGTCCTCGTGAAGAGGTAGAGATACCCTTTCACCGTGCGAGAGTCGCTTGTGACTCCCGCCACGACTGCCGCCCAGTCCCCTGCATCGTTCAGCGCGACATCGGAGGGAGGGGTTTTGAACGCATAACCGGCAGGGGGTATTAGTACCTGGCCAAAATCAGCGGTCCCTCCCTCTGTATCGAGGATTGTTATCTGGTTCCCGGTGATCCCGGCGACAACCGTGGCGCTCACGGGCGCCGCGAGGACGATCAGGAGAGCCGAGAGCGCCACGACTGTGGCCACGAGCGATCCTGTCCTGTGTGAGATGCCCTGTATCATCATTGCATCAACCATTTTCTTCGATCGGCCCCGCGATCCCATGCCGACATGCAGACCTGCAGAGCGTTTCAACGAGATATTTCAGTCTTATTAATCATAAACTTTGGTTTTTTTATTTCTCGATGATTTCCGATATTATTCTTTTTAAGGGGGAATATACTGCTATTTTCGGCATTCAGCGATGTGAACAGGGATACACGGATACGAACCGGTCCGGCATCGGCCAACGCCGCACCGGGACCTGCCGTATCCCGGGGAATCTCCTACTGCCGGTAGGCGCGCGAAGACGCTGTTCTCCGTGACTCGCGGGGCCCTCCAAGGAGCCGTTCGCCGGTCCGGGAATACCCGTGATTTATCGCGCCGAGACCGTCCGTCCCCGGAACGCGCACCGCGTCGATCCCGGGAGTCTGCGTTACGGGCTCGCCACTACCGGATCCGGTTCCGGATCCCTCCCTCTTTCCTCTCACTCCTCGACGCGGTAGCCGGCCCGCTCGAGAATAACTGAGAGAGCGGCGTCCCACGCCGCGTCCTCCTCGATCCCGGCGAGGAACCCGCGGTGCGGCGCGAGCACCGGCTCGAGGGCCGGGTCGTCGACCGCGATGTGGCGCGTTCCCATGACCCGCGCGGCCCGCCCGCCGTTCGGGGCCAGGACCAGGATGCGCCAGCAGGCGTACTCGGCGCAGACCCTCGGCCAGGTGCCGTGCACGGGGCAGATGCCGAGGCCGGCGGCGTCGCGCCGGAAGAGCGGGCAGGCCCCGGGGAGCGGTGGCCCGGAGAGGAGGCCTCCTCTGCCGGGGTCGACCCTGACCGGCGTCCGCTCCCCGGTGTAGCGGTTCACGACGACGCAACGGCCGGAGGCGGGGTCGCCCTCGAGGGCGTGCACCTCGCCCATGGCCGAGCAGCACTCGCCGCACCGGAGGCAGTGGAAGGGCATGGCAGTCTATCCCGCGAACGACACAAATCAGGACATGGTGAGAATCTCGCCGGAGGTCGTACCTCCCTGACGATCGTCGCGTGGATCATCTTTTCGATTGATCGGGTGTATTGTTTCCGCATCGTCCTCGTGGCATCGTCAACGGTTCGGGCGATGATACGAATACGAGAGCCCTCCCACCCGGGACGTCATCGCATCCACCCACTTTTTCATCGCTCTCTCCGCGATAGGGGAGGGGGATGAGATTGACAATATTTAAATCTTTGTAAATTAAAGAAGCCAAATAATGAGAATGCCATGAAATCAATCTATATATTGAGCATATTTCTGGTTATCCTCTGGATCCCTGTTGCAACGGCAGAGACCTATGAGTACGCTGACGGATGGGGGGGCATTGGACAGGGAGACGGGCAGTTCTACTACCCGGCGGGAGTTGCAGTGGACACGGCGGGATACGTCTACGTGGCCGACTCGGCCAACAACCGGGTCCAGAAGTTCACGTCGTCGGGGGAGTTCGTGGATACGTGGGGAATCTTCGGCATCGCTCCCGGGCAGTTCGTCAGCATATGCAGTATCGCGGTGGATACTGCTGGCAACGTCTACGTCGGCGACCAGACCATGCGTATCCAGAAGTTTGACTCGAACGGCACGTACCTGACGCAGTGGGGGAGTTACGGCACCGGAGACAGCCAGTTCAGGTCCCTCTGGGGGATTGCAACGGACGGCAGCGGACACGTGTACGTGGCGGACGCGCTCAACAACCGGGTCCAGAAATTCACCTCCACGGGCACCTTTCTCATGAAGTGGGGGAGTCCCGGCACGGGAGACGCAGAGTTCGATGCGCCGTACGGCATCGCGGTGGACACGGGTGACCGTGTGTTCGTGGCCGATCGAAACAACCACCGGGTCGTGGTGTTCACCGCTGCCGGCGACTTCATCCGGGAGTGGGCGGCGTCGGGAACATCCGGGGGGGAGTTCGATATACTCTCGGGTGTCGCCGTTGCTCCCTGTGGAGGGATTCTCCTGACCGACGAGGGCAACAACTCGGTCCGGAAGTTCACGCTGACGGGTACACCCCTGGCAAGATGGGGTGATTTCGGCACGGATGAAGGGGAGTTCAACCTCCCGAGGGGGATCGCGGTGGACGGGAAGGGCGATGTGTACGTGGTAGATAGGAACAACCATCGAGTCCAGAAATTTTCGCCGGCCGAAACCCCAAAACCGGTGGTCTCGAGCATGCCCGGAATTTCATCGCCCCCGAATGATCTCGACGGTGACGGCCGGTACGAGGACGTGAACGGCAATGGACGGGCCGACTTTGCCGACATCGTGCTCTACTTCAGCCAGATGTCCTGGATCACCGGGTATCAACCGGCGATGTGTTTCGATTACAACCAGAACGGGCGGATCGACTTCGCGGATGTCACCTGGCTCTTCACCCAGCTCTGAGAGGGGACGAATGGGAACTCGGCCCCTGTGGCCCGCGGGGACATGCGTGGCGGGGGGCAATCGGTACCTTTTCGGACGAGGTACCGGACAGTTTGTTGTGACTGTAAGCCGATTGCCTCGCATGAAAAAAACGTCAAGAGAACGAGCAGTGGCTCACTCTTCAAACCGGTGCCGGCATCTCGACATGAACCCATCCCGTTCCTCGCCCATCCATTTCGTCCTCCCCTGACGCTCCGGGTTTCTCCGGGTTTCTTCGGGCCTGCCGCACGACTCCCGGCCTTTAACGTGGTGCAAACTTTATGCACACCCCGCGGATCTTCCGGAAAGGGCCCAGGGTCGTCGCCAGGAGTGGAGGTTCGCGTGGAAACCCGGTGTCCGGGCACAGGGGACTGCACGGGCTTCCTGGGCATCGTGCCGTTACAGGAATCGATAACTGGAAACGCGAAGCCTGGTTGTACTCGTCATCTCAGAATTTTCGGGTACGTTCCGACGGTGTGATGTCAAATGAGAGGGACCTGTGTGAATCCCATTGAATTCGAACTCTGGAAAGCCGCTCGGGGGGACGAGAGGGGAGTTGCCAGGTCGCGATTGCGGATCGAGGACAGCCCCTTGCCAGCGCAGGCGGTGTTCTCTATCCAGACCATTCACCAACGGCCACGCCACCCTTTCGTAGCGATTCTCGCGGTGGCCGTACTTGTCGCGGGGCGATCACTGCGCCAGGGGTTCGGCTCTATAACGAGGAAAGATGGATTGCTGATCGGTGAACTGTTGAGCGGGCGTGCTGAGACAACCGGGCGCATCATGGCCGGATGGAACCATCCGCAGGAGAACGGGAATAACAGGTGCGTTTTCGGAGAGGATGACAGGGTGATCGCACCTCCACTGGCCAGGGACGACAGCACCGGCTGTCGTAAATGGCTCACGCCTCGTTCCAGTCGAGACGAACAAGAGTCCGGGACGGTTTTAGTCCAACGATTGCCCGCAGAACGAATCGTCGGGTACGCACAGAGGTGACCGGATGAGTGGCACGCACTCGAACGCAGCCCCAAATGCCCCGGCAATCGAAGGGAAGAGTGACAGGAAACAAAAAAAGGGGAGCCGGTCGCTGTCTCAACGCACCGACTGCCTATTTCACCGTGATGTAGCTGTCCCTCGTCAGGGTGTCCGATCCGCCGGCGTTCGAGACAGAAAGCCTGACGGCATACGTTCCCTTCACACTGTACGAATGTGACGGGTTCTGTACGGTGCTCTCGCTCAGGCCATCGTTGTTGAAGTCCCACGCCCAGGCCGTTGGAGAGTTCGTCGAGAGGTCGGTGAACTGGACCGGCTGATTCCTAGAAACAGTAGTCGGTGTTCCTGAGAAGTCGGCCACGGGAGGATCGTACACTTGTATGTAACCGGTCTTGACCTCGGAGTCCGAACGGTCGTCTTTCGTGACCGTCAGGTTCACGGTGTAAGTTCCGGCCCATTCGAAGAGACAGACCGGGTTCGGGTCGATCGAATCAACTTTGCCGTCATTATTGAAATCCCATATCCACCCCGTCGGGTCGCCGGTCGAGAGATCCGTAAACGCGACGTCAAGCGGTGTGCCGCCCAGGGTGGTATTCGCGGTGAATTCGGCCTTGAGCGACGGAGGCGGAACGGTGACGGTGATGTAATCGTCCTTGGTCTCAGAATCCGAGCCGGTGGCGTTCGTAACCGTCAGACCCACGGTATAGGTGCCGGGCGTACCATACACGTAGACCGGGTTCCGTTCGGACGAGTGCCCTCCGTCTCCGAAGTCCCACGTCCTGCTCAGGATATCGTCGCCGGTCGATTCGTCTGTGAACGCGACCGCCAGCGGTGCATCGCCCCCGGTGACGTTGGCCCTGAAGGAGGCTCGAAGAACCTCGCTGACCACGATCGTCATGGTCGCCGGCGTGAGATCCTCTCCTGCCGGGTTTCCAATGCGGAGACTGACGAGGTACACGCCGCCACGCGTGAATACGTGCGTCGGTGCCTGTTCGGTCGAGTCGATCGACCCGTCGTTGTCGAAGTCCCAGATCCGCCAGGTCGGGTGCCCGGTCGAGGTGTCTGTGAACTGGACCGCGAGCGGCGCCACCCCCGAGGTCACGTTTGCCGTGAAGCTCGCGTTCGCGACGTCGAAGGCTGTCACGGTTGTCGACGCCTCGTACGTCAGGTCGGGGCGGAGACTGTTCCAGACGGTCAGGGTCGCGTTGTAGGTACCCCCTGCCACGTACGTGTGTGTCGGGTTCAGCTCCGTCGATGTTGAATTGTCACCGAAATTCCATAACCGGCGGTCCCTGTCGCCTGTCGATATGTCCCTGAACGAAACGGCGAGCGGGACAGGGCCCTCTCTGTTGAAGACCGACATCCGGGCTTCGATGGGATCGTATACCGTGATGGTCACTGGCTTGGATACGTACTCGGTCCCGTCGATCTTGGTTGTCAGTATCACGGGATAGGTCCCCTTGCTGGAGTAGGTATGGACGGGGTTTTGCTCCGTAGAATTCTGACCGTCGCCGAACTCCCAGTACCATTCCTCCGGGTCTCCATCCGAGGTATCGGTGAACGCGACGGTGAGGCTGTGCGGGCCCGCCGTCTGGACCGCGGAGAAGCGGGCCTCGATGGGCTTATCGACCACCTCGATGTAGTTCACCTTCGTGATCTCGTCCGAGTCGAAGGAATGGCTGGCTTTCAGCGTCACGGTATACGTGCCCGTCCCGTTGAAGACGTGGACGGGATCCCGTTCCATCGAGATGTACCCGTCACCGAAGTCCCAGCGCCAAAACGTCGGGTTGCCGGACGAGGTGTCCGTGAACCTGACCGTGAGGGGATACAGCCCGATCGTGCGGTCCGCGGTGAACGAGGCAGTGACGTTCTCGTACACCGTCACGAAGGCGCCCTTGGTTTCCGTGTCGAACCGGTTGGAATTCTCCACCCGGAGGGAGACGGAGTAGGTTCCGGCGCTCGTGTAAATATAACTCGGGTTCTGCTCGGTCGAGTCGACCGTGCCATCGTTATCGAAGTCCCATTCCCATATGGTGATGGGGTCGGCGCTCGTGGAGGTGGAGGTGTCGGTGAAATGGACCTCGAGCGGCGCGGGGCCGTTTCGCACATCCGCGGTGAAGTCGGCGATGACCGGGGAACCCACCCAGATGTAGATCTCCTTGACCTCAACACTATACGAGTCCGGGTCGTACTTCTCGGCGGCCAGTGAGACCTTGAATTTTCCGTCCGTCGCGTACGTATGAACAGGGCTCTGCTCATGCGAGATTGTGTTGTCGCCGAACGACCAGGTCCAGTTGGTCGGGCCGCCGGTGGACTGATCGACGAACGCGACCGTGAGCGGGGCCTCTCCGGAGGTCAAGTTGGAGGTGAAGGCAGCGATGACCGGCTCCTCGACGTGGATCGTTGCCGTCGCCTGATCCGTCACGATGTGGTCCCCCGGGATGGTCTCATCGTAACCTGTGACTGTGAGGGTGACGGTGTACTCGCCCGGGTTGGCGTAGACGTGTTCAGGGTGCTGTGTCTCGTTTGTCGAGCCGTCCCCGAAGTCCCAGTGCCAGGTGTCGACGACCCCGGTTGATTCATCGAGGAAGCTGATCGGGTACCCGGCGATGGCAGAGGTGGCGTTCGGCGTGAAACGGGCCCGGAGCTCGGGACCCACGGTGACCGTCTTCGTGACGGTGATGGGATACTCGAGATACGGCGACCAGCCGGTGAGCATGATCGTGCAGATATTGTTGGTGAGGCCGTCGTGGTTCTCGAACTTCAAGTCTATACTCGTTAAATCCGGATGATGGAAGACGTCACCGTAGTACGGGCCATACTGTTTCAAGGTCCCGGTCTGCGCGTCGAGGGCATCCCATTGCCAGGCCGTGATGGTGAGAGGGTGGTCGGGATCCAGGGAGGCGAGGCATGTGACGGTGAGCTCGTGGTTCCCGCTGTCCCGGGGTGAGATCGTGAAATCCAGGGGACTGGGTTGCCCGGGCGGTGTCACATGGACGGTGTGCTTGACGGTGTCGTGCGCTCCGGTGGTATTGTTTGAGACGGTGAGCGTTACGTAATAGTCGCCCTGGTGCTCGAAGGTATGGTCGAAGATCACGCCGGGAACAGTAGTCTCGAGCGTATGTCCGTCGCCGAAGTTCCACGACCATGCAGTGATGTAGCCGGTCGATCGATCTTCGAACCCGAGCGGGTCACCGGCGGGGATGGTGGTGTTGTCGAGGGGGAGGAAATTTGCTATCACCTCGTCGCCTGGAGACCAGACGAGGGGAAGGGGCGTGATCGTCGGTTGCGTCCGCGGCGGATTCTCGACCAGGTCGGAGGTATCGCCAGCCAGTCCGGCGGGGCCGAGCGGCCCGTAGATGCTCGACTGGCTCCAGCTTGAAAGTATCGATTCCCCCCCGGTTCCTTTCCAGACGAGGACCGCACTGACCCAATCCGTAGCATTCACCACTTCGTTGAACCCGTTGCTCAGGACCGTCCCGTCGAGGTTCAGCCAGACCCTGAGCGTTTCGAGTCCCTCTTTCGGCACCTTAACTCCGTCGGATTTCATTCCGCGGACAGCGATCCGGTCCAGCGGCAGGGGATCTCCCCCGAGGTGGACGATCCGGAGCGCATCCGGCGAAGGCTGCGTGATCTCAATCGAGGCTGCCGGGACCTTCTCGGCCTCGGGTGTCGCGAGGACCGTCGCGGAGATGATGCCGGCCGTGACGGCGAAGATGCCGATCAGTATCACGACGCCGAGGATCTCGGCGTTGGCGTCCTCGTCATGCCGTCCTCGGAGGGTCATGGATCGGAAGATGGGGAGATTTCAGGGTAATTCACGTAATCGCCCTCGACGAGCAGGCTGTTGTTGCCCGGCTCGAGCCAGATCCACATGATGTTATTGCCCTCGTGTTGCGAATTGTCGTGGACGATGTGCAGGTTCGTGAATTCGAACGGCGTCTGGTCGACCACGCTCGGGATCACGGTCTCCCCGTCGAGCCGGAGCATCGTCCAGGATTCGTAGGACGGGTGCCTGTACGTCAGGGTGGACTCCGTCACGATCCCGTTCTTGTTGATGTTCGTGATGCTGATGTCGCTGATCAGGCCCGAGGCGCCCTCGACGTCTACCCAGTTGCCACCAACCCTCTTCTGCATCGTGACGTTGAACGAGAATTCGACCAGGTCGGTCCCGCCCTTCGTAACGGTCATCCGGCCCCGGTTCTGGTCGCCGTTGATGACGAACCGGACCTCATCGTTGTTCTTGAACTTATAGGTGGATCCGTTTATCGTCACGTGATCTTTACCTGTTGTATCGACCTGGAAGTAGGAACCGCCAACGAGGTACCCCTCGGTGGCGGTATTGATCTGCTCCGTCTTCTCGAGGCGGATAACCTTCCCTCCCATCGGGACCCTCATGTTCTTGAAGTCCCGTCTCGCACCGGGCGGCACGTTCTCGAAAGATCCCGACTCCGGATCCCAGGGGGTCCAGTACTCCGGGAGGTCCGTCTCCTTCACCGTGTATTCTGCAGGGAACCCCGAGACGACGAACTCGTAGTATCCATTCTCGTCAGTATAGTTGGTAATCGTCCTGCCGATCTGGGCGTCGGGGAATTCACCGCTCGTATGCGTCAGGTCGATCCGGATGCCTTCGACCGGCCCCAGGTACCAGCCTGTCGGGCTGTATCCAGTCTTGTACCCGTAGATCTTCTTGTTCGGCGGGATCTTCCAGTTGCTGAAGTCCTCGTCAGTCGCGCCGGGAGATGCGCTCAATGTCACTTCCCTGACACCGGACGCGGGGGCGTACGGTCTCCAGATATCCCGGTCGATCTCCTCGGTGAGGCGATAGGTCGGCAGAGTGGCCGGCACCTCGAACTCCCAGTACCCGGGAACCTCAAACTCGTAGTACCCGTACTCATTCGTCGTCGCCGTCCTGCCCTGGGGCGGGAAACCGGGTGCGTCACCGCTCACCAGCGTCAGGTTGATGGTGATTCCTTCGAGAGGTTCCGGATTCTCGCCCTTCCAGGTCACGTTCCACTTGTGTCCCGAGATCTTCCACGGCGGCGGCGGCAGGCGCTCGTTCGAGAAGTTCCTGACCACGCTGGTCTGGTGGTGGGTGAGCGTGATCGAGTCATACTGGCCGCTGGCCGGGCTGTACGGCTTCCACAGGGTCAGGTTGATCTCCTCTTCAGCAAGTCTGTATGTGGCCTGGTGCTCCGGGACGGAGAATGAGAAGTATCCGTCATCGTCGGTAACATCGACCATCCCGTCCGCCGGGAAGTCGATCTCACCCTGTGTTTTCGTCAGGCGGATGGTGACATCTTTCAGCGGACCGATCAGCTGGCCGCTCGAGGTGACGTTCCGCTTGTATCCAGAAATCGTCCATGGGCCTGACGGTATGGCAACGGGGGCCGGGTTGAAGTCCTCGAAAGGTACGCGGCGAAGGACCGTCTCGCCGCCTGCGCCATCCTTGTACGACAGGACAACGTCGCCAACCCGCTTGTCGACTTCGCTGATCTGGAGATCCCCGTCGGGCGCCCATGTAACACTAATGTTTTCTTCTGGAGCATAGTAAAGCGTGCCATTCGTGTCATACCAGGTGACACCGTACTCCCCCGGATGGAGGGTTTCGCCCCCGGTATGATGGAGCGTCAGCAGCTCGTTCTCGCTGTCCAGCGAGACCCCGAACATCACGTGCGGAACCTCCTTCGGGGTCTGCTGCCCGAAGGCAAAGGCCGCCACCACTGCCCCTCCGATCACGACCAGGCTGACCAGCAGCACGGCGCCGATCACCTCAGAGGCACCCGTTTCCCTTTCCCTTGTTGCATCCATTGCTCTCACCTATTCGATCATTGTCGGCACATTCTGCATCCTCATGGCGTAGTTCGCGATAAGCGCCTCGAACTGGACATCATGGATGTATGGATCCGAGGGTTCGTACCCGATGATGTCGATCGCGGCTATCGTGGGCGTCGATGCGTTCGGTTTCGTTAGATTGTAATAGTCGGAATTGAGGGTATTCCGCATCGCGGCTCCCTCGAAGATCGTGGACCACGCCACCGCCGATTCGTGGCTCGCACCCTCGAAAGTCAGGGTGACGGCCGAGAATTCCGCCGATGGCCGTCCGTCGCTGGGCTCGAGATCCAGCGGGTCCGCCGAGAGGTTGGTCTCGACCCTGACCGGAGACGTAACCCCGAAACCCCCTGTCTCTGCACTCAGGTTCACGACGACGATCTCGGCCTTCGTCTGGTAGGTTGTCCCCCCCTCGGGGGTGTAAAGAGAGAGCGGGGGCGACGCCACCACGGTCATCCTCCTCGGTTCTGCTCCCGCCAGGTCCCACTGGCGGAGAAAGACTCCGCCGAGCTGGTACGAGTACTCCTGCTGGAGCCAGTAGTAGTTGTGCGAGGTATAGACGAGCGAGGGAACCGTCCCTTCCCACTTGAGGACTTCCGTGCCGTTTCTCCACCCCGATATCCTGAACGTGTCCTCGTTCCTGACAGAGACTTCTGCCGAGGACGGTATCGGGGCGAGCAGCGGCAGGTACCGGCGGATGAAGCCGGACTCCCGGCTGGTTCCCGGGCTGATGACACGCCGGAGCGTGACCTGGCCGGTGGTGATGCTGTACAGAGCATTCCTGTCTTCGGGGAAGATGGTGTCCCGCGGGACATAGGGGGTAGTGCTGTTATTGACGACGGGGCTGTTCAGCCAGAGCTGGTCCAGCCCGGTCTTGTAGTCGACGAACCAGGAACGCACACCGTCCATCACCCTGATCTCCTCCTCTCTCCCCTGGACCGGGATCGCGTAGGTGAGGTAGAGCGACAGCACACCCACCACGACCGCGAGGATGACCACGAAGCCGACGACCTCCGAGATACCGTCCTCGTGAGACCTCCGTCCCCTGGTGCTCCGACTCTCCATTCTATGGTTCACCTACTTTAACCTTTTGAAACGTTGACCCGACGTGAAGACAGGCCGGCAGGCGCCGTTTTGAACACAGAGCAGGGCAATCCTGCCTGTCCTGAGCCAGGCAGGCCGTACGGCTCACCCGTAAGAGAGGTCATAGGTATTGCCGTTCCCTGCCCTGTTGATGATCGGCATGGTGTTTCCATAGGCCGTGATGACGAATTTCGAGTCCGTGACCGGCAGCTGGTACTTCGCCTCGTCCTTGTACCACCCCAGGATGTTCTGGTATCCCCGGTCCCCGGCGACGTTACTCTGGACGAAGTTGGTCACGGAGATGCGCTTCGAGAACGAGAGCCAGAGGGCCCAGCGGGGGTTGTTCTCACTGGTGCAGTCCGCGATCGATATATCCTCGCTCGCCTTGCAGACCTTCCACCCGTAGGTGCTCCCGACGTCCCTACAATCCGTGAACGAGCTGTCCTTCCCGCTGTGGACGTAGTAGCCGCAGTTCCGGTTGTTCTCTGAGTAGCAGTTGTGTAGGTCGGTGTCCCGCGAGAGGTAGTAGCCCGACATGAAGAAGTGGTTCTTGTAGGTGTTCCGCTGTCCGTTGTCGATGCTCGCACAGTCCCGGAAGACGATGTTCTTCGAGACGGTCCACGGGCCCGGCGGCTCCGTGTACCGGGCGCCGGGCTCGAGGTGGAACCCGGACTCCCAGTTGTCGGCGGCGACGCACTCCACGACCTCGCAGTTGACGAGGTCCTGCCACTCGTGGAAGTCGAAACCGGTGATCCACTCCGAGCGGGACTCGTTCGTGGACGTGACCGATGCCGGGATGCCCGGTTCGCCGGCGACACCGTAGCCGCACTTGACCGCATGGCATCCGACGAACCGGATGTTCGTGGTGGCCCGCACCACCCGGTCATCATAGTACTGGTTCATGTTGAACCCGTGGGTGTGGCACCGGACCGCCCGACAGAGGTAGAACTCGACGTCATCGACCTGGATCTCGGGCGGGGCGACCCAGACGAAGAACATCCCGTTCCCCGAGGCCTTGTGCCATTTGCCGTCCAGGTCGATGCTGGTCGCGGTGATGTCGTGGACCCGGACGTGGCTCTTCGTGACCATGACGAAGCCGTTCCCGTGGAGCGAAAAATACCCGACGTTCACGTTGTTCGCGTTGATGGTCACCGGCAGGTACCCCGAGCCGCCGTTCTTCGCCGTTATCTCGACCGCGGTATCCAGTGACCCCTGGCCGTAGAGCGAGGTGTCGTCGCGGAGGATGATCCGCCCGTGGCAGCGGAAGGTGCCGTCGAGCAGCTCCACGACTCCTCCCTGTGCAATGGCGATCGCGTCGTTGATCTCGCGCTCGTCGTCGACCCCGTCGCAGATGAAGAGCGGAGGTTCGGGGGGCGTGATCGTCGAGTCTTTCGCGGCGACGTACACGTGCTTGGAGTTCGCCGGCGTAAAGGTCGGTTGCGGCTCAGCGGTGACGGGCCAGTCGTAGGACAGGTTGGTGAAGTTCCCCGGCCAATCTGGGATATCGCGAACCTCGTAGGGATCCTCGATGACCTCGAACGGATCCGGGAACGGGGGCGAGTACTCAAATCCCCACGGTGAGCTGGAAGAACGCAGCAGCGTCTCGCCCGAACCCCCGCTGTAGACGAGGCCGACCGATTTGGCTCCTTCATACTCTTCATCAATCTTGATCCTATCCCCAAGGTTCCACGTGTCATCACCGGATACGATCTCCCACTTGCCAGGGGGGATACGCTGACCGTCGACCACGACAGAAAAAGATCCATTGATAAGGCTCTCTCCGCCCTCGTGCTCGAGGTAGATATTCTTCTGATACTCTTTGACGCCGAACTGCACCTTGGGGATCTTCTCGGGCAGGGGCTGCGATGCCACGTACGTGCCCACGATGGCCGCGCCGATGACCACGAGTGCAATGAGCAGGACGCCCCCGATGGCCTCCGAGACAGCGTCCTCCCTACTCGTCATACTCGAACGTCACCTGGAGCGTCGCTTCGGAAAGGTCGAGGAACACGTCGCTCGTCGGGGACGGGACCCCGCCCGGTTTATGAGAGACGTGTAGCGTGACCATCCGTGGATCGGAATTATCCTGTTCGATATCGATCCACTCGTCTGGATTAGAGACCGGGCACTTCCTTTTTAGATCGTGAAAGACCTGCAACCAGGCATCCGCCCAGAACTCATCTTTTGCGTAGACCCAAAACACGACTTCCTTCAAAGGTTCGTTCCGGTAGGATGCGACCACCGACTCTCGGAGGCGCGTCTCGACGCGCAGGGGCCCGGTACCGCCGACGGTCGAACTTGGGCTCGTGATGTTGACGAGCGAGAGGCTGACCTTCACCGCATCGCTGGGCGGGTCGTTCAACGCGTTCTTCACCTGGTAGATGGCGATGGGCGGCGCAACCTTGACCGAGACGCCCTCGCCGGGCTGCTCCAGGAACACCCCGCCGAGCTTGTAGATGTAGTTCTGCTGGATCCAGTAGTAATTGTCCGTGTGGTAGCTCAGGGATCCGACGGGCACCTCGTTGAATTCCGCATCGTTCGCAAAATAGTATTCATCTTCGTTCAGCCGCAGACCGATTCGATCCTCTATGGTATCGGTCGGTTCCGTGCCTATCTGCGTCCGCATATTCGCGGCCGTCCCGATCGGCCGCATGAACGAGAGGAAGAGCCCGCTCGACTGGGTGTTGCCCCCGCCCGTCCCCAGGTCGAACGAGGTGGAGAGCGAGACGCCGCGCGTCCCGGCCACGGAGAGGTCGGCCAGCGAGCGCATCCAGAGCCCGTCCACGCTCGTCTTGTAGCTGACGAACCGGTCCTGGACCTCGTTCATCTGGGTGATCTCGTCCTCCCGGCCCTCGGCCGGCACCACGTACATCAGGTAGAGGGTCGAGGCCACGACCACCAGCGCCAGGACCAGCACGAACCCGACGATCTCCGACAGCGCGTCCTCGCTCCGCACCCTCCCCGGCGCAGCCATTACGGGAACTATATGCAGAAAGTTATCATAAATGTTGCTTTTCTCTCGTCCTGGACCGGGGCCGCGGGGGGGGATAAATCGCCGGCTTCCCTGCCCCGGGCCGGCGGTTCCCGGCGAGGGGCGGGGCCTATCCCTCCCGGCCGGCGAGAGAGAGTTCAGGGGGGTCGACCGGGCAGACCTCGAACCCCGAGGCCGCGCAGCTGAGCAGGTGCGGGTAGTAGTGCCCGACGTACTCCTTGACCATCCGGCGGGCCGAGAAGCGGGGGGCGCAGCACCGGATCGAGGCCTTCATCAGCCGGACCCAGTCGTGCGGCACCCCGTCGAGCCCCTTCCGGTAGTAGAGCGGGGTGATCTCCTCCTCGAGCAGGCGGTAGATCGCCTCCGCGTCGGAGTTCGACCGGTCCCCGCCCTGCGCCTCGCCCCCGAAGGCCCAGCCGTTCACGCCGTTGAAGCCCTCCAGCCACCAGCCGTCCAGGATCGAGCAGTTCACGACCCCGTTCATCGCGGCCTTCATCCCGCTCGTCCCCGAGGCCTCCATCGGCGGAAGCGGGTTGTTGAGCCAGACGTCGACGCCGTGGACCAGGTACTGCGCGGTCTGCTCGCCGTAGTCCTCCAGGAACGCGATCCGCCCCTCGAACTCGGGCCGGCGGGCGAACCCGTAGATCCGCTGGAGCATCCGCTTCCCCTCCTCGTCGCTCGGGTGCGCCTTCCCCGCGAAGATCAGCTGGACCGGCCGCTTCTTGTGGGTCAGGATCCGCCGGAGCCGCTCGGGGTCCCGGAAGACCAGGTCGGCCCGCTTGTAGGTCGAGAACCGGCGGGCGAACCCGATCGTCAGGACCGACGGGTCCATCATCACCCCCTCGGCCACGAACCGGCCCGGGTCCTCGTTCCCGCCCGCGAAGACCCGCCGGCGCCGCTCGCGCATCCGGTTCAGGAGCTTCGCCTTGAGCGCGATGTGGAGGTTCCAGAGCTCGCCGTCCGGGATCGCGTCGACCAGCTTCCAGATCGCCGAAACGTCGTGCTCCTCGAGCCAGTTCGGGCTGGTCTCGAAGAAGTGGCGGTCGAAGAGCGCGGCCATCCGGGAGTTGAGCCAGGTCGGGAGGTGGACCCCGTTCGTGATCGAGCCGACCGGGACCTGGTCAATCGGCCGGCCCGGCCAGAGCCCGCCGAAGAGCTCGCGCGAGACCTGGCCGTGCCGCTCCGAGACCGCGTTCGCGTGCCCGCAGAGCCGGAGCGCGAGCATCGCCATGTTGAACCCCGAGCCGGGGGAGGCGGGGTCGCGCCCGAGCGAGAGGAACTCCTCGGTCGAGAGCCCGAGCGACGCGGGGTAGGAGTTGAACGCCTTCGTGATCAGGTCGTCGGAGAAGACGTCGAACCCGGCCGGGACCGGGGTGTGTGTCGTGAAGATCGAGGTCCCGCGCACCTCGCGGACCGCCTGGTCGAACGGGGTCCCCTCCTCGACCCGCTCGCGGAGGAGCTCGAGCAGGGCGAAGGCCGGGTGGCCCTCGTTGAGGTGGACCGCCGAGAACTCGACCCCCAGGGCCGCGAGCATCCGCCGCCCGCCGACCCCGAGCACGATCTCCTGCCGGAGCCGGAGCTCGCGGTCCCCGGTGTAGAGCCGGCTCGAGATCGAGCGGTACTCCGGGGGGTTCGCGGGGTGGTCCGTGTCCAGGAGATAGAGCGGGACCCGGCCCACGTCGACCCGCCAGACGTAGGCCAGGAGGTCCGGGTCCATCAGGGGGACGGTCACCTCCAGCGGCTTCCCGTCCGGGCCGGCGACCTGCGTGATCGGCGCGGCCGCCCGGTCCAGGGTCTCGACGATGTCCTCCTGCCAGCCGTCGGGGGTGAGCCTCTGGTGGAGGTAGCCGTCCGCGTACATGAACCCGACCCCGACCACCGGGACGTGGAGGTCGGAGCACTCCTTGAGGTGGTCCCCCGCCAGGAACCCGAGACCGCCGGCGTAGAACGGGAGCGAGTGGTGGAGCCCGAACTCGGCCGAGAAGTAGGCGATCCGCATCCCGTTCCCCCCCTCGCCGTAGGCCTCCTGGAACCACCCGTTCCGCTCGTCCATGTACCGGCGGAACCGGTGCATCACGATGTCGTAGCGGAGGAGGTAGTCCGGGTCCGTGGCCGCCTCGTCGAAGACGTCCGCCGGGAGGTGGTGCATGAGCCGGATCGGGTTGTGGACGCACTCCTTCCAGAGCGGGTGCGAGAGCTGCTTGAAGAGCAGGCGGGCCTCGGGGTGCCAGGACCACCAGAGGTTGTAGGCGAGGTCGACGAGCCCCGAGAGCCGCTCGGGGATCTGGGGGAAGTCGGGGTATCGTTCCATGGAGATCACGTCCGTGGGGGTTCGGAGGGGGGGCGCGGCGCCCGGTCGTAGGTCGCCGCCAGGTCGGCGAGGCGGGCCGCCAGGGCGGGGGTGAGCGCGCCCTCCGGGCAGCGCCACTCCCAGTTCCCAAAGGCCGTCCCCGGGGTGTTCATCCGGGCGCCGGAGCCGAGCCCGAGCAGGTCCTGGAGCGGGACGATGAGCGTCGCCGCGACCGACTGCATGCAGAGCCGGATCAGCGCGTCGGCGACCTCCGCGCGCCCCACCGTCCGCCCGAGGTAGCGGTCGAGGGCGGCCCGGTCCTCGGGGGAGGCCTCCTCCCACCAGCCGGCGGCGGTCGGGCTGTCGTGGGTCCCGGAATAGAGGACCGTCTCCCGCTCGTGGTGGTGGGGCGCGTGCGGGCTCGCGGCCATCCCCGTCCCGAGCCCGAGGAGGAGGACGCGCATCCCGGGGACCCCGAGCGCCTCCCGCAGGGCGGTGACGCCGGGGGTGACGTGCCCCAGGTCCTCGGCCACCAGGGCGAGCGAGGGGAGGGCGTCGAGGACGGGCCGGAAGAGATCTCTCCCCGGGCCGGGCCGCCAGGCCCCGTTCCGGGCGGTCGGCTCGCCGGCCGGGACCTCCCAGTACTCGGCGAAGCCCACGAAGTGGTCGAGCCGGACGACGTCGAAGAGGGCGGCCGCGCGGGCCAGCCGGGCCGTCCACCAGGCGTAGCCCCCGTCGCGGTGAACCTCCCAGCGGTAGAGCGGGTTGCCCCACCGCTGGCCGTCGGCCGAGAAGTAGTCCGGGGGCACGCCCGCGACCGCCTCGGGTCGGAGGGCGGCGTCGAGCCGGAAGTGCCCGGGCCGGGCCCAGACGTCGGCAGAGTCCCAGGTGACGTAGATCGGAAGGTCCCCGACAAGGCCGATGCCGCGGGCTGCGCAGTGCTCCCGGAGCCGCCGCCACTGCCCGTCGAAGAGGAACTGGAGCGCCTGCTCGACCTCGCACCGCTCCCGGAGGCTTTCGCTGGCCGCCTCGAGGGCGCCGGGCTCGCGGACCGCGAGCCCGGCGGGCCAGTCGGGCCAGGGGACGCCGCCGTACCTCTCGCGGCAGGCCACGAAGAGGCAGTGGTCCTCGAGCCAGCCGGCCTCGCGGGCCAGGAACGTTTCGAAACCGGGCGGCGGGTTCTCGAGCAGCCGCCGGGCAGCCCGGGCGAGGAGCGGGTTTTTCCAGGCGGCGACGGTTCCGTAGTCGACCCGGCCCCCGGGGAAGGCCGGCGGGGAGGCGAGCTCCCCCGGGTCCAGGTAGCCGTCCGCCGCGAGAGACTCGGGAGACACGAGGAGCGTGTTCCCCGCGAAGACCGAGGGGCTCGCGTACGGCGAGTTGCCCGGCCCTGTTGGGGCGAGCGGGAGGACCTGCCAGAGGGACTGCGCTCCGTCGGCCAGCAGGTCGGCGAACCGGTGGGCCGCCGGCCCCAGGTCGCCGCACCCGAACCGCGAGGGGAGCGAGGTGACGTGGCAGAGCACCCCGCTCGTGCGCCGGGAAAGGACGGCGCCGCTCACGGGAGGCGCACCCCGAGGAACCCGGCGAGCCGGGCGAACCGGGCCTCCCACGCCCGTTCGCGGGGGCCCGGCAGGTCCCCTCCCCGTCGCCCGTCTGCTGCCATGGGTGAATAGTACTTCTGCGCGGTCGCCATGTATAGGTTCTGAAGGGACCAGAGATCGGGCTGGAGCGCGAGCGGCCCCGCGGCGGCGACGATCCGCGAGAACTCCGCGAGCGGCGACGGGTCCGGGAACCCGGCAGCGGCCCGCTCCAGCGCCCCGCGGAGGGCCTCCTCGAGCGCCCGGCGGAGCCGCGGGGCGTCGTACAGCCCGGCGAGGGGGGCGAGCCCGGCGGCGGCCGGGGCGAGCCGGGCCGTATCGCAGGGCGCGGAGCCGAGGAGCGCGAGGACCTCCCCCTCGAGGGCGAGCGCGACCGGCGCCGCGAACGAGGGGGGCGGGACGAGCCCGAGCGGGGCGAGGGCGGCGAGGAGCGGCCGGCGGCCGGCCGCGAGCGGGGCGCAGGTCACCGTGGTCTCGTCGGCCGCCCGGCGCATCAGCCGCTCGTAGAGGTCCCGCCGCGCCCGGAGCCCGAGCGCCTCCGGCCCGTAGAGGTGGTCGGGGAAGGACTCCGCAAGCCGGTCCGGGCCCGGGCAGACGGGGGACCCCGGCGGGCCGATGCCGACCCTGGCCGCCCCGTCCGGACCGACGAGGACCCCGAACGAGAAAGCCCGGCACTCCAGGGTCCGCGAGGCCTCGACTCCGAGGGCGCCGGCCGCGAAGAGGCGGTCGCCGTCCGCCGAGCGGTCGCAGGCCTCGCACGCGACCGCGTACGGCCCCTCCCGGAACGCGCAGGGCGCGTCGGCCCAGAGCGCCTTCACGGCGAGGTGGGCCGCGAGCCGCGGCCAGTCGAGCTCGGCCGGCGCGACCTGCCGCGCCCAGACCGCGGCCCCGTCCGGGGCGGCCGGCGTGTTGCCTCGCGCCCCCCGGAGCGCCTCGACCAGGGCCGGGGCGGGGTCGGGCAGGGAGAGGTGGCGGGCGAGCTGGCAGGCCCGGGCCGCGTACCGGAGGACCTGGACCGGCTCGATCCCCGCGATGTCGTCGAAGAACCAGCCGCACGAGGTGAAGCACATCAGCAGGTGGCGCTGGAGCTCCAGGTGCGCGAGGACCAGGTGCTCCTCGCCCGGGGAGAGGGGGCGGGCGGCGTGCGCCGCGAAGAACGCCTCCCGGGCGGGGCCGGACGGATCGCGGACCAGGTCGATGTAGGCGTCCCGGGCCCTCCAGGGGTCGGACAGGAGGGGGCCGGCCCCCGCCTCGAACGCCGGCCGGAGCCGGTCGCGCAGGTCCTGGAGGGCCCGGCGGAGGACCGGGCGCCAGGCCTGCGACCAGCCCGGGTGGGTCCCGGTCGCGCAGCCGCAGTCCGCCCGCCAGCGCTCGACCCCGTGCGCGCACGACCAGGAGGTCAGCTCCCGCACCTGGACCTCCCGCTCCGGCGGGTGGGCCTCGAGGAACTCGCCGTAGACCGTCACCCGGAGCCGGTGGCGCCCCTCCAGCTCCGCGAGGGCCCGGGCGAGCGCCATCTCCCCGAACTTCCTGTGGTGGCCGAAGGTCTCGCCGTCGACCGCGACCGAGACCAGCTGGGCCCGGTCCTCGCCCGAGAGCCCCCGGGCCAGGCGGTCCGAGAACCGGGAGCCGTTCGAGAGCAGGTCCCCGAACGCGAGCGCGTCGGCCGTCGCCCCGTCGTAGAAGAAGACCGCGATCGAGTCACCGGAGGGAAGCGGGCACCGGTACGGGCGGGAGAGGTCGAGCGAGAGCCGGTCCACCTCCCGCCAGGCGCCCCCGGGGACCCGGACCCGCGCCGCCTGGTGGGGCGCCAGGAGCGTGAACCGGATCCCGTGGGCCGCGAGCGCCTCCAGGGTCGGGACGTCGACCGCGAGCTCGGGGAGCCAGAACCCCTCGGGGGGGCGGTCGAACCGGCGCTCGAAGTCGCGGACCCCCCAGGCCACCTCGGTGACGCGGTCGCGCGGGTCCGCGAGCGGCAGGATCGCGTGGTGGTAGCCCTGGGCCAGCGCGGCCCCGTGGCCGTACCGCGCGAGGGCCTCGCGGTCGGCCTCCAGGACCGCGGCGTAGACGTCGGGAGCCCTCCGTTCGAGCCAGGTGAGCAGGGTCGGGCCGACGTTGAACGAGCAGCGCGAGAAGAGGTTGACGATCGACGAGATCCGACCGTCGGGCGCGAGCACCCGCGCCGCCGTGAAGGGCCGGTAGCACTCGGCCGTGACCCGCTCGTTCCAGTCCGGGAACGGGGCGGCCGAGGGCTGGAGGTCCACCTCCTCGAGCCAGGGGTCCTCGCGCGGCGGCTGGTAGAAGTGGCCGTGGACGCAGACCGCTCGGTCGGTCACGCCCCCTCCGGGACCAGCACCAGGCAGGCGAGCGGGGGCAGCACCAGCACGAGCGACTGCGGGTAGCCGTGGGACGGGACCGGCTCGGCCGGAACCCCGCCCAGGTTCCCGGCCCCGGACCCGCCGTACTCCGCGGCGTCGCTGTTCAGCACCTCCCGCCACCGGCCCGGGCACGGCACCCCGACCCGGTAGGGGTGCCGGGTCACCGGGGTCGCGTTCAGGACCACGAGCGCCGCCGCGCCGGGCGCGGCCCCCCGACGGAGGTGAACGAAGACCGACTGGTCCGCGTCCCCGCCCACCACCCAGGCGAAGCCGCCCGGGTCGTGGTCGCGCTCGTGGAGGGCGGGCAGGTCCCGGTAGAGCCGCGCGGCGTCCCGGGTGAACCGGAGGATCCCGGCGTGCCGCTCGTCGGCGAGCAGGTGCCAGTCGAGCGAGGCGTCAAAGTTCCACTCCGCCTCCTGCCCGAACTCGCCGCCCATGAAGAGGAGCTTCTTGCCCGGGTGCGTGAAGAGGTGCCCGAGCAGGAGGCGGAGGTTCGCCCGCCGCTGCCAGTCGTCGCCCGGCATCCGGTCGAGGAGCGAGCCCTTCATGTGGACCACCTCGTCGTGCGAGAGCGGGAGCACGTAGTCCTCGCTCCAGGCGTAGGCGGTCGAGAAGGTCATCTCGCCGTGGTGGTACCGCCGGAAGACCGGGTCCCGCGCGAAGTAGGCGAGCGAGTCGTGCATCCAGCCCATGTTCCACTTGAGCGAGAAGCCGAGCCCGCCCGTGTACGGCGGGCGGGTCACGAGCGGCCAGGCCGTCGATTCCTCGGCGCACATCAGCGTCCCGGGGTGCGCGGCCAGGACCGCGTGGTTCAGTTCCCGGAGGAACGAGACCGCCTCGAGCGATTCCCGCCCGCCGTGGACGTTCGGGACCCACTCCCCGGGCCTCCGCCCGTAGTCGAGGTAGAGCATCGACGCGACCGCATCGACCCGGAGGCCGTCCGCGTGGTAGCGCTCGACCCAGAAACGGGCCGAGGAGCCCAGGAACGCCCGGACTTCGTTGCGCCCCAGGTTGAAGACGGCCGACCCCCACTCGGGGTGGAGCCGCTGGAGCGGGTGGGCGTGCTCGTAGAGGTGCGTCCCGTCGAAGAAGGCGAGCCCGTGCCCGTCGGTCGGGAAGTGGCTCGGGACCCAGTCCAGGATCACCCCGATCCCTGCCTGGTGGAGCCGGTCGATAAAGCGCATCAGGTCCTGCGGCGCCCCGTGCCGCGCGGTCGGGGCGAAGTAGCCCAGGCACTGGTAGCCCCAGGAGGGGTAGAACGGGTGCTCCATCACCGGCATCAGCTCGACGTGGGTGAACCCCAGGTCGGCGACGTGGTCGACCAGGGGGTCGGCCAGCTCGCCCCACGAGAGCGGGCGGCCCGGCTCGGACGGGTCCCGCCGCCAGGAGCCGGCGTGGACCTCGTAGCACGAGACAGGTGCCTCGCGGGACTGCCGGGACCCCCGCTCCGCGAGCCAACTCCCGTCCGACCAGGTGTACGAGAGGTCCGCGACCCGGGACGCCGTCCCGGGCGGGTGCTCGGCCGCGAACGCGACCGGGTCGGCCCGGTCCGAGACGAACCCGGCGTGGCGCGACGCGACGCGGTACTTGTAGCGCTCGCCCGGACCGAGACCCGGGACGAAGCCCGAGAAGAGCCCCGTCCCGTCCCCGGCCGGATGGAGCGGATGGGCGTCGGGGTGCCAGCCGTTGAAGTCGCCGAGGAGCGAGACGCGGGCCGCGTTCGGGGCCCAGACACGGAACGCGGTCCCGCGCTCGCCGTCCAGGGCGCCGGGGTGGGCCCCGAGCACCGACGCGAGCGAGAAATGGGTCCCCTCGCGGAAGAGGTGCCGGTCGAACTCCGAGAGCGGCGCGAGGGGGAGGACCGCGTCCGTCATGCCAGGCTCCCCCCTAACGGGCCCGTAGGGCCTGCGCGCGCGCGTAGACCTCGAGGGCCTCCCCGGTCACCAGGTCCCAGTCGAACCGCTCCACGACCTTCTTCCGGCCCGCCCGCCCGAGCGACCGGATGTACTGCGGGTTGTCGATCACGTAGTTGATCCCCCAGGCGATCGACTCGGGGTGGACCGGCACCCGGATCGCGTCGACGAACGGCTCGATGTTCTCCGAGAGCCCGCCGACGTCCGTCGCGACCACGCACCGCTCCGCGGACCAGGCCTCGGTCAGGACCAGGCCGAACGGCTCGTTCCGGCTCGGGATCACCACGACGTCCGCGGCGTTCAGGAGGTCCAGGTGGTCCTCGCCCGAGACGTACCCGGGGAACTGGACGGGGAGGCCCCGCGCCCGCTCCCGGAGGTCCTCCGCCATCTGCCCGGTCCCCGCGACGATGAACTGGACGTCCCAGCGCTTCCGGAGCACGTGGGGGACCGCCTCGAGCAGGAGGTCCGGCCCCTTCTGGAACGCGAGCCGGCCGACGAACAGGACGAGCGGGGCCAGCGGGTGGATCCCGTAGCGCTTCTTGACGGACCCGGGGTCGACGGGCCTCCAGAACCGCTCGGGCCGGACCCCGTTCGGGACCACCGCGCACTTCCACCCCGGCACCCCGTAGAGCCACATCACCTCGGTCCGCGTGTGGTGCGAGACGGTCATCACCAGGGTCGAGACGAAGCCGGCGTACCACTCCTTGCCCGAGATCTCGTCGAACTCCCACCAGCCCCCGAAAGAGCCCCCGTTCCTGCCGTACTCGGTCGAGTGGAACGAGAAGACCGTGACCCGGTCCCGGAGCTCGTGGAGCGCGTCCACCGCGTGCCAGTCGTGGAAGTGGAGCACGTCGAACGGGGGGTCGTCCTCCCGGCGGAAGGCCTCGACCATCCGGGCCGACATCGACCGGCAGTAGTCGACGATGTTGGGGCCCTCGGGACGGCAGAAGTGGTAGGTGACGCCTTCGATCACCGCCCGGTCGCCCCGGGTCTCGCTGCCCGCCCGGGTGAAGAAGTGGACCTCGAGGCCCCGGGATGCCAGGCTCTCGGCGAGCTCGGTCGCCGCGGGCGCGAGCCCGCCGACCCTCACCGCGTGGAGGGACTCCCAGCAGAAGAACGCGATCTTCTGCGGACCAGTTCGTCTGCCCGCCCCTGCATCGTCTGCTGCAACTCCTCTCGATTCCGGCATTCTCTCACCTGCACTGCGAGGACCCGGTCCCCGAGCACGTCCTCGCACCAGCGGGAGAAGTCGCCCCGCGCGAGGTGGTCGGCGACGACCTGTTCGTCTGTGAACGCGAGCTGCTCGAGGCACTCGGCCAGGCTGTGCGCCGCGTATCCCGCCCCGCAGCCGCCGCGGGAGAAGACGAACGCCGCCTCGGGCGGCAGGGCGCGCAGGGCCATCGCGGCCCGCCGGGAACGGGTCCGGACGGCGGACCGGGCCTCGAGCGCGGAGAGCGCCCGCATGAACCGGGCGAAGGCCTCGACCGTCGCCCCGTGGTCGACCGTAACCTCGCGGCGACCGCACCCGCCGGCCCGCATCGCCATCGCCCGGAAGTGGTCGGTCGAGGAGAGGTGGCGCCAGACCTCCCGCCCGGGGAGCCAGGCCCCCGCCCGGGCGAGCGCCTCCGCGGCCGAGTGCTGGAAGATGGTCTCGAGCCAGGACTCGCCCCCGTCGGGCGCGCTCCAGGAGACCTCCCGCTCCGGGCCCAAAAGGTCGGCCGGGCGGTCGGCCAGGACCGCGGACGGGGTCGCGGTCTCGACCCCGAGCGCCGCCAGCTCCTCCGGGAGCGCCTCCCAGAACTCCAGGAGCCCGCCGTCGCCGAGCAGGTCCAGGTCGAGCCCGACCGTGACGCACTCGCCCGGGGTCCCGGCGACCCAGCCCGCGTAGGTTGCGGGCGAGAGCGGGGAGCAGTCCCACCCCGGAGAGAAGAACCGCGCGGCGAGGTCGTCCGAGAGGGCGCAGTGCCGGAGCAGGACCCGTGCCGACCCCGCGCGGTAGACCAGGGCCGGGTCCAGGTCCCGGGGCAGGCACCAGCGCGGCTCGGTCAGGATGGCCGTGCACCCCGTCTCCGGGAGCGCGTCGGCCATCGTCCCGGTCGCGCAGAGCTCCGGCGGCGTGAAGACCGCCGGGGACGCCCCGAAGACCTCGCGCATCCGCTCACGGTGGCGGACCACCTCGTCGACGAACTCGGCCCGGTCGGGGATGAGGCCGGCGATGCCGTGGTGGTACGGGGCGGCGAGCACCTCCGCCCTCGGGTGGCCCGCCACGCGGGCCAGGGCGGCGAGCGCGTCCGGGGCGTGCGCCTCGAGCAGGTCGACGGTCGTCCCCGAGACCGAGAGGGCGCACGAGAACCCCCGGTCGAGGGCGGCGGCGAGGACGTCCGAGGCCGGGAGGATCGCGCGGGCCGCGAGCTCGCTGACCGGTCCCCCGAGGTCGGTCTCGAGATAGGAGGCGACGGCGGAGCCCCGCCCGGCCCGGGGGAGCGGCGCCGGACGGAGCGGGAGGCCCACGTGGAGATCGAAGATGAAACAGGCGCGTCTCTCCCGACTCTCCGGAGGCATCATCAGCTGAGTGGTACGGGCTCCCGAAACATCAAACTACCCGCCGGGCGCTTCGATCTCGTAGCGGTTCCCCCTCCCCTCGCGGGTGATCGGGACCGTGCCGGCCGGCCCCGAGGCCGCGATCCTGAAGACGGAGTCCGTGACCGCCCGGCTGTACCGGGGGTCGTCCTTGTACCAGCCGAGCATGGACTGGACCCCCCGGGCCGACCCCGCGCCGGTCTGGGTGAAGTCCTCGATCGAGAGACGGCTCGCGTAGGCAGCCCAGAGCGCCCAGACCCCCGCCCGGTCCGAGGTGCAGTTCCGGAGCGTGATCTCCCGGCTCGCCTTGACGATCAGCCAGCCGTAGGTCGAGCCCCGGTCCGTGCAGTCCTCGAAGAGCAGGTCCTCGCCGCCCTGGACGTAGAACCCGGCGTTCCGGTTGTGGAACGACTGGCAGCCCGTCAGGTTCGCGTTGCGGTGGACGTAGAACCCCGACATGAAGAACCGGCCGGGCGCCGTGTTCCGCCAGCCGTTGTTCTTCGAGATGCAGTTCTCGAGGACGAGCCCCTCGCACACGGTGCGCGGCCCGATCTCCCGGCCGGACGCGTCGACGCGGGATCCGGGCTCCGCGTGGAACCCGGACTCCCAGTTCGACTCGGCGATGCAGTTGACCACCCGGCAGTCGACCAGGTCCTGCCCCTCCTGGAGGTCGAACCCGGTGGTCCACTCCGAGCGCGAGCCCCCGGCCACGCCGTGCCCGCAGAGGGCCGCGTAGCAGTTCACGAACCGGGCCCCCCGGACCGTCCGCGGCACCCTGTCCGTGAAGTCCTGGTTCATGTTGAACCCGTGGGTCGAGCAGTCGTAGGCCGTGCACCCGTAGAACTCGACGTCCTCGATATCGTCCCGGTCGGCCCAGACGAAGAACATCCCGTTCCCGCCCGAGGGGAGGCGGCGCCCGTCCGGCATCCGGCTCGTGGCCAGCACGTCCCGGACCCGGACGTGGCTCGCGGAGACGCGGATGAACCCCTGCCCCTGGAGCTGCAGGTCCCGGATCGTGACGTGCGGCGCCGCGACCTGGATCGGCTGGTACGGGTCGGCCGCGTTCTCGAAGGCGAGCACGGTCCGGGCTTTTCCCAGCCCCATCAGGGTCGTGTTGGACGGGACGGAGACGCGGCGCGAGAGGTGGAACGTCCCCTCGAGGAGCACGACCGTCCCGGCCCGGACGAGCGCCCCGTTGATCTCCTCCTCGTCGCTGCTCCCGTCGCAGTACAGGACCGTCCCGGGCGGAATCGCCGGCGAGTCGGCCGCGGCCACGAAGACGAGCCCGTCGCGGGGCTCCCCGGGGAGCGGGAGGGGGGCCGGCGCGGGCGGGAACGCGTACTCCGGCGGCGGGACCTCCGCCGCCCTCGGGGTCGAGCGGGGCTCCGGGGGGAAGGGCATCGCCCAGGGGTCGTCGGCACCCGTCGGCACGAACGCCTCGGCGTAGCGCCGGGCGATCGGGCCGCGCGGACCTTCGTCCCCCTCGTACCGGACCACGACCCCCTGGACCGGCGAGGGGGCCGGGAGGACCAGGGTCCTCCCGGCCGAGAAGTTCCCGGTCCCCGACTCCAGGCGGGCGTCCCGTGTCCGATCCTCCCCGTCGACCAGGAGCCGGAAGTCTCCCGGGGCCAGGTCGACGCCGCCCGCGTGGTGGACCCGGAGGGTCTCGCCGTCGTAGCCGACCTCGATCTCGAGCGGGGGGCCCTGGCCGGCGAAGACCCCGAGGTAGAGCAGGACCGCGCCGATCGCGGCGCCGACCACCACCAGGAAGACCACGAGGAACGCGACGGCCGTCGGCGAGAGCCGCGGTTGCTCGTCGTCCGAGAGCGAGAGAAACCGGGGGCGCTGCCCCCTGTCCGCGACAGCCATCTATCCCGAGAGGTTGGGGGGGCTCGCTAATCACGCTGTCGGTACGGGACGCATATCCTGATTATCCCCGGCGTCGATCACTACGGTCATGCGGGGGACCGGTGACCGTTACATCGCGCCGGGCTGCCTGCTCTGCCGCGAGGGGGCGAAACTCGTCCTCTTCGTGACCGGGCGCTGCGAACGGGGCTGCTGGTACTGCCCCCTCTCGGCCGACCGGAAGGGCGTCGACCGGGTCTGGGCGAACGACCGCGAGGTCTCTTCCGACGACGACCTCCTGGCCGAGGCCCGGGCCATGTCGGCGCTCGGGACCGGCGTGACCGGGGGGGACCCGCTCCTGGTCCCGGAGCGGGTGGCGCACTGCTGTCGGGTCCTCAAGGAGGCCTTCGGCCCCGCCCACCAGGTCCACCTCTACACCGGACAGGCGCCGACCGCGGACGACCTCCGTCCCCTCGTCGGGCTCGTCGACGAGCTCCGGCTCCACCCGCCCCACGCCGACTGGGGCCGGATCCTGGAGACGCCGTACCCGGGCGCGGTCCGGGCCGCCCGCTCGCTCGGGTTCGCGGTCGGAATCGAGGTCCCGTCCCTCCCCGGGATCGAGGCGCTCGCCGCTCTCCTCCCGCTCGTCGACTTCCTCAATATCAACGAGCTCGAGTGGGGGGACACCTGCGCCGACGGGATGAGGGCGCGGGGGCTGGAACTCGCCGACCCCGCCGGGAACGCGGTCGCCGGGGCGGAGGCCTGGGCGCGCCCCCTCCTGGGCCACGAGAAGGTCCGGTTCTGCTCCTCGGCGTTCAAGGACGCGGTCCAGCTCCGGAGACGGATGCTCAGGATCGCGGTCAACACGGCCCGGCCGTTCGACGAGGTCTCGGAGGACGGGACCGTGGTCTACGGCCTGATCCGGCCCGACGGCGGGGTCGACGAGGCCGTCGCCGCCCTCGGGCTCTCCGGGGAGGAGTACGCGGTCGTCGACGGGGCGGTCGAGCTCGCCTGGGACCGCCTGGCCGCGGGGCGGGGCGCGGTCTCCGGGGCCATGGCGGTCGTCGAGCGCTACCCCAACCGGGGCATGATCGTGGAGGTGACCCCGCTGTGAGCCTCCGGTCCCTGCTCGAGCCGGTCTACGAGCGGATGCTCGAGCGCGAGTGCGCGGTCGTGCCGCGGCACATCGCGATCATCCAGGACGGCAACCGCCGGTACGCGCGCGCCCGGGGCGCCGGCACCGCGCTCGGCCACCGCGCCGGGGCGGACACGACCGAGCGGCTCCTGGAGTGGGCCTGCGACCTCGGGATCGAGCACATCACGCTCTACGCCTTCTCGACCGAGAACTTCAGCCGCGGCCCGGACGAGCTCGACGAGCTCTTCCGGCTCTTCCGCGAGAAGCTGCTCGCCGTCATCACCGACGAGCGGGTGCACCGGAACCGGATCCGGGTCCGCGTCGTCGGCGACCGCGCCCTCCTCCCGCCCGACCTCCGCGCGGCCATCGAGTCGGCGGAGGCCTCGACGGCCGGGTACTCGCGCTTCCACCTCAACGTCGCGCTCGCCTACGGCGGGCGGAACGAGATCGTAAGCGCCGCCCGCCGGATCCTCGGAGAGGTCGCCGCCGGGCGTGTCCGGCCCGACGAGATCACGCCGGCGCTCGTCGACGAGAACCTGGGCGAGGGTTCCCCGCTCCCCCCGGTGGACCTGATCATCAGGACCGGCAACGAGTACCGGACCTCGAACTTTTTACCCTGGCAGGCGAACGGGAACGAGTGCGCCGTCTATTTCTGCGCACCGTACTGGCCCCAGTTCCGGCGGATCGATCTCCTCCGGGCCGTCCGCATCTACCGCCAGCGGGTCGAAGCGGCCTGAACAGCCGGTCGGATTCGGCACGGTTAATAGGGTGTCGGGGCACTACTGTAGTACAGAAGCATGTTCTGCCATCAGTGCGGCGCGGCGATCGGCGGCCCGGACGATCGGTTCTGCACCCGCTGCGGCGCGCAGCTCCGCCGGGGCGAGAGCGCGGAGGCGGTCGCTCCCGGGCCCGGGTCGCCCCCTGCGGACGCTCCCCCGGAGCCTGTCCGGGGACCGGTCACCCCGTGGCCAGAGGGGAGGCGGGAACGGATCCAGCTCCCGCTCACCGAGCTCAGGCAGCGCCGCAGGCGCGAGACGGGCGAGGCCCCGGCCGGGCGGGAGCCCGGAGCGGCCCCGCCGGCCGAGAGCCCCGGGATCGAGGAACTGGGGGCGGAACCCCCGGCCGACGGGGCCGGGGCGGCCACGCGGGCCGAGGCCGCGCTCCGCCGGATGGTCCCGCCGAGAGAGGAATGGTCGGCCGAGAACCGGCCCGCCCCGGTCGAGCGGGCGCGGGTCCGGGATGAGTGGCCGGGGCCGTCCGCCCCGGCGCCCGCGGCGGCCGGCGGGGCGGCCGGGCCCATGCCCGGCGAGACGCCCCCCCCGTCACGGCCGGAGCCCTCGCGAAAGGACGGGGACGGGGAGGACGCGATCATCCCCTGGCTGGAACCGCCGGTCGTGCCGGCGGAGCCCGAGCGGCCGGTCCCCCCGTCGCTCGAGGCGAAGACCGAGGAGGGGCCGATCATCGTGCCCCGCGACTACGACGAGAACGCGGCGCGCCAGCGGAAGGGGCGGCGGAAGAAGAGCCCCCGGGCACGGGGGCCGCTCTTCGACCCCGCCGCGCTCGGCCGCTCGATCAGGCCCACCTGGATCCTGGCGATCGCGGGGGTGATCCTGCTCACCCTGATCCTCTTCGCGTTCTTCCCGCCCGGAGGCGGCGAGAGCGCCGGCACCACCCCCGACGGGGTCAACACCTACACGGGGATCCCGGTCCACACGATCGCGACCCCCGCTCGGCCGACGCCCGCCGCTTCGGTCTCCCCCACGGCGGGGCAGGGCATCCCGGGGCTCTTCCCGCCGACCTTCGGGGCACCGGAGACGGCCTCCCCGGCAGGAACGACGCCCCCGTCCACGGCGGCCGGCGGGACCGGGATCCGGGTCGTCATCTCCTCGGACGGCGGCTGGTCCGGGACCATCGGCCAGCAGGCCGGGACCTACACCGAGACCCAGGTTGTCGGGACCGGGACGGAGGTCAGGACGATCACCGGCCCGGCCACGATGGTCACGGCCAACATCCAGAAGCTCGACCAGACGACGGCCCCCCTCGAGGTCCGGGTCGAGCGCGACGGGGTCCTGGTCAGGCGCGGGGTCACGACCCAGCCTGCCGGGATCGTCGCCCTCTCGGTCGCCCTCTGACCCACCCTTTTCACTTTCCGAACCGGCGGGCCCGGGACTGGTAGTCGCGCAGCGCCCGGAGCAGGTCGAGCCGCCGGAAGAGGGGCCAGTTCACGTCCGAGAAGAAGAGCTCGCTGTAGACCGACTGCCAGATCAAAAAGTCGGTCAGGTGGTCCCCCCCGGTCTTGATCACCAGGTCGGGCGCGTAGGGGAAGGTCAGGTACTCCTCGAACGTGCGTTCGTCCACCGCGTCCGGGTCCACCCCGTCCTCGGCCATCCGCCGGATGCAGCCGGCGATCTCGTCGCGCCCGCTCTTCCCGATCGCGACCGTCACCTCCATCCCCTCGCCCGCGGTCTCGGTCGTCTCTTTCCAGTGGAGGGTGAGGCGGGCCACCCGGGCGATCCGGCGCAGCCCGGAAAGGCACGGCTCGAGCCCAGCCGGGTCGTCGGTCGAGATGTGGAAGATCACCCCCGTGAGCCCCGCCTCGCGGCACCACTCGATGCACTCCAGGATCTTGTCCGGCGCGGCGGCCAGGTCCCTGTCCGAGAGCAGCACGCAGATCCTCTCCGGGAGCTCGACGAGGTTGCGCGCCAGGTGCCGCTCGTACAGCCGGCGGATCACCGGGTTCCCTCCAGCAGCGCGGCGAGCGGGCGGGTGTTCAGCACGTCGGCCGGCGTGCACCACCCCCGTCGCGCGGTCGCGAGCCCGTGCCGGAGGTGGTTCAGCTCCCCGGGGCGGTGCGCGTCGGTCCCGATCGAGAGCACGACCCCGCGGTCGCGGGCGGCCCGGACCGCGACGTCCTCGAGGTCGAGCCGGTACGGCGAGGCGTTGATCTCGAGCGCGGTGCCGGTCGAGGCGGCCGCCTCGATCAGCCGAGGGAGGTCGACCGCGGCCGGCTCGCGCCGCCCGATCAGCCGCCCGGTCGGGTGGCCGATGACGTCGACGTGCTCGTTCTCGCACGCGGCGACCACCCTGCGGGTCACCCTGTCGCGGTCCTGCCGAAGGCCCGAGTGGAGGCTCGCGACCACCAGCTCCAGGTCGGCCAGGGCCCGGTCGGGCAGGCCGAGCGTGCCGTCCGAGAGGATGTCGACCTCCACCCCTGTGACCAGGTAGCAGCCCGAGGTCCGGTTGACCGCCTCGATCGTTCGCCGCTGCTCGGCCAGGTCGCGCTCGGAGAGGCCGTGGGCGATCCCGAGCGTCTCCGAGTGGTCCGTCACGGCCAGGTACTCGTAACCCCGCCGCTCACCCTCGGCCGCCAGTTCGGCGAGCGAGAGGCTGCCGTCCGACCAGTTCGAGTGGACGTGGAGGTCGCCCCGGAGCCCCTCGCCGGCGACGAGCGCGGGGATGGCGTTCCGCTCGGCGGCCTCGATCTCCCCGGAGCCCTCCCGGAGCTCCGGTGGGATGTACTGCAGGTCGAGCGCGGCGAACATCGCCGCCTCGGAGGGATAGGTCGCGAGCCCGGCGCCGGACCGGTCCGCGATCCCGTACTCGTTGATCCGGAGCCCCGCGAGCAGGGCCCGGTCCCGGAGCCGGATGTTGAAGGTCTTCGAGCCGGTCAGGTAGACGAGCATCGGGCCCAGGGCGTCCGGGGTCGTGAACCGGAGATCGACCCGCTCGCCCCGGAACCGGATCGAGGTCCGGCGGTCGCCCTCCTCGATCACCTCGTCGGCGATCTCCCGGAGGCGCGGGTTCACCTCGCGGGGGTCCTGGCAGCTGACGAGATCGAGATCGCCGACCGTCGCCGCGCCGCGCCGGTACGACCCGGCCACCGCCCACTGCCCGGGCGCGAGGACGGCGACGATCCCGGCCAGCAGCTCCCCGGCCGTCGCGCGGTTCATCCGATGCCCGGCCCCGGCATACCGCTCGGCCCCCCGCCGGAGCTCGGCCTCGCGCTTCGGCCCGAAGCCCTTCAGTCGCCGGATCCGGCCATGCTTCGCCGCCTCGATGAGCCCGGCCACCGAGGTGACCCCGAGCTCGCGCCAGAGCCGGCCGGCGGTCTTCGGCCCGATCCCCTCGACCGAGAGCAGCTCGGGGAGCGAGGGGGGGAGCTCGGCCTGGAGCGACTCGAGCTCGGTGCTCGTCCCCGTCTCGCAGACCTCGCGCACCACGGAGGCGATCCGCTCCCCGACCCCGGGGAGCCCGACCAGCTCGTCCTCGTCCATACCGGCCACCGGCCGCTCCAGCCGCTCGACCAGGTCCGCCCCGGCCATGAACGCCCTGACCCGGAACGGGCCGTCACCCCGGAGCTCGTGGAGCTGCCCGATCAGCCGGAGGGTCTTTGCGACCTGACGGTTCGTGCACGCCACGCTCTTCTCCCGAGTGTACGATGTCCTGCCACCATATCAGTCTATGCGACGGCGTCCACAACCCATAACCGTCGAGACAGAGAACCTGCATGACGATGACGGAGGAGTCACGGGACCACGAGGAGGACCTGCTCGAGGCCCTGCTCGAGGAGCCCCGTCCCGACGACGCGGCGCTGGCGGCCCGGCTCGGGCTCGACGCGGACGCGTTCGAGAGGCTCCTCCAGAGAGCGGTCACGAACGGACGGCTGGAACCCGGCCCCGGCGGGCGGTACGGGCTCAATCACGAGGGCAGGCGGGTCGCGCGCCGGATCGCCCGCCGGCACCGGACCCTCGCCTGCTTTTTTGAGCAGATCGGGATGGAGCGGGAGGCCGCGGACCGCGAGGCCTGCACGCTCGAGCACGGGGTCTCGGACGAGGCGATCGCGCGGATCGCCGGCCACCTCCGCTGCCCGAGGCCCTTCGAGCGCCCGTGCACGGTCCCGGCGGGCGAGGGGCAGCCCCTGCTCGACTTCCTCGAGGGCGAACGGGTCCGGATCACGTACGTCCGGCCGTGCGGGAGGTTCAGGCGGCTCATGGACATGGGGGTCGTGCCGGGCGAGGAGGTCGTGGTCCGGCGCCGGCTCTCGAACCGGGCCGTGGTGATCGAGGTCAAGGGCTGCGAGATCGGGCTCTCGCCCGAGTGTGCAGAGACGGTGCTCGCGTCCCCATGCCGCTGAAGGTCGCGCTCGTCGGCAACCCCGGGGTCGGCAAGTCGCTGATCTTCAGCCAGCTGACCGGGGTCGGGGTCGAGGTCGGCAACTACCCCGGCTCGTCGGTCGACCTCTTCTCGGGCTCCTCCTGCTGGCAGCGCGAGCGGGTCGAGGTCGTGGACCTGCCCGGCGTCTACTCGCTCGAGGACGGGGCCGAGACCGACACCCTGATCCGGCGGATCGTCGAGGACGACGAGATGACGACGCTCGTGGCCGTGCTCGACGCGACCCGGCTCGAGCGGACCCTCTACCTCCTCCTCCAGGTCGCCGAGTACGGCCGGCCCATGCTGGCGGTCGTGAACATGACCGACGAGGCGGTCCGCCGCGGGATCTCGGTCGACACCGCGCGGCTCGGGGAGCTGCTCGGGATCCCCGTGGTCGCGACATCGGCGGCGACCGGGCAGGGGATCGACCGGATCCTCCCCTCCGCCCTCCTGGAGGCCCGGCCCGCCTCGGTCGAGGTCCCGTACGACAACCACGTCGAGGCCGCCGTCCACTCGCTCGGGCGGTCCTTCGGGATCGACCGCCGCACCGCCCTCCAGGCCCTCCAGGGGCTCGGCGACGACCCCGATCTCCTGGAGTCGGCCGACGACGTGAGCAAGGAGATCGGCCGCCGCCACCGGATGTCGGCCGCCCAGATCATCGCGACCAACCGGCACAACCTGGCGCGGGCGATCGCGGACCAGGTGGTCTCGTCGGCCGGCGAGGCCGACGCCGGGATCGACCGGCTCCTGACCCGGACGTTCCCGGGGGTCCCGATCCTGGTCGGCGTCCTGGGCGCGATGCTGCTCGCGGTCTTCATCGTCGGCGGGGTCCTCGAGGAGTACATCGTCGAGGCCTTCGACTTCCTGCTCCTCGACCCCATCGCGGCGCTCGACCTGGACCCCCTCGTCCGCGAAGTGCTCGTCTCCGTCGGCCTCGCGCTCCAGTCGGGGTTCGGGATCGCCTTCCCGTACATCTTCACGTTCTACGTGCTCCTCGCGGTGATCGAGGACTCGGGGTACATGTCCCGGGCCGCGTTCCTGGCCGACCGGACCATGCACCGGATGGGTCTCCACGGCGAGGCGATCATCCCGCTCGTGCTCGGGTTCGGGTGCAACGTCCCGGCCGTGATGGGGACCCGCCTTCTCTCGACCCGGCGCGAGCGCGTCATCGCCGCCTTTTTGATCACGATGGTCCCCTGCTCGGCCCGGACGGTCGTCATCTCGGGGATCGTCGCCTCGTTCGTCTCGCTCTGGGCCGCGTTCTCGATCTACCTGATCGTGCTCGGGCTGATCCTGGCGACGGGGGTCGTGCTGAGCCGGGTCACGCCCGGCCCCCAGTTCGGGATGGTCCTGGAGATGCCCCCGCTCCGCCGCCCGCGTCCGGACCTGGTCCTGCTCAAGGCCTGGCTCCGGATCAAGGAGTTCCTGTACATCGCGATGCCCCTCCTGCTCGTCAGCAGCATCGTGCTCGGCCTGCTCGGGTACTTCGGGGTGATCGCCGCGTTCCAGGAGGCCTTCGCCCCGATCTCGGAGGGGGTCCTGGGGCTGCCGGCGTACGCCTCGACCGCGCTCCTCTTCGGCATCCTCCGGAAGGAGATGGCCTTCGAGACCCTGGTCGTCCTCGCCGGGACTGCCCGGCTCGACACCGTGATGACAGGGCTCCAGCTCTACGTCTTCGCGCTCGTCTCGACCCTCTTCGTGCCGTGCATCTCCACGATCGCGGTCCTGCGGCAGGAGATCGGCACCCGGATCGCGGGCCTGATCACGGTCTACACGCTCCTGCTCGGGCTCTTCTTCGGCGCGCTCTTCAACTTCGCGTTCGGCTGAGCGGCCACCAAAGCGCTTATCCCGGCTCCGCGCGACAGCTACGCCGATCATGTCCCGTTCCCGGCCCGCGGGCCCCCTGCAGGGGGGGGCCTAGCTGCTCGTCTTCGTCGGCCTCGGGCTCTGGGACCTCGAGGACGTATCGCTCCGCGGCAGGCGAGCGATCGCGGAGGCGGACCGGGTCTTTCTCGAGGGCTACACCTCCCGTCTCGTCGGCGCGAGCGTCGCCGAGATGGAGGCGGCCTGGAAGAAGCCGGTCACGGTCCTCTCGCGCGCCGGGGTCGAGAACCGCCCCGACGAGGTGCTCGCTGCTGCCAGGGAGGGGACCGCGGTGCTCCTCGTCCCGGGCGACCCGATGGTCTCGACCACCCACGTCGACCTCCGGCTCCGGGCGAGCCGGCTCGGGATCGAGACCCGGATCGTGCACGGGGCCTCGATCGCCACCGCTGCGGCCGGGCTCGCCGGGCTCCAGAACTACCGGTTCGGCCCGGCGACCTCGCTCCCCTTCCCGCACGGGAACTGGAGGCCGACCTCGCCGGTCGCGGTGATCGGCGAGAACCTCTCCCGGGGGCTCCACACCCTGGTCTACCTCGACATCCAGCCCGGCCGGTTCATGCTGATCCCGGATGCGCTCGACCTGCTCGGAACGACGGCGGCCTCGCTCGGCCAGGAGATCCCGCTCTACGTCGGCTGCTCCCGGGTCGGGTCGCCCGACCCGGTCGTCGCGGCCGGTGACGCCGCCCGTCTCCGCGCCGTCGAGTTCGGCGGCCCCCTGCACGTCCTGATCGTGCCCGGCGACCTCCACGTGATGGAGCGCGAACACCTGGAGGCCTTCGCGGGCCTATGACCGTCGCCGCATCGCTCGACCGCCTGGACGCCTGC
Source organism: Methanospirillum sp. (assembly GCA_012728895.1). Lineage (GTDB taxonomy): Archaea > Halobacteriota > Methanomicrobia > Methanomicrobiales > Methanospirillaceae > UBA288. The sequence continues at coordinate 21,656 of JAAYEG010000040.1, read as the reverse complement.
CTCGCCCGCGCCCGGCCGGGGGTGCGGGAGGACGCCCTCCTTGCCCCGGCCGCCTCGGACTGCCTGGAGATGGTCCGGGCGTACCGGACGGACGCGGCAGTCTTCGCCGCGCGTGACGACCCGGTGAACGCCCTCGCCGCCCTGGCCTACGCCTGCGGCTGGCTCGACGCCGCGCTGGTGCTCGGCCTCCTCGACGGCACGGAGACGGGCGCAGGCCTTCTCCGCGGCACGGTCCCGGGCCGGCACGCGGCCCGGCTCGGGGAAAAGGCCCGGCGGTACGCCGCGATGCTCGGGTCCGCCGCCCTGAGCGCCGGCCCGGCCCCGGACCCCGCGAGCCCGGCGCACGCGGCCGCGCTGACCGTCGTCGCGGTGGCCCGGGCCTTCCACGGGGCGGCCGCCGCCCTCCTCGCCGGCGGCGACTGCGAGGCCTCGGTCCAGGTCAGCTCCTACGCGCACGGCTGGCTCGACGCGGGGGTCAGGTCCGGGTTGCTCGCGGTCGGCGGGGACCGCTCCCTCTTCGCGGTGTAGGATGCGGCGGCGCGGCTGGCTCTTCGTCTCGGTCCTCATCTCGGCCGGCGTGCTCGGCCTGGTGCTCGCGCTCACCGTGGACGGCGCGACCGTCGCCGCGCTCGGGCACCTGGACTGGCGCTGGATCGCGGTCGCGGTCCTCTCGCACGGCGCGGCCCTCCTCTGCTGGGCGGGGCGGGTCCGGGTCCTCTCGGCGGGGCTCGGCTACGACGTCCCGTTCCGGGCCTGCGTCCCGCTCGTCCTGGCGAACGTGCTCGCTGCCGCCATCACGCCGTCGTCGGCGGGGGGGGAGCCGGTGCGGGCCCACGAGCTCTACCGGGCGGGGGTGCGGGCAGGGGACGCGACCGCGGTCGTCGCGGTCGAGCGGCTCCTCGACTTCTTCCTGCTGCTGGCCGCGGTCCTGCTGGCGATCCGCTTCCTGGGCCGGCAGATGGCGGTGCTCGGGGTCGAGGGCGGCCTCCTCCTGGAGGCGATCGGGGTCGTCGTCCTCGCGGTGGCCGGCCTCTTCCTGCTCGCCCTGGTCTCCCCGGGCGCCCTCCGCCGCGTCCTCTTCGCCGGGGCGGGCGCGCTCGGAAGGGTGCTCCCCGGCGGGGCCGCCGGGCGGCTCGCCGGGACGGCCGCCCGGGTCGAACGGGAGGCCGGCCACTTCCGGGCCGCCTTCGGCCGGTTCGCCGGGCGGGGCCGGGGGCACCTCGTGGGCGGGCTCCTCTTCTCGGCCGGGTACTGGCTCCTCGAGTTCTCGGTCGCCTCCCTGGTGCTGCTCGCGCTCGGCCTGCCCGCGGACTGGGTCCTCTCCGTCCTCTGCCAGATCCTGGTCAACGTGATCGCCCTCATCCCGCTGACCCCGGGCGGGGCCGGGCTCGCCGAGGCCTCGGCCGCCTCGCTCTACGGGCTCTTCGTTCCATCCTCGTCGCTCGGGCTCCTGATCCTGCTCTGGCGCCTCATCGTCTACCACCTCAACATCGTGCTCGGGCTCGGCGCGGGGGTCGCGATCGTCCGCCGCGAGGCCTCGCGGCGCGGCGCGGTCCGCGAACCTTAACCCCCGGGCGCACGCAACGGTGATCCATGCAGTGCATCATCCTCGCGGGGGGTTCGGGGACCCGGCTCTGGCCGCTCTCGCGGGAGCAGTACCCGAAGCAGTTCCTCCCGGTCGGGGACCGCTCTCTCTTCCAGCGCACCTGGCTGCGCGCCCGGGCGCTCGCCGGGGAGGACGGGGTCTGGGTGGTGACGAACACGGCCCACCGCTACCTGATCCGCGACCAGGTCGAGGCCCTGGGCGGGAGGTGCGACGAGACCAGCCTCCTCGCCGAGCCCGCGGGACGGAACACCCTCCCGGCGATCGCCTGGGCCATGGCGGAGATCCGCGAGTCCGGGGGCGAGGGTGTCGCCGCCGTCCTCCCGAGCGACCACCTGCTCGAGGACGCCGCGCTCGACGTGATCCGGGGAGCGGCGGCGCTCGCGGAGGAGCGGCTGGTCACGTTCGGGGTGACCCCCACCGCGCCGCACACCGGGTACGGCTACATCCGGCCGGGCCCCCTCCTGCCGGGGGGTTTCGAGGTCGGGGCGTTCGTCGAGAAACCCGGCGCCGCCACGGCAGAGGAGTACGTCCGCGACGGCTACCTCTGGAACTCGGGGATGTTCCTCATCTCGCCCCGGGTCTTCTTCCAGGAGCTCGCCCGCCTTCAGCCCGAGATCGCCGCCGGGGTCGAAACGCTCCCACCCGACTACGCATCGATGCCCTCGGTCTCAATCGACTACGGGCTCCTCGAACACTCGGACCGGGTCGCGGTCGTCCCGCTCCGGGCCGACTGGTCCGACCTCGGCGACTTCGCCGCGCTCGCTGCGGCAGAGCCGGCCGACGCGGACGGGAACGCCGGGGGGGCGCTCTGCCTCGACTGCCGCGACACCTTCGTCCGGGCGGGGCAGAAGCGGGTCGGGCTGATCGGGGTCGAAGGGCTGGTCGTGGTCGACACCGACGACGCCCTGCTTGTCGCGAAAAAGAGCGAGACCGGGCGGGTCCGCGACCTCGTGGCCCGGATGAAGGCGGAGAACGACCCGGTCGTGGTCCACCACCGCGAGGAGCACCGCCCCTGGGGCACCTACAAGGTGCTCGAGGCGAACGGCGCGTTCAAGATCAAGCGCGTCACGGTGCGGCCGGGCCGCCGCCTCTCCCTCCAGCTCCACCACCACCGGTCCGAGCACTGGATCGTGGTCTCGGGGACGGCCGAGGTGGAGCTCGAGGGCGAGGTCCGCCTGCTCGCTCAGGGCGAGTCGACCTTCGTCAAGACCGGTCAGCGCCACCGGCTGGGGAACCCGGGCATGATCCCGCTCGAGGTGATCGAGGTCCAGATCGGCGAGTACCTCGAGGAGGACGACATCGTCAGGTTCGAGGACGCGTACGGCCGCTCCTAGCGCGGAGATGGGACCAGCCCGGGCCGTGGGAGAGGTCCCGGCCGTCCGCGCGGTTCAGGCGGCGGGGAGGGTGAAGAGAGAGGCCGGGCCCTCGCCCGGCGCCGACCCGGCCCGGGTACGTCCGCAGTGGCGGCGGACGATCCGGTCGACGGCGGCGGGCCCGGTCCCCGACCCCTCGAGCTCGCGGGTCGGCGTTCGACACCGGGTCGGACCGCGAGGTCCCGTGGCCCGTCCGGACCCCGGCGAGGCCGGGAAAAGGATACCCATCAGGAGGAACGAAAGACGGACCTTCCGCAGGCCTCGCGGCGCTCGCTCCACCATGGGTACTCGCCGGGGGATCGGGCTCGAAGTCGAGAGGGGCTGTCGCAGGCCGTCCCCCGGAGATGGGCGCGGGGCCGCCGGCATGGGCACCTTTTTCTCTCTCCCGATGATACCCATGCCGTGATGTCGGGACCGACAGAGGCCGAGCTCGCGGTCACGGGGCTGCACTGCGCCACCTGCTCGCTCGCGGTCGAGGATGCGCTGAAGCGGGAGCCCGGCGTGAGCGAGGCACGGGTGAACCTCGCGACCGGGAGCGCCCGGGTCACCTTCGACCCGGCCCGGACCGACCTCGCCCAGCTCGGGCGGGCGGTCGAGGATGCCGGGTACGGCGTCGTGAACCGCGAGGCCGTCCTCCGCGTCGGGGGCATGGTCTGCGCGATGTGCGTCCAGGCGATAGAGGAGGCGCTCCGCGCCCTCCCGGGGGTCGTGGACGTCCGGGTCAACCTCGCCACAGAGCAGGCGCACGTCACCTACAACCCCTCGCTCGTCGACCCCCGGGGGATGGCCGGCGCGATCGAGGAGGCGGGGTACCGGTACCTGGGGCTCGAGGGCGAGGCCTCCATCGAGGCCGTGGAGGAGGCGCTCGAGGCGGACCTCGCCGACAAGCGCCTGCGGATCCTGGTCGGCTTCGGGGTCTCGATCCCGCTGATGCTCTCGATGTGGCTCCCGCTCGGGATCCCGATGCACGTCCTCTCCTGGATCCACCTCGCGGTCGCGACCCCGGCCTTCCTCTACCTCGCTGCCCCGATCTTCCGCGCGGCGTGGCTCGGCCTGAGGAACCGGACGCTGAACATGGACTCGATGTACGCCCTGGGCATCGGGGTGGCGTTCGGGGCCTCCCTGATGGGCACCTTCGGGATCGTGCTCTCCCACGACTACATGTTCTACGAGACCTCCGTGATGCTGGCCGCGTTCCTGACCCTGGGCCGGTACCTCGAGGCGCGGGCGAAGGGCAGGACCGGGCAGGCGATCCGGGCGCTCATCGACCTGGCCCCCAGGGCGGCGACCGTGCTCCGGGACGGAGCGGAGGTCCAGGTCCCCGTCCGGGACGTGGTCCCCGGCGACCTGGTCCTGGTCCGGCCGGGCGAGCGGGTCCCGGTCGACGGCACGGTGGTGGAGGGGGAGAGCTTCGTCGACGAGTCGATGATCACGGGGGAGCCGGTGCCGGTCGGCAAGCGCGCCGGCGACGGGGTGGTCGGGGGGACCATAAACCAGAACTCGGTCCTCCGCTTCCGGGCAGAGCGGGTCGGGCGCGAGACCGTCCTCGCCCGGATCATCGCGCTCGTCGAACAGGCCCAGGGGTCGCGCCCGCCCGTCCAGCGGGTGGCCGATCGCGCGGTGGCCTGGTTCATCCCGGTCGTGCTCGCGGTCGCAATCGGGGCGTTCGCGGCGTGGTTCTTTCTCCTCGGCGCCGACCTCCTCTTCGCCCTCACCTGCCTGATCTCGGTCCTGGTGGTCGCATGCCCCTGCGCCCTCGGGCTCGCGACGCCCACCGCGGTCACGGTCGGCGTCGGGCGGGGGGCCGAGCTCGGCCTTCTCGTCAGGAGCGGCGAGGCGCTCGAGGCGGCCGAGACGGTCACGCTGGTCGCGTTCGACAAGACCGGGACGCTCACCCGGGGCGCTCCGGCCGTGACCGGGACCCTCCTCGCCGGGCTCGACCGGGGGACGCTCCTCTCGCTCGCCGCCGCGGTCGAGGCGAACTCGCAGCACCCGCTCGCACGCGCCGTCGTGGAGGCCGCCGGCGCCGAGGGGGTCCCGTTCGGGACGGCGGAGGGGTTCGACACCTACGCGGGGAAGGGCGTCGGGGCCCGCGTCGACGGGCGCCCGGTGCTGGTCGGCTCGCGTGGCCTGCTCGGGGAGCGGTCCGTCGCGCTTCCGGACGGGATCGACCGGGAGGCGCGCCGGCTCGAGGAGGCGGGGAAGACCGCGGTCTTCGTCGCGGTCGACGGCGAGGTCGGAGGGGTGCTCGCCGTCGCAGACCCGGTCAAGGAGACCACCGAGGCGGCGATCGCGGCGATCCGGGAGATGGGGCTTCGCGTGGCCATGATCACCGGCGACAACCGGCGGACCGCGGAGGCGATCGCCCGGACCATCGGGATCGACCGCGTCCTCGCCGGGGTGCTGCCGGGCGAGAAGGCCGCGGCCGTCCGGGGGTTCCAGGACGGCGGCGAGCGGGTCGCGTACGTCGGGGACGGGATCAACGACGCCCCGGCGCTCGCGACGGCCGATCTCGGGATCGCGATCGGGTCGGGGACCGACGTCGCGATCGAGTCCGGCGACGTCGTGCTGATCCGCTCGGAACCCCTCGACGCGGTCGCAGCGCTCGAGCTCGGAAGGAAGGTGATGGGGCGGATTCGGCAGAACATCTTCTGGGCCCTCTTCTACAACTCGGCCCTGATACCCGCCGCCGCGGGTGTCCTGTACCCGTTCACCGGGGTCGTCTTCCGCCCCGAGTGGGCCGCCGCCGCGATGGCTTTCTCGTCGGTCACGGTCGTCTCGCTCTCGCTTCTCCTCCGGGCCTGGACGCCCCGCGCCCGGGTCCCGGGGTGACCCGCCGCAGGGCCCTCCCCGGGTCGGGACGGGCGACCGTGACGGGATGGAGCGCAAAAATTCGCCCGATTCTCAAGATTCCCCGAGAATTCCTTGTTTTTTTACCTATCCATTCACCGATTCAAAGACACAGGCTCTTATGCAGGAACAGCGAACGATCACTGAACGTAAGTGCATCGGGCCGGTCCGGCCGATGCAGGAAGTGGTTCTGATTGTCGCGTCTCTCCTCTGGGCGGTCCTGCCCGGCCATCGCCGGATTCGGATACCCACGCGTATGTCGTCAAGGAGTCTCGATCCCGTCGCCCGCGGCAGGGACCGGTGAGGGGCTGGTGCGTTCAATATGAGCGGGTTGATCGCACTCCCCTGCCGGAACGCCGAGCTCGTCATCGGCTCGATGATCATGCGCGCCCGACAGGCCGCCGACTCGGTCCTGGTGATCGACGAGGGTTCGACCGACCGCACGGCCGAGGTCGTCGCCCGCGCCGGCGCCACCCTGGTCCGGCTGGCCCCCTCGGACGGCGAGGGGGCCGGCGTCCGCGAGGCCGTCGCCCACGCTGCGAGGAACCGGGTGACCCTCCTCGCGGTCCTTTTCGACGACCAGGTCTGCCGCCAGGAGTGCATCGACCGCATCACCGAGCCCGTCCGGAACGGGTCGACCGACCTGGTGATCGGCAGGAACGGGGACGGGAGGACCGGGCTGGTCGTGCTGAACGCGAGGGCGGTCGAACGGGCGGACGCCCTGGGAACGGCGCTCACGGGGTTCAGGGCACTCGTGGAACGCGCGCGCGAGGACGGGCTCCGGATCCGGACCCTCCGCATCCCCGAGGAGACCGGGACGGTGGCCGCCCGCCCGGCGGGCCTGCCGTCTGAACTGCGGGGCCTGGCCACGTTCTCGGAGCCAAGGGCCGCATCGGCCGCGTACGGCGCGGTCTTCGTCCTGGTCGGGATCGTCACGGCGGTCTGGTCGCTCGCGTCATTCAACGCGACCGCCCTCCTCTACCTCGAGGGTCTGGTGATCGGAACCGGCCTCGTCGTGACGGGGATGCTCCTGTTCTCGTCCCCCCTCCTGGCCGACGCGCTCGCGATGGTCCGCCGGTTCAGCGGCGCGTAGACCCGCACCTTTTTATTTTCAGAGCCGCATCTCTCCCTGCGGCACCCGCCGCGGGGAATGGGGCATGGCACGGGACCCGGTCTGCGACATGGACGTCGACGAGGCGACGGCGAAGTGGACGAGCGATTACAGGGGCAGGAAGGTCTACTTCTGCGCCCCGGGCTGCAAGAGGGCGTTCGACGCGAACCCCGAGGTCTACGAAGGGAAGCTCTAAGATTTCCCTGGCAAGGTTGATATCTTTTTCATTCCAAGGTTACTGGGCACCAGGGCGATAGTAGTCTAGTGGCAGGACAGGGGCTTCCCAAGCCTCTAACCCGGGTTCGAATCCCGGCTATCGCATCGTGGCGGGGACCCGGTCCCCCGGCCGTACTCTCTCTCTTCCCGCCTCCCGTGAGGCAGCCTCCTCCCGGTCCTCTGCCGGCCCGGGGGCGAGGCGATGCCCCCGGTACACTACGTTTAACCCCCCGCGCGTCGGAGCTGTGCCAGCAACCTGAGGGTGGGGCACCATGCTGGACGGAAAGGTGGCCGTCGTGACCGGCGGCACGCGCGGGATCGGGTTCGCGACCGTGAAGAGGTTCCTGGAGAACGGCGCATCGGTCTTCCTGCTCGGCTCCGGGGAGGAGAGCGTCGGGGTCGCCGTCGCGAAGCTCAGGGCCGAAGACCCCGGGTACCAGGTCGACGGTCTCTGGCCGAACCTCTCGGACGCGGCGGAGGTGGCCCGGGCCTTCGGGACGGTCAGGGGTCGGTACGGGCGCCTGGACGTCCTGGTGAACAACGCCGGGATCGCCGCGATGGACTCGATCTACTCCTACAGGCCCGAAGACTTCGCCCGGATCATGGACCTGAACGTGACCTCGGTGTTCACCTGCTCGCAGGCGGCGGCGCGGCTCATGAAGGAGCAGGGCGGCGGGGTCATCCTGAACACCAGCTCGATGGCCGGCCTCTACGGCCAGTCCACCGGGTGCGGTTACCCGGCCTCGAAGTTTGCGGTCAACGGCCTGACGAAGTCCCTCGCCCGCGAGCTCGGGAGGGACGGCATCCGCGTCAACGCCGTCGCGCCCGGCGTCATCGACACCGAGATGATGGCCGGCGTCCCCGAGACCCTGCTCGCGCCGGTCGTGGCCCGTATCCCCCTCGGGCGGGTCGGCCGGCCGGAGGAGGTGGCGAACGCGTTCCTCTTCCTCGCGAGCGGGATGGCGAGCTACATCACCGGCGCCGTGCTCTCCGTGGACGGCGCCACGATCGGCTGAGCCGGACCTGCGCGGGGCGCCCGGAAGACCCCTGCAGGCATCCATACCTTTTTGCCAATTATGCCCATATGAGTATCAATCAAGGAGAGATTCATGAAAGTCTGCATTACCTCGAAAGGCACAACCCTCGACTCCCCGGCCGAGGAGCGGTTCGGACGGGCTCCGTACTTCATCTTCGTCGACACCGACACGGGCTCCGTCGAGGCCGTCCAGAACCCGTTCGCCGACGGGGCCGGGGGCGTCGGTCCCAGGGCCGCCCAGCTCCTCACCTCCCACGGCGCGGGGGCGATGGTCAGCGGGCAGGTGGGCGGGAATGCGCGCGAGGCGCTGCTCACCGCGGGGATCGCGATGTACACCTACGGCGATGGTGGGACGGTCGCCGACGCGCTCGAGAAGTTCCGGAACGACGCCCTCACCCGCACGGGCTAGGCGGGCCCGGGACTGCATGTACGATGGCGGTATGCCGGGCAGCGGAGCCCGGCGGGACGGACGATGAGACTGGCGGTCGCGAGCGGCAAGGGGGGCACCGGCAAGAGCATGGTGGCCGTCAACCTCGCTTTCACGCTCTCACAGGCCGGGCAGGTCACTCTGGTCGACTGTGATGTCGAGGAACCGAACCTCCACCTCTTCCTCCCGGGGGAGGCCGAGATCCGGGACGTGACCAGGCCCGTCCCCGCGATCGACACGGACGCCTGCGACCTCTGCGGCAGGTGCGGGGAGTTCTGCCAGTTCGGGGCGCTGAGCGTCCTCGCAGACAGTGTCCTCTTCTTTTCCGAGCTCTGCCATTCCTGCGGCGGATGCACCCTGGTCTGCCCGCAGGCCGCCATCCGCGAGGTGCCGGAGCGGATCGGGACCATCGCGACCTCGACGCCCCTGCCAGGGCTGAAGCTGATCACCGGCACGCTCGACACCGGGAGTCCACTGGCAGTACCCATCATCAGGGCTGCCCGGGAGCAGGCCCGGCGCGACCCGCTGGTGATCTGCGACTCCTCGCCGGGCACCGCCTGCCCGGTGGTCGAGACGCTCGAGGGGAGCGACGCCTGCATCCTCGTGACCGAGTCCACGCCGTTCGGTCTCCACGACCTCGAGCTGGCCGCCGACGTGGCCGCGCGGCTCCGGATCCCCGCGGGCGTCGTCATCAACCGGAGCGACGGCAACGACCGGGAGACGCACGAGTTCTGCGACGCCCACGGCCTTGAGGTCCTCCTGACCGTCCCGTTCGACCGGGATTTCGCCGCGATCCAGAACCGGGGCGGGATCCTCAGCCGGGAGCGGCCCGAGTGGCAGGAGGCCTTCGCGACGCTCTTCGAGGAGTGCCGGAGGCTCGCGGGGGTGGCGCGATGATCCGGCTCGCGGTAATCAGCGGGAAGGGGGGCACCGGCAAGACGATGGTCACGGCCGCGCTCGCCGACCTCCTCCCCGGCCGGCTCGTGATCGCGGACTGCGACGTCGACGCGGCAAACCTCGCCCTCCTCCTCCGCCCGACGCTGATCCGGAAGGAGCCGTTCATGGGCATGAAGGCCGCGTGCATCGACCCCGACCTCTGCCTCCAGTGCGGGGAGTGCGAGGCGCACTGCCGGTTCGACGCGATCCGGCACGGGGGGGATACCTTCCAGGTCGATGCCCTCCGCTGCGAGGGATGCGCCGTCTGCGTCCAGGTCTGCCCCGCCGACGCTGCCTCCATGCAGCCCCGGCAGACCGGCGAGATCCTGTACTCCGAGACCGACCGGGGACACCTGGTCCACGCCCGGCTCGTGCCCGGGGCCGGCAACTCCGGGCTGCTCGTCCACGCCGTGAAGAAGGTGGCCGAGGAGCGCGACGGCGACGCCGACCTCTTCCTGATCGACGGACCGCCCGGGACCGGGTGTCCGCTCATCTCGACGGTGAGCGGGGTGGAGATGGTGCTCGTCGTGACCGAGCCGAGCGTCTCGGGCCTCCACGACCTCGAGCGGGTGGTCGCGGTCTCCCGGCAGTTCCACCCGCGGGTCCTGGTCGCGATCAACCGCTACGACCTGGACGAATCGCTCGCCGACTCCATCGAGCAGTGGTGCGACGGGGAGGGCATCCCCGTGGTCGGGAGGGTGCCCTTCGACCCGGCCGTCATCGAGTCGGTGAGAGAGGGGCTCCCGCTCACCCGCGCCGGCCCGTCCTCCGCGCTCCGGGCCGTCGAGGAACTCGCTCTCCGGATCCGGACCGAGCTGGCGGACCTCGCCAGCCGTCGATGACGACCGGGACGCCGCACCGCGGCGTTCCGTTCCCCCCCACGCCCGTGTCGCGCGGCCGGCGCGCAGGACCCGTGAAACCGAGATGAACCACGTCTTCGGACCGGTCGCCTCCCGCCGGCTCGGGCGCTCGCTCGGCGTCGACCTGGTGCCCTTCAAGCACTGTTCCTACGACTGCGTCTACTGCGAGTGCGGCCCGACCACGTCCCGGACCGTGACGCGGCGGGAGTTCTTCCCTCCCGGGGAGATGGTGGCCGAGCTCCGGACGGTACTCGCCCGGCGTCCGCGCCTCGACTCGATCACGCTCGCCGGTTCCGGCGAGCCGACGCTCTCGCTCTCGCTCGGGGAGGTCGTCGGGTTCCTGAAGGACGAGTTCCCCGGGTACACCGTGAGCGTGCTCACCAACGGGAGCCTCCTCGGCGAGTCACGGGTCCAGGAGGACCTCGCCCGTGCCGACCGGGTCATACCCACCCTCACGTCCGTCTCGGAGTCCACGTTCCGCCGCATCCACCGGCCCCACCCGTCGCTCGGGATCGACGCGGTCATCGCCGGGATGGAGCGGTTCCGAAGAGACTACCCCGGGACGATCTGGCTCGAGATCTTCATCGTTCCCGGCCAGAACGACAGCGAGACCGAGCTCGCGGGCCTGGCCGGCGCGATCGAGCGCATCGGCCCGGACCTGGTCCAGCTCAATACCCTCGACCGCCCCCCCTCGGAGGGGTGGGTGCGGGCGGCCCCGGAGATCGAGATGGAACGGATCCGGGAGAGGCTCGGGCGCCCGGGGATTCCCATCGTCGGCCCGGGGTCTCCCGCGTCTCCGGTTCCGGTGGGCGAGGATGAGGCGCAGGCCGGGATCCTGGCCACGCTCCGCCGCCGCCCCTCGACGGTCGAGGACCTGGTCCGCACCACCGGCATGAACGCGGGCGGCCTGGTCAAGCACCTCGGCACGCTCGAACGGGCGGGCCTCGTCACGTCGCGGCGGGGACCGCGGGGGGTGTTTTATTCGTGCCGGAACCAGACCAGTGATGACGGAGGGAGAATGTGAAGGCGACGATCCTGGTCGACAACACCGCGCTCTTCGACCGCTACTTCCTGGCCGAGCACGGGTTCTCGGTGTTCGTCGAGGCGCAGGGATGCCGGGTGCTCTTCGACACGGGCTACTCCGGCGCGCTCCTGCAGAACGCGGAGAAGATGGGGATAGACCTGCTCGACCTCGACTACATCGTCCTCTCCCACGGGCACCTGGACCACACCGGGGGGCTCTACCACCTGCTCCGGCTCTACCTCGAGGCGCAGATCGAGAGGACTGCCTGCCGCGTCCCCACGCTCGTCGCGCATCCCTGCTGCTTCCTGCCCCGCCCGAAACCCCCGCTGCCCGAGATCGGGGCGCTCCTGTCCGCCGGCGAGGTGGAGCGGTTCATGCCGGTGCGCCTGTCGAGAGATCCGGTCGCCCTCGCGCCGGACCTCTTCTACCTGGGCGAGATCGGGCGTCGGTTCCCGTTCGAGACCGTCCGGCCCGGCCCGCGCCGGATCGTACTGCCGGACGGGCGCGTGGACGAGGACCGGCTGCTCGACGACACCGCCCTCGCCTACCGCGGGCGCGACGGGCTCGTGGTCATCACGGGGTGCGCCCACGCGGGGTGCTGCAACACGATCGAGCACGCCCGGGAGGTCTGCGGGGAGAGCCGCGTTCTCGACCTGATCGGCGGGCTCCATCTCCGCGAGCCCGGCCCCCAGCTCGAAGGGGCACGCGACTACCTCGGCCGGCTCGGCCTGAGTGCCCTCCATGCCTGCCACTGCACCGCCCTCCAGGCGAAGGTCGCCCTGGGAGAGGTCGCCCCCCTCCGGGAGACCGGCGTGGGGCTGCGGCTGGAGTACGGAGACCGGTGAGGAGCGGCCGAAGAGGCCGGAGCCGCACATCCCTACCCGGCCAGGGGTTGGGAAGGGGCCCCCGGGCTATTCGAGCGGCAGGTACGGCGCGAACCGGAGCACATCGGTCCGGATCGACTCGAACCCCACGCGCTCGACGAAGCGGGCCGTCCGCTCCTCCGCTTGGGCGTACTCTGCGTAGTGCCCGACCAGCCTGTCGGCGAGGTCGAGGGCCTGCGCCCCGTCCAGGTTCGTTCCGGCGAGGTCCGCGCTCCTGGGCCGCCGCCCGCCGTTGCCGCCGAAGAGGACCGTCCAGCCCCTGGCCGTGCCGATGAGACCGAGGTCGCGGGAGAAGCAGCTGGTGCAGTTCCGGGTGCAGCCCGAGACCCCGATCTTCAGCTTCCCGGGGAGGGAGCGGCCGGCGAAACGCGCCTCGAGAGCGGCGGCCAGGGCGAGCGCGTCCTGCATACCCCACCGGCAGGACGAGGTCCCGGGGCAGGCCGTCACGTACTTCAGGCACGGCCCTGGCGAGTCGAACCCGCCGAGCCCGAGAGCCAGGGCGACGCCGGGCAGGTCGTCCTCGGCGATCCCGAGCAGCGCGATACGCTGGCCGGTCGTCAGTTTGACGAGCGGGATCGAGAAATCGCGGGCGGTGCGGGCGATCCGTTCGAGATCCTCCGGGGTCACGACCCCCCCGGCGGCCCCGACCGTGAGCCCGAATGTCCGCCCGTCGCGCTGGCGCACGGCCTCACCGGTGATACTCTCCGTCATTGCCCGTATGTTCAACGGAACCGGTTAAAACGCTATCGCCGGTATTAAGCCTGCCGGGACCCACCACCTGCCACGGATGTACGACGACCGCGTCCTCCGGCGCTGGCTCCGGCTCGAGGCCAACCGCATGAACGACGGGGTCGCGGCCGAGCGCCCGACCCTCGCGGCCCTGCTCGCTGCCGACCGGCCGGTCTCGGTCACGCGGGGCGGCGACGAGTACCGCTACGACCCCGCCGTCCTCCGGTCGCTCAACGACCGGCTGCCGCACGGGCTCGCCCGCCGTCTGAGGCTCCCGGTCCTGCTCTTCGCCCGGGCGGACGTGCCCGACAGCTGCAGCCTCACGGACCCCTCCGCGTTCGAGGCCCTGCAGGCCCTCGGCGAGATCTCGCACCTCCGCGAGTTCCGGGACGGGCAGGCCTGGATCGGACGGGCGATCGCCTTCGGGCTCGTCGCGCGCTACCCGACCGCGGTCCAGATCGCCTTCGCCTGAAGGTGGGGGGCCGGTTTTATCGTGGCGACCGCCGATACTGTCTGTCAGCCTATGCCATCCTCCCAGGAACCCCTCGCGATCGCGGTCGGCGACCGGCAGATCGGCGTGCTGCCCCGGATGCTGAACCGGCACGGCCTGGTGACCGGGGCCACGGGAACGGGCAAGACCGTCACCCTCCGGGTGCTCTCCGAGCAGTTCTCGCGGGCCGGGATCCCGGTTCTGCTCGCGGACATCAAGGGGGACCTATCGGGGCTCGCCGTGCCCGGCGAACCGACCCCGAAGGTCATCGAGCGGATCGCCCGGCTCAACCTCCAGGACTTCCGGTACGACGGCGTCCCGGCGGTCTTCTGGGACGTCTTCGGGAACGAGGGCCACCCCGTCCGGACCACGGTCTCGGAGATCGGGCCGCTTCTCTTCTCAAGGATCCTGGACCTGAACGAGGTCCAGACCGGCGTCCTCGCGGCTGTCTTCGCGATCGCGGACGATGCGGGGCTGCTCCTGCTCGACCTCAAGGACCTCCGCGCGGTCCTCGCCCACGTCAGCGAGAACGCCTCTGGATACCGGGCCCGGTACGGCAACCTGGCGACCTCCAGCATCGGGGCGATCCAGCGCGGGCTCCTCACCCTCGAGCAGGAGGGCGGGGCCTCCCTCTTCGGCGAGCCCGCGCTCCGCCTCGAGGACCTGATGCGCGTGACCCCCGACGGGCGCGGCACGGTGAGCGTCCTCGCGGCCGACCAGCTGATGAAGGCCCCGCGCCTCTACTCGACCCTGCTCCTCTACATCCTCTCGGAGCTCTACGAGAACCTGCCCGAGGTCGGCGACCCCGAGCGGCCGCGGATCGTCGTCTTCTTCGACGAGGCCCACCTCCTCTTCGACGACGCGCCGAAGGTGCTGCTCGACCGGATCGAGCAGGTGGTCCGGCTGATCCGGTCGAAGGGGGTCGGGGTCTGGTTCGTGACCCAGTCCCCGCTCGACATCCCCGAGAGCGTGCTCGGCCAGCTCGGGAACCGGGTCCAGCACGCCCTGCGCGCCTTCACCCCCAAGGACCAGCGCGCGGTGCGGACGGCGGCCGAGACCCTCCGGCAGAACCCGGGGGTCGACACCGTGACCGCGATCACCGAGCTCGGGGTCGGCGAGGCGCTTGTCTCGGTGCTCGACAGGGACGGGGTCCCGACGCCGGTCGAGCGCGCCTTCGTCCTGCCGCCGCAGAGCCGGCTCGCCCCGCTCTCGCCCGAGGAGCGGAGCGCGGTCCGCCGCGCCTCTCCGGTCGCCGGCCTCTACGAGAAGGTCGTCGACCGGGTCTCGGCCTACGAAGCCCTCGCCGCACGGGTCCCCGAGCCCGAACCTCCGGGAGAGGCGCCGGTCCCGAAGAGGGCGCCGCGCACACGGCGTGGCGACGCGGAAGCGGGCGAGGTGATCGGGACCTTCGCCAAGAGCGCGGCGCGCGGGATCGGCGGGCAGCTCGGCCGCCAGCTCGTCCGGGGCATCCTGGGATCGCTGGGAAAGAGCCGATGATACCGGTCGCCAGGCCGCGGGAGGGAGACGATTCGAACGGGGACCCGGGGGAACGGGAGGGGCTGCCGGCGGGATTCCGGATCAGCCCCGTCACCGAGGACGACGTCCGTGCCCTGAACCGGCTGGTCAACGACCCCGAGGTCGCCCGGTTCCTCGACCTGGCCCCGCCGGTCCCGCTCGACCGGACCCTGGACTTCCTCCGTTACATCCGGGAGCAGGAGGGGGCGTGGTGGGCCCTCCGGGTCGACGGGGCCGTGGCGGGCTCGGTCGGGCTGATCCCCGCCGACCCCTCGTCGCGGCTCGGCCACACCGCCTCGCTCTTCGTCTACCTGGACTCGGCCTGGTGGGGTCGCGGGCTCGCGGGACGGGGCATCAGGGCGATGGTGGACGAGGCGGCCCGCCGGGGGCTCGTCCGCCTCGAGGTGCTCGTCGTCGCCGGGAACCAGCGCTCGCTGCACCTCTTCGCCGGTTGCGGGTTCGAGCAAGAAGGGGTCCGGCGGGCCGGCTTCCGGACCGACGACGGCTACCTCGACCTGGTCCAGCTCGCCCGGATCCTCCGCTGACGGGGGGAGCGGGACGAGGGGCCGCCCCTCCCGGCGCCGCCAGTGCCGCCATGCTTATCTCTGCCGCCGCCCACCGGTTGGCCATGGACGAGATCGAGATCGTCGAGCTGCCTGCCCAGACAGTGGTAGGCCTCAAACGCCGGGGGAATTTTTCGGAGATATCCATGTTCATCCCCGCGATGCTGGGGGAGGTCTGCACCCTGATCCTGGAGAAAGGCGGCATCCCGATCGGGCCACCCGTCGCCCTCTACCCGGAGACCCTCGCCGGCGATGCCGGCCAGGCGACGGAGCCCGGGGAGCTCGAGCTGGAGGTCGCGTTCCCGGTGGCGAACCGGGTGAAGACCGAGGGAGAGATCGCCTACTACGACCTTTCCGGCGGGCGGTTCGCGAAGGCGGTGCATCACGGCCCGTACGAGGAGATGCCCCCCGTCTACGAGCGGCTCTTCGCCTGGATCGCCGAACGGGACCTCCGGATCGTTGGACCGATCAGGGAGGCCTATCTGAACGATCCGCACGAGGTCGAGCCGGGTGAGATCCTGACCGAGATCTACGTCCCGATCGCCTGAAGGACGCCTGCCCCCGGGCGCAGGCGGGAGCGGGGGAGCGAGAGGGGACCGCCCGGCCACGTGCCGCGGCCCGGTTGCCGGAAGAGGACGATGCGCGGGAGTTCAGGATCGATCGATGCCGGGGCCGCAGATGCCGGCGATCCCGGGCACCTCTCCCTCGATCCCACACGGAGAGGGGCCCAACGGCGAGCGGAAGCCCCGGTTCCCGCCGGGAGCCGGACAGCGGGCGAGGGGAGGGACCGGTGATCGCGGACCTTGCGGTCAGCATCGTCATCTACCGTTCCGGCGGCGGGTTCCTGGCCGTCTGCCCCGAGTTCGGGTGCGAAGCGACCGGCGGCTCTCCCGAGGACGCGCGAGAGGGAGCGCTGGCCGCCGTTCGCCGGCGGCTGGACGCCGTCTCTGCCGAGGGGAGGCTCGAGGAGGTCCTCGCCCGGGCCGGGTTCGTGGTCGATGGCGGCCAGCTCCGCGCCGAGCGGCGGCCGATCCGAATCGACGAGGCGATCCTGCCCGTCCCGTTCTGAGCGGTCATGCCGGGGCGACCCGCCCGGGGCCCTGGAGCGACGGAGGGTCGCCGGCCCGGGAACGCGCGCCGTCCGTGGCGCGCCGGCGAATCCCCCCGCGGATCCGCCGGCGCGGATTGCCCGTCAGGATTGCCGTGCATTGTCGGGGGGCAAATCTCTATTATCCACAGCGTGGACAGGGAGGATGTCGATACGAATCGGCACTGAGGAGGGGAGAGGAGAGATGGAGCAGCAACACCGGGTCAACAACCTCGTCTCGAGGCTGGTGCAGGGCACCACCTGGGAGATGCTCGACGCGGCCGAGGAGCTCGGCTGCGTGGGGGAGGCGGCGATCCTCGCCGTCGCGCCCCTGCTGGGATCGAGCCACCGCGAGATGCGCTGGAGGGGCGCGATCGCGCTCGAGCGGATCGGCCCGCCGGCGGTCGAGGCCCTGATGGTGGCGGCCCTCGACGGAAACACGACGACGCGGGCCCCGGCGATCTGGGCCCTCGAGAGGATCGGCGACCGGCGGGCGGTTCCCACGCTAATGGAGAACCTCCGCAGCGAGAACGAGTGCTGCCGGTGGATGGCCGCGGCCGCGCTCTCGACGATCGGCGGCGACGAGGAGCGGGCGATCGTCGAGGCCACGTTCGCGGACGACCCTGCAGGGCGCGGGATCGTCGATGAGCTGATCCACGGGTCCTGAGGAACCCCGCGGGTACGGCGCGGTCTCCCGGCATCCCGCTGGCAAACAGGGAGCGCCCGTGGGAACCGGCGACGGGCCAGTCCTGCGGTTGGCGCGCGGCGCCGGCACGGGCTCCTGGGGGGCTCCGGGCTGGCAGGGGGCGTGAAACGGCCCATCGCCGGAGGAGGGGGGCCGGCGGGGGGCCAGGCCCGGGTTCCGCGGCCCCGCGGGAGGCCCGGGCCGAGGGGGTGCCCCGGGCACATCGACTATCTACCCCCGCACGAAATTAGATCTATCCTGCCGGGATCCTCCGCCGCACGGCGGCACCCCGGCATCCGCGGCGGCGGACGGGGACGGTCCTCCCGTCGGCCCGGTACGGATCAACCAGCGCGAGGCACGACGGTTCCATGACCACATCACCTGTTGTCGACAGTATCCTCTCCGCGCGGTACCTGCGGAAAGGGGAAACGACCTTCGAGGAGATCTGCCGGCGCGTCGCCGATGCCGTCGCGGAGGACGACCGGGACCGGGCGGCCTTCTTCGAGGCGATGCGGAGCCTCCGGTTCCTCCCGAACTCCCCGACCCTGATGAACGCCGGGACGGAGATCGGCCAGCTCTCGGCCTGCTTCACCCTGCCGGTCCCCGACTCGATCGACGGGATCTTCGACGCTATGAAGCACGGCGCTATCATCCACAAGACGGGCGGGGGGACCGGCTACAACTTCTCGCAGATACGGCCGGAGGGCTCGAGCGTGCAGTCAACGGACGGGGTCGCCTCGGGACCGATCTCGTTCATCCGGGTCTTCAACGCCGCGACCGACGTGATCAAGCAGGGCGGGCGCCGCCGGGGGGCGAACATGGGGATCCTGAACGTCTGGCATCCCGACATCCTGGCGTTCATCGGGATGAAGCACGAGGAGGGCGAGGTCGCGAACTTCAACATCTCGGTGATGGTGAACGACCGGTTCATGGACCTGGTCGCGGGACGCGAGCTCGAGACCGTCTGGATCGTCCACCCCGTCACCGGGGAGGAGGTCACGGTGGGCCGGATCTGGACGGGGATCGTCGACGGGATCTGGCGGAACGGGGAGCCGGGGGTGCTCTTCTACGACGAGATCAACCGGCACAACCCGACGCCGGACCTCGGCCCCATCGAGATCACGAACCCCTGCGGCGAGCAGCCGCTCCTCCCCTACGAGAGCTGCGTGCTCGGGAGCATCAACCTCGCCGCCTTCGTCCGTGACGGCGCCCTCGACAGGGACGGGGTCGAAGAGACCGCCCGGATGGCCGCCCGGTTCCTGGACCTGGTCGTGGAACGGAACGTCTACCCGATCCCCGAGATCGAGGAGGCGACGAAGCGGACCCGGAAGATCGGCCTGGGCGTGATGGGGGTCCACGACGCGATGCTGATGCTGGGCCTCCGCTACGACTCGGACGAGGGGAGGGCCTGGTGCGAGGGGGTGATGCGGCTAATAAACGATGCCGCGGTCGACGAATCGCACCGGCGCGCGGTGGCGCTGGGGCCGTTCCCTGCCTGGGAGGGGAGCGTCTGGAGAGAGGTATCCGTCCGGAACGCCGCGGTGACGACGGTCGCCCCCACCGGGACGATCTCCCTGCTCGCCGGCTGCTCGAGCGGGATCGAGCCGGTCTTCTCGTTCGCCTACACCAGGAAGAACACGGTCGGGAAGACCTTCGTGATCGTGAACCCGGTCTTCCGGGAGGCGCTCGGCCGGGCCGTCGCGGGCCTGGGCCTCCCCGAGGAGGAGCGGGCGAGGCGGCTCGAGGAGACGATCGCCCACGTCCACGAGACCGGCACGGTCCAGGACGTCGCCTGGCTCCCGGACGAGTTCCGAGCACTCTTCAGGACCGCGCTCGACATCTCGTGGCGCGACCACGTCCTGATGCAGGCGAGCTTCCAGAAGCACGTCCACGCCTCGATCAGCAAGACCATCAACATGCCCGCCTCGGCGACCAGGGAGGACTGCGAGGAGGCGCTCCTGATGGCCTGGCGGCTCGGTCTCAAGGGGATCACGATCTACCGCACCGGGAGCCGGGAGACGGTCGTGCTCGCCCTCAAGGAGACGGAGCCCGTCGCCGCCGGGACGGCCGCGAACGGGAGCCTCCCCGAGCAGGTCCCCCGGCTCCCGATCGACCGGCCCAAGGAGCTCGCGGGCCGGACGTACCTCTGCCAGTCGGGGTGCTGCCGGCTCTACGTCACCGTGAACCTGCTTGACGGCCAGCCGATCGAGGTCTTCATCCGGACGGTCGGGCAGGGAGGATGCGAGGCGAACAGCAACGCGATTGGGCGGGCGATCAGCACCGGGCTCCAGAACGGCGTCCCGTACCACAAGTTCGTCCGGCAGTTTGCGAAGGTCTACTGCATCTCCGCGATCAAGAACCCGTCCGCCGAGGGGCACTCCTGCGCCGACGTGGTCGGGCGCTGCATCGAGCTCTCGGCGAGGAACGAGAGCATCACGACCCTCAGGGATTGGGAGATCCGGAAGGTCGACGAGAAGCGGCTCTGCCCCGAGTGCCGGGCCCCCCTGGACTTCGGCGAGGGGTGCAACCAGGGGATCTGCAAGCACTGCGGCTGGAGCGGGTGCAGCTGAGCCGGGCAACCTCTTCGTCCCGGGTATCGAGCCGGGCCGTCCTATCGAACCCCCGCTCGACGTCGCCGTGCCCCCCGGCAGTCGCGAGGAAACCGCCAACTCCCCGTCGAGCTCGCCTCGTTGGAGAGGTACGTCGGTCAGACGGATCCCGTCCTTCTGACGACCCTGTGAGATGTCCGGCAGGATCGTGATCGGCTCCCAGTTTGGGACGACCGGGTGGTGGTGGGTCCAGGACAACCTGATCGCCACCGGGAAGATGCCAGCCTCGAACCTCAAATCGTTCGGCAATTTCCCGCTCGCGATCTCGGCCCTGATGAACAGGCAGGTCGACGCGACCGTCTACGACACGCCTCCGACGGTCAACATCATCAGCCAGCTGGACGCGAAGATCATCCACGAGATCGACACGAAGGAGGAGTACGGGATCGCGGTCCGGAAAGACGACGCGAACCTTCTCGCGACGATGAACGCGGGCCTCGACCTCCTGATGAACGACCCGTACTGGGACGAACTCAAGGTCAAGTACGCGCTCGTCGGCGCCTGACGGTGCCACGGAATCTCCCCTTCTTTAAAATGAGAGGGGTTTCCTTCTGCCATGATTCCGGACGTGCCGGCCCGGACCATCGACCACGGCGATGATCGGGGCGCCACGGGCCGCTATATTCGTCTGTATGGCTCCCGGGGCTACTATCTGCGATATCGTCCGTTATTGTATCTCTGAAA
The DNA here is from genome assembly GCA_012728895.1 of Methanospirillum sp. Lineage (GTDB taxonomy): Archaea > Halobacteriota > Methanomicrobia > Methanomicrobiales > Methanospirillaceae > UBA288. Next base: position 971 of record JAAYEG010000040.1, on the reverse strand, counting down.
ACCCGTGACTATTTATCGATTACTTTGGAATTTCAATTTCCGCGACGAGACAACAGCGGCAACCCATCTCATGCGTACATTCTGGGTTGGGTAAAGCGATTACCTGATCAATTGGGTACACTCTGCCTTCGTGTTTCCTGCAATATTCGCAGGACAAGGTTCCTGCAGATAATATTCTTACAAATTTGACACCCGCTTTTTTGTATCTCTGTATATTTTCCAGGAACACTCCATGGGAAAGTAACGTTCTCATCGCGGCTTCCACAGAGATGTTTGAAGGATTCGAAAAGTCTTCGGGCAACCATTTTTTCCCGTTATTGGAACCCCAAATCACCATCATTCCTGCGGCGATACGGAGGGCATTTAGTTGTTCGTCATTCAGAGATTGTAACGTCGATGGTGTCTTCGAGAATATCGTCTTCAATTGTGCTTCGTCCCTCTCAGGATTCTGCATTCCAAATACCATTCCCGATCTGTCTTTGATTTCCTTGGGGGGTCCACGATAATCTGCAACCGCAGATATCGCTTCTCGGTACTTCCCTTCTTTCAACAATCCAACAGTCTTCTTTTCGACCCTGCTCTTGAGCTCCTCCTCCCTCGTGATAAACTCCTCGGCGATAGCTCTTCCATCATCGGTGCATGTTAGTATTTCAATATTAGACACCAACGATTCCATACCGAGTCGATCTGATTGTATCAATCGATCGATGAGAGCTGCCTTCTTTCCGGTGGAAGGCAAGTTTCGTTCTTTAGATAGAGATTTCAAATCGGAAACTTTGAATTTCGCCTCCATCTTTTCATTAAGGTCTCCTTTTCGGACCAATCTCTCGTCAATGAACATTTTTAGGCGATTCTTTAATTAATGCCACCTTCATATGATGAATGAGACGGTGGACGTATGGTATCCCTCGTCGACTTAGGTCGATACACCGGTGACGAAGAGGCCGCTGAAACCTATCTGCGGGATCATG
>JAAYEG010000039.1 GCA_012728895.1 Methanospirillum sp. | reverse complement strand
GGCGGCGACAGACGAGACATCCTCGCCACGGTGATAGGAAGAGACAATCGCTTCGGGATCGTCAGCCGCCAGCTTCTGCATACACCCCGTCTCATCGGGTGTCAAGTAATTATGAGATCCTACACTTCAGACCCATCGATGTCAGGCTTCTCGTCAGGGCAATGGCCGGGGCATTAACACCGAGATACCGCCAACAGGCTGGTAAGCTCCGGCGTTTCAACCCCTATTGAGGCACCTGCAAACGCAGGGGAATCTCTGCGCCGGGATGGAACTTTTTTTGAATGCTGATCCGTCTCTCTGTCGCTGCCAGCTGGACGAGTTCACCATTGAGATCCACCTGCCGGTCGAATTACCCCCGGATAAAAGACGGGATTGGACTTGTACGGGTATCGCGGAAAATCCACGCTATTCGGGGCAACGGTCCCGAGACGATGACGGATGTCGAGAGAGTCCTGTTTCGCTGTGACGGTTGGATCGTCGAGTGAGGAAGGGCGTCGTCGTATTATCGGAAGCGACTGTGCAGAAACGTGATTAGCCGCTGCCTATGTTCGAGTATGCCCGGATGAAACACGACGGCATCAGCTCGTGGATGAAAACCGTGTGGCTCCGGTCGGATGGATGGCTGGAGCCCGGTCTCCTCCAGGATCTGGGACATAAGGTTCATCCGGGATCTGGCACAGCCTGTCAGCATCTTCATATGAGACTGAAACGAGATCCTGATGGATGATCCCCCTCCTACTCGATCTTGCCGGACGGCACGTCCTCGTCTGCGGCGGAGGGGAAGTGGCCGCCCGGAAGACTGCCTTCTTTCTGCCAGAGACCGGGGTCACGGTGGTCTCGCGATCGTTTCACTCCTTCCTCCGGGAGAGTGATGCCCGGCTGGTCGAGGCCGACCTGGACGAGCTCGGCGACGAAGAACTCCAGGTCCTCTGTGCAGGGATGTTCCTGGTCATCGCAGCAACCCCGGACCCGAATCTCAACGACAGGATCGTACGGGCTGCCCGGAGGACGGGAGCACACGCGAACAGCGCGACCGGCGGGGGGGATGTCCATCTCCCCGCGGTCTCCCGGGGGGAGCGCTTCCTGGTCGCAGTCGCCACCGGCGGAGATAGCCCGGGTATGGCCCGTTTCCTCCGCGAGGCGGTGGAGCGGGCCTTCCCCTGCCTCGACGCGATGGTGGGGCTCCAGGCCCGGCTCCGGCGGAGTCTCCGGGATCGGCCTGGCGACCAGGAGGCAAGGGCGGCCATCCTCCGGCGGGTCTTGATGGATAACGATGTCTGGGACGCTCTGGTTGAAGGGGACGATCGTGCGTGGAACCTCGTCGAGGAGCGCTATCTTGATTCCTGAACCGCTCGTGCCCGAGCTCGCTATCGGCGGGCTGGTACATCACGAGGCTGACATCGACGCTCTCGACACTTTCCGGTTTCCTGACGAGGTCGCCCTGCTCGCCGACGCGGGGCGCGTATTTGGCGGGGCTCTCCTGCTCCAGACCTGCAACCGGGTCGAGCTCATGGTCTCCGGGACCGCCGACGGTCTCGGAAAGTTCTTCAGAAAGACCGGCCGCAATCGGTTCGAAGTCCGCGAGGGGCCGGACGCCATCCGCCATCTGCTCGAGGTCGCGTGCGGGATAGACTCGATGATCGTGGGCGAAGATCAGATCCTCGGGCAACTACGGGGCGCGCTCGCCGCCAGCCGGGATGCCGGCGCCCTCACTCCCATCCTCGATGAAAGCGTCAATGCCGCCATCCATCTCGGGGTGTCCGCGCGGACGAGGACCGATATCAGCCGGGGCGCCGTCTCGATCGGGTCAGCCGCTGTCCAGCTCGCCCAGGACCAGCTTGGGACACTGGAGGGCCGTCACATCCTGGTTATCGGGTCGGGCGAGATGGGGATGCTCGTGACCCAGGCGCTCGCGGCCCGGGACCTGACCGCGCTCTACGTCGCGAACCGGACCCATGACCGGGCGGTCGAGCTGGCCCGGCAGATAGGAGGGAAGGCGGTCCGACTCGAAGAGCTACGGAGGTACCTTGTCCTCTCGGATGTTGTGATCTCCTGCACCTCCGCGCCTCACCCTATCCTTCGGGTGACGGAGCTCAGGGAGGTGATGCGGGCGCGCTGCTGGCCGCTCGAGGGGACGCCTCGGCCCCTTATCCTGATCGATATCGCCCAGCCGCGCGACGTGGAGGAGGGGGTTGAGCGGATCGCCGGGGTCCACCTCTGCACCATCGACTCCCTGCGAGAAATCAGCGAGCAGAATATGAAATCCCGGCTGTCCGAGGCGGGGCGTGTCCAGGGGATGATCGACCGGGAGCTCGGGCGTTGCGTCAGGCTTCTCAACCGAAAGGCCGTCGACAGCAGGCTTGGGACCCTCCACGCGTGGGGTGAGCGAATCCGCGAGCGCGAGCGGGACAGGGCTCTCAAACGACTCGCCCCGGTCGACGAGCGTACCAGGGAGGTAGTGGACGACCTCTCGAGGGTTCTGGCAAACCGTCTTCTTGCCGACGCCACCGCTGTCATCCGCCGCGAAGCTGAGGCTGGCCGGCCAGAGTCAGCCGACGCCTTGGTCAGGGCGATCACGGGAAGCAGCGCGCCTGCTTCGGTTCCGCAGGTACGAAACGGACCACAGATCACAGGAGATAAGAGATGTACCCCGAAAGACGCATGAGACGACTGAGGCGCCGGCGGCTCCTGCCGCTCTTCGCCGAGCACCACCTGAGGCCTGATCAGCTCATCGCCCCGCTCTTCGTGGACGAGGGCGCGGACGCCCCTGTACCGATCCCGTCGATGCCGGGTCATGTCCGGCACTCTCTCGGGAGCATCACGATCGCCACGCAGCAACTCTTTGACTCGGGGATCCGGGCCGTCCTGCTCTTCGGGGTGCCCTTGATCAAGGACGCTGAGGCCTCTTCGGCCTTCGACGACACCGGCGTTGTCCAGTCGGCCGTTCGCCGGATCCGGGAATCCGTCCCGGATATGGTCGTGTGCACCGATGTCTGTGCCTGTGAGTATACCGATACGGGACAGTGCGGGATCGTGGGCACGTCAGCCGATGGGAGCCTTGAACTGCAGAACGATCCATCGCTCGTGCTAATGCAGCGTATCGCGGTCAGCCACGCCCGCGCCGGTGCCGACATCGTCGCACCATCGTGCATGCTCGACGGGATGGTAGGAGCTATACGTGCGGCCCTCGACGACGCCGGTCACCAGGAGACGCTTATCATGGCCTACTCCTCGAAATTCGCATCGGCCCTCTACGGCCCGTTCCGGGATGCTGCCAGCTCGGGTTGCACCTCTGGAGACCGCACAACCTATCAGATCAACCCGGCGAACGGGCGCGAGGCTTTCGTCGAGTCCGCCCTCGACGCCGCGGAGGGAGCGGATGTCCTCATGGTGAAACCGGCCGGCCCTTACCTGGACGTGATAGCACGAGTGCGGCACCTGGATCTCCCGGTCGCCGCATATCAGGTCTCGGGTGAGTACGCGATGATACGGGCTGCTGCCGAGCGCGGGTGGCTCGACGAGAGGGCCGCAGCGCTCGAGAGCCTGGTCGCGATACGAAGGGCCGGGGCGGACCTCATCATCACGTACTTCGCGCAGGACATGGCCCGTTGGCTGGCGGAGGGGGCATGAGGAGCGCCGACCTCTACCGCGAGGCCGTCAGGTTGATGCCCGGCGGTGTCTCGAGCCCGGTGCGCGCGATCTCTCCCTGCCCGTTCTACACAGCGTCCGGTAAGGGGGCTTACCTGGAGACAGTGGACGGGTTCCAGCTGCTCGACTGTTGCCTCGGTTACGGACCCCTGATCCTGGGACACGGGCCCGACGTCGTGCGGGAGGCGATCGAGGATCAGGTCACGCGCGGGTGGCTCTTCGGAACGCCGACACCGCTCGAAATCGACCTAGCCCGTGAGATTATCGAGGACCACCGGTCGATCGAGCAGGTCCGGTTTGTCTCGACCGGGGCCGAGGCAACGATGGCAGCGATTCGGGTCGCGCGCGGCTTCTCAGGGAAGAGTGAAATCGTCAAGATCGAGGGTGGCTTCCACGGGGCGCACGACAGTGTCCTCGTCAAGGCAGGTTCGGGAGCGACCACCTTTGGTGTTCCTGACTCTGCCGGCGTCCTGCCTGCCGTTGCCGCGCGCACCCTCCAGGTGCCCTTCAACGACCCGGACTCGCTCGAGGATCTGCTCGCCGCGGATGGGGACGTGGCCGCGCTGATCATCGAGCCGGTGCTCGGCAACATCGGGCCGATCCTCCCGGAGGATGGCTACCTCGAAGCGGTCCGGGAGATCACCCGTGCCCATGATGTCCTCCTGATCTTCGACGAGGTGATTACGGGATATCGCCTCGGTATCGGCGGAGCACAGACCCAGTTTGACGTTGACCCAGACCTGACCACCCTGGGCAAGGTCGTCGGGGGTGGGCTCCCGATAGGGGTCTTCGGAGGGAGGGAGGAGATCATGGCGCTGATCGCTCCCTCGGGGCCGGTATACCAGGCCGGCACCTTCTCGGGAAACCCACTCTCGCTCGCCGCCGGGCTCGCATCGATCCGATGGCTCAAGGGGAATCGGGGGGTCTACGCCCGGCTCGAAGAGGCCACCAGGGCGCTTCAGGAGACGATGAACCGCTGGCCCGGTTCGTTCGTTCGCTGCGGCTCGCTCTTCAAGCACTTCTTCAGGACGGATCCGCCGGCGAACCTGGTGGAGGCCAGGCAGTCCAGTACGAAGGCATTCCGTCTGTTCTGGGAGAGGATGCTGCAGAGGGGAATCTTCCTGCCCCCCTCTCAGTTCGAGACGAATTTTATCTCGACAGCACACGGAGAGAAAGAGATGGCGGATCTGGAGGCGGCGTACCGGGCATGCCTCTCGTGATCGGAACGCGCGCTTCACAGCTCGCCCTCGCGCAGACCAACCGGGTCCGTCACCTTCTCGCGGAGATGAGGATCGAGACTACCGTCCGCCATATCGCTACCGACGGGGACGCGGTGACCGGCGTTCCGCTCCATATGATAGGCGGCCAGGGGGTCTTCGTCAGGGCGCTCGACGACGCGATCCTGCGAGGCGACTGCGATCTCGCGGTCCACTCGATGAAGGACATCCCTGCCAAGCGCCCCGCCGGGGTGACGACGGCGGCCGTTCTCTCGCGGGATTCGCCGGCCGACTTCCTGGTAACGTCGGTCGAGAACCCGCAGGTGATCGGCTCGTCATCGACGAGGAGGCGAGCCCAGCTCCTCAGGCATGATCCGGGTCTGGACGTGAAGCCCCTGCGAGGCAACATCGACACTCGCCTCCGAAGGCTCACAGAGGGGCGTTTTGACGGGATAGTGCTCGCAGAGGCCGGGATTGACCGGCTCGGGCTCCGGGTCGAAGGAAAGCGGCTCTCCCCCGATGATTTCGTCCCCTCGACGAACCAGGGGACGATCGCGGTCGTCTCGCGAGACGATTCCGGGCTCGCGGCGGTGCTCGCGGATGCGCTCGACGATCCCGTCAGCCGCCGGGAGACGGTACTCGAGCGAACCGTTATGGAGGAGCTCGGGGGAGGTTGCTTCACTCCGATCGGGTGCTGGTGCCGGGACGGGCGGCTTATAGCAGAGGTCCTGAGTCTGGATGGAATCCGCTGGGTCCGACGCGAGAAATCTATCGAGAGCGTCGATGAAGCCCGCTCGTTCGGTCGTGCCCTGCGCGACGAAGCGGCAATCCTTATCCGCGAGGCATACGAACGGTTGAGTCTGACAGATGGAGGGTAAGGTCTATCTGGTAGGTTCCGGGCCCGGGACGCTCGGGCTTCTCTCACAGCGCGCGGCCGCGGTGATCGCTCGCGCAGACACGATCCTGTACGACCAGCTCCCGGGTGAGGAGATCCTTGCGGCGCTCCCCCCAGGAGCCGAGCGGATCGACTGCGGCAAGTTCGGAGCCGACCACGTCAGGGAACAGGATGAGATCGAACATCTACTTGTTGAGAGGGCACTCGCAGGGCGGACTGTCATCCGTCTGAAGGGTGGCGATCCGTTCCTGTTCGGTCGGGGCGGCGAGGAGCTCGAGGCAGTTCGTCAGGCAGGGATCGAGGTCGAGGTCGTTCCCGGGATCAGCTCGGCTCTCGCCGTTCCGGCCTCTATCGGTATCCCCCTCACCCACCGGCGGTACGCTTCGCAGGTCACGATCGTCACCGGGCACGAAGACCCCGCGAAAGGAGAAATCGCTGTTAACTGGGCGGGGTTAGCACCGGGAACAGGGACCATCGTTGTGCTGATGGGCGTCAAGAACCTCCCGGCTATCGCCGGCGTGCTGGTCCGGCACGGAAGGGATCCAGCAACGCCCGTGGCCATTATCGAACGAGGTCTTCGCCGGGATCAGCGGGTCACGGTCGGCCCCCTTGGAGAGATTGCCGCCATAGCCGGGGTCTCGGGTGTGAGACCGCCCGCTGTGATCGTCATCGGGGGGGTGGTCGAGCTCTTCGATCCCGCTGCTCCGGTGCTGACCCCTCCCGAGGGATTGACAAATCTTCTTTAGTTAGCGCAACTCATCTTTCTTTCCATATGGCCGGGCTGAGCGGTGGATCAACCCAGGAGGAGGTGCTCGCGATCGCGTTGCAAAAGCTCGAGCTCTGTCCGGGGGACAGAGTTCTGGACCTGGGATGTGGGACAGGGCGGGTCGCAGTCGCGGTTTCCGGATCAGCAGCGGAGGTGATCGCGATCGATCGCCGGCCCGAGGCGATCGAATGCGCCCGACGCGTCTCCATCGAGGCAGGTGCGAATAATATCATTTTTTTCGAGGGGGAGGCGGCGGACCTTCTTCCCAGCCTCGGCTCGTTCGACGTCGCATTCGTCGGTGGAACACGCGGGCTCTCCGGGTTCCTGCCGGTCCTCGTCGCCGAGGTGCGCAGGCGGATCGTTGTTAACGCGGTCCTGGTAGAGACCCTTCACCGGACCGTTTCCGGGATGAAGGAACTGGGAGTCTTCCGGGAGGCGATCCACGTCCAATGCGCCAGGGCAACCCCGCTAGCGGGTTCGTTCTACTTCCGTCCCATCGACCCTGTCTTCGTGATCGTGGGGGAGGGGCAATGCTCATAGGCCTCGGGCTTGGCCCCGGGGATCCCGGGCTCCTTACCCTTCGGGCCGTCCAGATCCTCGAGTCGGCTGACGTGGTCTATGTGCCGGGACGCGTGGCGGCTTCGCTGGTTGCCCCCTGGCGACAGGCTGAAATTCTCGAGTTTCCAATGACCGACGACGAATCGACGATCCGGATCTCTCTTGAGCGGAACGCCGATCGGATCGCGTCTGAGGTGCGGAGCGACGGGGGGGACCGGCTTGTGGTCCTCGGGATCCTTGGCGACCCGAATTTTTACTCGACCTTCTCGCGCCTCTGCGCGGTGCTCGACGAGCGACACCCCGGGATAGCGCGCCGGACTGAGCCGGGCGTTTCTGCAATCACCGCCTTCGCCTCGGTTGCCGGGGTCAACTTGCAGGACGGCTTCGCGGTCACGGACGGGGGCGAGCCCAGCGATCGGGTCCTGCTCAAGGTCAGGAGACCGCGCGAGGCTGCTGAACGTCTTCGGCTTGAGGGTTTTGCCGAGCTCGTGCTTGTGGAGCGGATGTTCATGGAGGGGACGCAGGTCTATCGGGATGGCGAGTTCCCAGAGGAGTCTGACTACTTCTCGGTTCTCTTTGCGAGGCGGTGAGCGTGGAACCTGTTGTCTTTGTCGGGGCCGGCCCTGGCGCTCCGGACCTTATCACGGTCCGGGGGAGACAGCTTCTCGAGGATGCCGATCTGCTGGTATACGCCGGCTCGCTGGTGAACCCAGAACTGGTCAGGGTGAGCGGCGCTACCGTGAAGATCGACTCCCACGGTCTGAAGCTGGGGGATATCGTGGACGCGATGGCAAGGGCAGCCAGCACCGGGAAGCGAGTGGTTAGGCTTCATTCTGGTGACCCCTCGCTCTACGGTGCGATAGTTGAGCAGATGGTCGAGCTCCAGGCGCGTGGGGTGCCTTTCCTCATCGTTCCCGGCGTCTCGTCCATGTTTGCAGCGGCCGCTGCCCTGAAGACGCAGCTGACGCTCCGGGGTGTCTCGGAGTCTGTTATCGTGACACGGGCGGCGGGTGCCACCCTCGAGAAAGACCGGTTGCCTGAGCTATCGCAGCTCGGGGCGACCCTTGTGGTCTTCCTGGGAACCGAGCATCTCGAGGAGATCACGGCGAGGCTCGCCTGCCCGCCGGAGACACCTGCTGCCGTGGTCTACCACGCGACCCACGACGATGAAAAGATTGTGACCGGCAGCGTGGTCGAGATCGCCCAGAAAGCCCGAGCTGCCGGGATTACCCAGACTGCGCTCCTTGTCGTCGGAGAGGTCGTGCGCGTCGGCGCATCGGGGTTCGAGCACTCGGCGCTGTACTCATGACACGCATTTGCGTGATTGCGCTGGCTCGGTTCCGGGAACAGGCTGAAAGGATCGCCGGCGCGGTCGATGGTGACGTGATCGAGTACGTCCCGGGGGTCTTTGGTGAATATTTCTATCGCTGCGAAGCAATCGTTGCAGTGATGTCGGCCGGGATAGCGGTCCGGTGTATCGCTCCGCACCTACGGGACAAGTGGATTGACCCGCCGCTCGTCGTGGTCAGTCCAGACCTCCGGTTCGCCGTTCCAGTTCTGGGTGGACATCACGGCGGCAACAGACTTGCCCGGAAGATCGCGGGCGATCTGAGCGCGACGGCCGTGATCTCGACTGCAACCGAGTGCGCAGGACGCCCTTCGGTTGAGGGGATAGCCGATGCAACCGGTTGCGCAGTCTTGAATCCCGACTCGACCCGGGCTGTCAACACCGCTGAGCTCGACGGTGCAGTGCCGGTCTACCGGGTTGTGGGGCCAGCGATCGTTATCGCCGGACCCGCTGTCTCACTGCTTCTCAGAAAGGGGGAATACGTGGTCGGAGTGGGGTGCCGACGCGGTGTCACGGCCGACGAGGTAGAGGGCTCGATCCGCGCCGCGCTCGCCGACGCGTCAGTTGACCCTGACCAGGTCTTCGTCTACGCGACGACGAATCGAAAGCGGGAGGAGTCGGGGCTCCAAGAAGGTGTTGCGCGGCTCGGAGGTTCTCTCGTTCTAGTCGACGATGTTACTCTAAACGACATCGCGGGATGTGGGCCCTCCCGCGCCGGACTGATAGGCCTCGCCGGGGTGGCCGAGCCGGCTGCTCTCGCGGTCTCAAGGAGAAAAGAGTGGCGCATGAGAAAAGCGGTATATGGGAGGGTGACCGTTGCCGTTGCGCGGTAAGCTCTCAATCGTCGGGATAGGTCCGGGCAGCCCCGACCAGATGACTGTCCGTGCCTGGCAGGCGATCAGGGAGGCCGAATACGTGATCGGAAACGACGCTTACCTCAAGCAGATTCAGTCGCTGCTCGAGGAAAAAGAGGTGGTGGTAAGCCGGATGGGCGAGGAGGTCGACCGGGCAAAGAGGGCGGTCTCCCTCGCCCGTGACCGGTTGGTCGTTATGGTCTCGGGCGGCGACTCCGGTATTTACGGGATGGCCTCGATAGTACTCGAGGTGCTCGAGCGTGAAGGTGTTCAGGTGACCTGGGAAATTGTACCGGGTGTGACTGCCGCGAATGCGGCAGCTTCGTTGCTGGGGGCACCGCTCTCGGGAGACTTCGCTGCGATCAGCCTTTCGGACCTCCTGACCCCGATCGATATCATCGAGCACCGTCTCGAGCACGCTTTCGCCATGGGTGTTCCGATCGCGCTCTATAACCCGAAGAGCCGGGGCAGACCACACAATCTGGCGATCGCCATCGGTATCGCAAGGAAGCATCTGCCGCCAGGCACCCCGTTAGGGGTCGTGAGGGACGCATACCGGGATGGCGAGACTGTTGTTGTTACGACGCTCGGCGATTTCGAGTCAGTCGAGGAAGAGGTCGACATGCATGCGATTGTGCTTGTCGGAACGATAGAGAGCCGGATAATAGCGATGGAAGGAAGACATGGCATCATCACCCCGCGGGGATACCACCGAAAGTACGTATATTGATCTTGGCGCGACCACCCCCGAGGCGCACGCAATCTCCAGGACGAGCCGCGAGTATGCACGGCGGACGATCGGTGATGCGACCCTGGAGGACCGGGTTCGACAGCGGTGCGCTATTGCAGTCGGCGACCTCGGCATGGCGGACCTGATCCGTTTTCGCCTCGATCCGATCGGAGCTGGTCTCGAAGCACTTCGTGCCGGAGTTCCGATTGTGGCCGACATCCGGATGGTCCAGACTGGCCTCCAGAAGCGGGGACATGCCTCTCCGGTCCTCTGCGCACTCGATCACGGTTCCGACATCGCCGTCGCCAGGGGGATAACCCGGACGTCGGCCGGTCTCCTCGCGCTGCAGGACCAGCTCGATGGGGCGATAGTCGTGATCGGGAACGCCCCCTCAGTCCTACTCGCGCTCGTCGATATCGTTCATTGCGGTTCCAAGCCGGCGCTCGTGATCGGCACTCCCGTCGGGTTTGTCAACGCTGCCGAATCCAAGGCATTACTCCGGGAGCTCGAGATCCCGTCAATATCAAACGTGGGGACGCGGGGAGGTACGCCCGTGGCAGTTGCCGCGATGAACGAGATCGTTACTATCTTCGCTGAACGACAGGTATGATCGACCCGGTTACCGGTTTCGTGTACCCCGACGCTTGGATTGCAGCCTGCACTTCCCCGGACGCGCTCGCGCTCGCGGCCTCGGGACTCGGCGTGCTGACTGCCGATGGCAGCGTTCGCAGACGGGGTTTTTCAACCGGGACCACTGCGGCTGCAGCTGCTAAAGGTGCCGTCCTCTCCGTCCGTGCACCGTGCTCGAAAGTGCACCTCCTGCTCCCTTGTGGAATCTCCGTTACCGTGCCGGTCGTCGCGACGGACGGGCAGGCCATCTGTCACAAGGATCCGGGTGATTATCCGGACGATGCGACGGCTCACGTGACCGTGTTCGCTACAGCCGCTCCTGCATCCGGGATCACCATGGAAACCGGGGAGGGGATCGGCCGATACACACGAGACACCCCTCGCTTCCGCTCCGGAGACCCGGCGATCAGCACCGCTGCCCGGACGGCGATCCTTAGCGCGGTTAACGATGCATGTCGAGAGATCGGGCTTGAAGGGGCTGTTGTCACTCTCTCCGTCCCGGGCGGGGGGGAGGTCGCCTGTCGGACCCTGAACCGGCGTGTCGGGATCGAGGGTGGAATATCGCTCCTCGGTACGACAGGCCTCGTTGAGCCCTGGGACGACCACCTTGCGGGAGCCGTGATTGCCCGTGTAGCGGCGGCAGATCCCGTTGTGCTTACGACAGGGAGGATAGGGCTCAATCACGCACGCCGCCTGTTCCCGGGCCAGGAGATCGTGTTGATCGGCGGCCGAATCGGGGAAGCCATCACCGCCGCCCCCGGAGGAGTAATACTCGTCGGCCTGCCGGCGCTGATTTTAAAGCACCTCCTCCCCGATGTCCTCGATGGGACCGGTTACGGCACGGTGGAGGAGCTTGCGGCGACGCCGTTGTTCGGACAGGCAGTTGAACGGGCGTTTTCCGCAGCACGATCCCGTTACCCCCTTATCCGGATCGTGCTGATCGATCGCGCTGGCCGGGTCATCGCCGAGGGGCCATGAAGATAGTCGGGGTCGGTTGCGGGCCCGGGCAGCTCACCCCTGACGCTGTTCGCTCGATCGCGGGGGCGGATGAGGTGTTCGGATCGGCCCGCGCTATAGCGCTAGCATTGCAGGCCATCCGTCCTGGATGTCCGGTCCACGAGATCTGTGACTACCGCGCCCTTCGGTCTCTCGGGCCCGGCGCGGTCGTGCTTTCGACCGGCGACCCGATGCTTTCAGGCCTCGGTTACCTGCCGGGCGAGATCGTGCCCGGGATTTCGTCCCTCCAGGTTGCACTCGCCCGACTCCATCTTTCCTGGACCAGGGTCACGGTCCTCTCCGCGCACGGTCGCGATCACGCGGCGGCAATCTCGGCAGCGGTCAGTGAAGTTCGGAGGGAACGGGTTGCATTCCTGGTTGCTGACCCAACATTCCCCGTCCCGTTGCTCGCGAAGTCACTGAAATCGCTCGGCGAGGGGATCCGGGTCGCCGTCTGCGAGAACCTCGGGTACCCAGAGGAACGGGTCGAGGTGGGAATCCCGAGCGTCCCACCGGTGGTGCAATCATCGCTCTTCGTCGTTCTATGCGGGCGTTTTTAACGAAGCTGCTTCACCTCGACATGATTCAGGAGAGCCTCGATATCCTCGCGCTGGGCGAGTGCGGTTCCCGCGTGGAGCGTGGTTGCGGTACCTGCCGCGACCGCCCATCGGACAGACTCCCGAAGCGGGAGTCCTCGGGCAAGTGAATGGATGAATCCAGCGACAGCCGAGTCCCCGGCCCCGATCGTGTTCACCACTTCCACGGCAGGGGGCTCGGCGTGCCAGGCCTCGTTACCGGTCGAGAGCACGATGCCGTCCGGTCCCATCGATGCGAGGACGACCTCGACCCCGGCGTCGAGGGGAATGGTCGTCGCCTCGAGCACCTTGTCCACCCCCTCAAGCTCGCGCCCGACCAGGTCGCTGAGCTCGTGGACGTTTGGCTTGATCATGAACGGTCGGCTCCTTATGCCTTCCCGGAGGGCCTCACCGTCCGCGTCGAGGGTCACCCGTGCTCCAAGCTCCCGTCCGATACCGATGCACGCCCTGTAGATCGATGGCTTGACGTTCGGTGGCAGCGACCCCCCGATGGAGAGTATCTTCATATCGGACAGCTCGCGTAGCTTACGCAGCAGGGCCATGATGTTGCATGGCTCGATGTCTGGCCCTTTTGAGTTCAGGGTCATCTGGCAGTTCGATTCGTGTTGGCGGACGATGATGTTGGATCGCGTCTGGCCTGCGATCCGGATGAAGTCGCATGAAACCCCGTCTCCGACCAGCAGGGATAGAAGCTCGTCGCCTCGAAACCCACCGACGAAGGCTATCGCAGTGTTCTGTGTCTCGAGCTCGGTCAGGACTTTCGATACGCCGATCCCCTTGCCACCGGCGAAGATGTGCTCCTCGACGATACGGTTCGGGACGTCGCACGCGAGTCCGTCGACCTGGATCGTCCGGTCAAGGGCAGGGTTGAGCGTTAGCGTGTAGATCATGATTGGATATCTCCTGAGCATGGAGGGGAGCGGATTATCAGCTTTTCGGAGCTTTTCCGAAAGGCGGGGACCAGACCCCCCGTTGTCTGAAAGATGAGTCCAGAACGGAATGGTGAAAGGGCGAAGATCGCTGGAAGAGGCTGTTCAAGGCTCTTTTATGGCGATCTGCGGTTTCGTAAGAATCAGCTGGGACACGCGAAGAGAAAGATATATGTGCCGAACCATCGACGGGAGGAAGTACAGGTGAAGGAGGATGACACCAGACTCGCCGTCAGAGGGTACGATCGGCATCTCGATCGACGGGGCCGACAACGTCTATGTGCTGGATACGAATTCATTTCGGGTCAAAAAGTTCACCCAGTCGGGTGAGCTGGTAGGGGAGTGGAGTGCTGCGGGCCAGGAGTTCGAGAAGGTCGAGCGGTCTGTGGGAGTGACGCTGGACGGCGCTGGCAACGTCTTCATGCTCGATGCGGCCCTCGGCACGATCCGCAAGTACAGCCCTACCGGTAAACTGCTGGGTTCGTGGGGCTTCGGGGGTCCCGGGACAGAGGTTATAGGAACTCCGGGCTCGCCTCCTCCCAATGCTCCGCCGGGAATGCCGCCGAAGACCTCTCAATCACCGGCTGCAAAGGTTGCCGCAGAGATGACCGCCGCCGAGAAGGCTGTCGATACCGCCAAGTCCGCTGCGGCCGTTCCCGCCGAGGCTGTTGCGAAGGGGGCGGACGCGGCGAAGTCAGCTGCCGCGGGGGCGGTGACCGCCGGCGTGTCCGCCGCAGAGAAGGCTGTCGATACCGCCAAGTCCGCCGCGGCCGCTCCCGCCGAGGCTGTTGCGAAGGGGACGGACGCGGCGAAGTCAGCTGCCACGGGGGCGGTGACCGCCGGCGTGTCCGCCGCCGAGAAGGCTGTCGATACCGCCAAGTCCGCCGCGGCCGGGGGCATCCCGGCGCCGGGCGACGGGTTGAAGGCCCCTGTGCCTCCCGCCTCGCCAGTCAGAGAAAAAAAGAAGTGGTGGCAGATCTGGAAATAGTGCGGCCATGAGCGGCCATGCTGCCGGGATTGGGTTGAGGTCGGGAGGATCTCGTAGGCATCCCGATCTCTCAACTCTGCAGCGGTTTGAACGGGCTCACGTATCTTTCGATACTGCTGTATTTCATCATAGGATGGGGGATTTTTCTTCGACAGATTGAACCAGGGTCGCAGGCGTCATCTGCGGTCTTCTGTCACGCAAGGGGTCGAACGATGGTGATGATCCCTGGGCCACCCGATCCACGACCCTGCCTACAGATCCTTATCTGGTCCATCCACATCGTCACCGGTTGGTGAACGGAGATACATTTTTTTGTGGTTGCATGCAATCCGCCTCCTGTCGGACATGTTCTCCCTTGCGGAGATGGGTTGGCCACGAGGGACTTTTTCAGCCTCCGGGAGGCGCAATAACTCGGGGACATCACTCACCGCAGACCCGAGCGGGACCTCCTATCCCGTAGTTCGATTCACTCCGATACCTGCTCGTCTGAGTTCACCTGGCTGAAAACAGGCTCATATACTCACCCCTCCTTTCCATGTGAGGGAGGTGTTACGCATCATACCGGCAAGAGACCTGGTTTCGCAGGTTCATCAGTTATAATCAGGCCAGGAGCGCACCGATTGCGGGGATTATCGTTTATTATCGGGAGATCCCGCGGAAGTACCTCGCGGGGAGGGACGAAAAAGGTCAGGTGGACCTTCGTGAGTTCGCTCCGACGGGAGTGTCTCAGAATTGCAGTAATATCCCAAGGACCATTTCTCCTGTTCTCATGGGGACTCGTCCATCGACAATTACTTTAGGGTATAGTGTCATTTTAACCTCAGTAGTTCACTAATTTCGTACAGGCCCTGATGTCTCTGCGATCGTTGATTTGAGGAGAAAAGCGGCAGATCTATATACTATGCAGGCTGCCTCCTCATGGTTCCTCAACCCAGAGGCACTACCT
>JAAYEG010000038.1 GCA_012728895.1 Methanospirillum sp. | reverse complement strand
GGCGGCGACAGACGAGACATCCTCGCCACGGTGATAGGAAGAGACAATCGCTTCGGGATCGTCAGCCGCCAGCTTCTGCATACACCCCGTCTCATCGGGTGTCAAGTAATTATGAGATCCTACAGGTCCGCGCGCGACGGGCGGGGCTCAGCCGCCGGGCGGTCCCGGGAACGGGGCGGAGAGGCGACCATCCTGTCCGTGCTTCTTCAGGTGCCCCCCGATGTCGGCGCCGGCCTTCAGCACGAGGAAGAGAAGGGGGACGAGCCGTGTCCCGAGCCCGCCGGGTATCATCCCGGTCACGAATGCCCCCAGGATGATCGTGAGGTGCATCGGGAAGATCCGGGCGTACGGCTCCCTGAAGATCACCTCCGGCGAGAACTCCTCGAACGGCCGGTACCAGAGGAACGAGACGAGGTGGTTCACGAAGAAGATGGCGCAGCCGATCGTGATCCCGAGCGGATCTCCGAACGAGAACAGGCCCCCAGACACGAACCCGGCGAGGAAGACGAGGTATCCCAGGTGGAAGAGCCCGTAGTGAACGGCGAAGAATCCGGCCAGGAAGACGCTCCGGATCCGTGCCCCGGCGACCCCGTGGGTCGGGGCGAGGAGGAGTCCGACGAACGTGAATAGCCCGATCGTGACCGACTGGAACCAGTAGACGGCGAGGACGGCGCCGAGCTCCCAGTCCTGCAAGAGGGCGAGGGCGATCGTCACCCCGTTGGCGACGACGAGGGAGAGGAGGGGCAGGCTCGGCCGATCCATCGTTCCAAGATCGGCGGCATCGGTCTTAGCCCTGACGGGCGGTGTGTTCATATTCGCCAACACTGAGAGATTGATAGGGATGACGGACGGGCAGACAGGGACCGCGTGGCATGCGCTCGAGGCCTCGGAGGTCGAGAGCGTCCTCGGCTCCGGCCCGGAAGGCCTCTCGGGCGCCGAGGTGGCGGCCCGGCGGGAGCAGTTCGGCCCGAACCGGCTGCCGACGCCCCCCATCCCGGGCCTGCCGACGCTCTTTCTCCGCCAGTTCAAGAGCCCGCTCATCTACGTCCTGATCGCTGCGGCTGTCGTCGCGGCCGCGCTCGGCGACCTGAGGGACACGGTCTTCATCCTCGTGGTGGTCCTCGTCAACGCGGTCGTCGGGACGTTCCAGGAGTGGAAGGCCGAGAACGCGGCCGAGGCCCTCCGCCACCTGCTCGAGACCGAGGTCCGGGTCGTCCGGGACGCGCGCTACCTCTCCGTCGGGGCCGAGGACCTGGTGCCAGGCGACCGGGTCCTGCTCGAGTCGGGGAGCCGGGTGCCGGCCGACCTCCGGCTCGTCCAGGTCGAGGAGCTCGCGGTTGACGAATCGGCCCTGACCGGCGAGTCGCTCCCGGTCGAGAAGTCGGTCACACCCGTGGAACCCGGGGTGCCGGTCGCCGAGCGGCTCTCGATGGTCCATGCGGGAACGGTCGTCACAACGGGGCGCGCCGCGGGCGTCGCGGTCGCGACCGGCGGCCTGACCGAGTTCGGCGCGATCGCGGCCGCGGTGACGGGCGGGGAGGGGACGAGGCCTCCCCTGATCGAGCGGATGGACCGGCTCGCACGGACGATCAGCATCGCCGTGGTCGCGGCGGCCATCCTGCTGGCCGCGATCGAGCTCTCCCGGGGAACGCCGCCCGCAGAGGTGTTCTTCGTCGCGGTCGCCCTCGCTGTGGCGGCGATCCCGGAGGGGCTCCCGGTCGCACTCACGGTCGTCCTCTCGGTGGCGGCCTCGCGCATGGCCCGGCGCTCGGTGATCGTCCGCCGTATGGCGGCCGTCGAGGGGCTCGGATCCTGCACGGTGATCGCGTCCGACAAGACAGGGACGCTCACGGTGAACCGGCAGTCCCTCGAAGCGATCTGGCTCCCCGGCCACGGGCACCTCAGGGCGGAGGAGGTTGCCCGGGACCCGGTCTTCTCCGGGGCGATCGCCGGCTTCGCCCGGGCTGCAGTCGCCGCGAGCGAGGCGGTCGAGGTGGTCGAGGAGGGGACGACCCGCATCCTCGGGGATCCTGTCGACGCCGCCTTCCTCCGCTTCGGCCGGATCCACGGGATCGACCCGAACGGGGTCGGGGCCCGTATCCTCGGGCGGATCCCCTACGAGTCCGAGCGTCGGTACGCCGCCGCGGTCGCGTCCGGGCCGGACACGGCCGCGGGGAGGGCAGTGGTCTCGCTCAAGGGAGCGGTCGAGGTCGCGCTCGCCAGGGCAGAGCAGATGGCCGGGCCGGATGGACCGGTCCCGATCGACCGGGAGGCGGTCGACAGGGCGTTCCTCGCGCTCTCGGCCGGGGGGTACCGGGTGCTCGCGGTCGCCGAGGGGCTCTTCGAGGAGGGAGTTCCCCCCGGGGAACTCTCCGAGGAGACGCTCCCCCCGCTCACCCTCCTCGGCCTCGCCGGTTTCATCGACCCGCTCAGGCCCGACGCCGTGGCATCGGTCGCGGAGTGCGGACGCGCCGGCGTCCGGGTGCTGATGGTGACCGGGGACCACCCGGTCACCGCGCTCGCGCTCGCCCGGCAGCTCGGGATCGCCGAACGGGAAGACGAGGTCGTGACCGGGGAGATGCTCCACGGGTCCCTGGACCCCGAGCTGGTGGACCGGGTGCGGGTCTTCGCAAGGGTCACCCCGCTCCAGAAGTTCGATATCGTACGGGCCCTCCAGGAACGCGGGCACTTCGTGGCCGTCACCGGCGACGGGGTCAACGACGCCCCCGCGCTCCGCCAGGCGAACATCGGGGTCGCGATGGGCTCGGGCACGGATGTCGCGAAGGGCGCAGCCTCGATGGTCGTGACCGACGACCGGTTCGGTTCGATCGTGTCGGGGATCGAGGAGGGGCGGATCGCCTACGACAACGTCAGGAAGGTCACTCTCCTGCTCGTGGGAACGGGGGCCGCGGAGGTCTCTATATTCGTCCTGGCGCTGATCGCGGGACTGCCCGTTCCGCTCCTCGCTGTCCAGCTCCTCTGGCTCAACCTGGTCACCGAGGGTGTCCAGCACATCGGGCTCGCGTTCGAGCCCGGGGAACCCGGCGCGATGGACCGTCCTCCCAGGCCGCCCGACCAGCCGATCTTCGACCGGCTCATGGTCCGGGAGGTGCTCCTATCGGCCGGGACCATGTCCGTTGTCGGCTTCGTCCTCTTCTCCTGGCTCCTCGGGAGCGGATGGGCCCTGGACGATGCCCGGAACCTGCTCATGCTCCTCTTCGTCCTCTTCGAGAACGTCCAGGTATTCAACGTCCGTTCCGAGCGGATCTCGGCCTTCGGGATCCCGCTCTCGCGGAACTGGCTCGTGGTCGCGGCCACGGGGGGATCGCTCCTGGTCCACGCGCTCGCGATGTACATCCCGCCGGTCGCCGAAACTCTCTCGATAGCGCCGGTGCAGCCCGTATGGTGGGGGGTCCTTCTCCTGGCATCGCTCAGCCTACTGGCCGTCATGGAGGTCTTCAAGCTGGTCCGCCGGGCCCGGGGGACCTGAGCGGCGAGGGTGCGGAGGATGGATGTGCTCCCCTGCCCCTTCCTCCGGCGGGTGCAGGAAAACCCCGCGGGCGCGAAGGCGACACGTTCTGCACAAAAAGTTATATAGTATCGACCGGTAGAGAGAGGTGCCCACGGGGGGGGTGGGTATGGCAGATGTCTCGCGAAATGAGATCGGTCAGCGGATCTACCAGCTGGCCCGGGAGAAGAGCGCCGAGACGGCGCTCGACAAGATCCGGACGCACCTGGGTTTGAAGTGGAGCGAGTTCGACCGCCGCGACGTCGACCGGTTGAAGCGGCTCCTCGGGCAGGCCTGGACCAGCGTCGACCGTTCGACATGGGACCGGATCGAGTTCCATAACCTGAGCTACGACGACGTCCGGAAGATCCTGAACACAGAACGGTGGATGGGGGACGACCTCATCGACCGCAGGAGGAGCACGGACGAGGTGCTGCGGATCCTGGCGCCGAGAGTCTAGGTCTCCGTTACGGCCGCGGCATCACGGGACTGCCTCTTTCGCCGGTCGAGCATCCGTTTCACCTTCTTCAGGCGGAAGAGGTCCTCCCGTTCCCTCTCCTCGATCGTGATCTTGATGTACTTGGTCTGGCGGTACAGCTCGGGGATCATCACCTGCTCGAGGGCGTTCACCCGCCGGCGGGTCATCAGGATCTCGTGGCCGATGCGGCGGAGCGTGGTCTCGGTCTCCGCGAGCCCTATGATCAGGTCGAGCTCTACCTCGAACTTCTCGGCGACCTCGTCGATGCGCCCGCTGGTGCCGACGATGCTGTACCCCCGCTCGAGCACGCCGAGGGCGAGGCTCTTCTTCTCGATCACCGGGATCGGCACACCCATGATCGACCTGGAGTCGATGTCGAGCACCACACGGCGCTTGGTCGCGAACGACGCCGACTTCAGGGCAACCGGGTCGTCGACTGCCTGGGCGATCAGGAGCGAGCGGTCCGCGTCACGGGCGCTCAGCTCGAGCCCCTCGCGCGAGGTCGAGACCTCGTTCATGACGCGGAAGAACTCCCGGACGAGGGCATCCATCTTCTCACGCAGCAGGTCGCGCCCCTGCTCGGCGAGCCGGATCTGCTCCCGCTTCCGGATCAGTTCCATCCTGGTCGGCTTCACCGGTTCCGTCGTCACGACTCTTCCTTCCCGTGCGTCGGGTGGTAGCGGTCGATCAGCTCCGGGCTGATCCGCTTCAGCTCGTGGACCGGCAGGCTCGAGAGCAGCTCCCAGGCGATGCCGAGCGTCTCCTCGATCGACCGGTCCTCGTTCCGCTGAGAGACGAAGCCCCCCTCGAACCTGTCGGCGAAGGCGAGATACGCCCGGTCGAGCTCGGTCAGGGCCTCCTCCCCGACGATCGCAACGAGCCGCCGGAGATCCCGCCCGTAGGCGTAGCTGGCATAGACCTGGTCCGAGACGTTCCGGTGGTCCTCCCGGGTCTTTCCGGGACCGATCCCGAGGCTCATCAGCCGGGAGAGCGAGGGGAGGACGTCGATCGGGGGATCGATCCCGCGGCGGAAGAGGTCGCGCGAGAGGACGATCTGCCCCTCGGTGATGTACCCGGTCAGGTCGGGGACCGGGTGCGTGATGTCGTCATCGGGCATGGTCAGGATCGGGATCTGCGTGATCGAGCCGTTACGCCCCTTGATCCGGCCTGCGCGCTCGTAGAGCGAAGAGAGGTCCGTGTACATGTATCCCGGGTAGCCGCGCCTCCCCGGCACCTCCTCACGGGCCGTGGAGATCTCGCGAAGGGCCTCGCAGTAGTTGGTCATGTCCGTCATGATCACCAGGACGTGCAGGTCGTGTGCGTAGGCCAGGTGCTCGGCGGCGGTGAGCGCGCATCGCGGAGTCGCGATCCGCTCGATGGTCGGGTCGTCGGCCAAGTTCAGGAAAAAGATGACGCGCTCCAGAGCGCCGGTCTCCTCGAACTCCTGGGTGAAGAACGAGGCCTCCTGCCAGGTTATTCCCATCGCGGCGAAGACGACCGCGAAGTTCCCCTCCTCCTCGCGCACCCGGCTCTGCCGCGTGATCTGGGCCGCGAGCCGGTTCGCCGGCAATCCCGCGCCCGAGAAGATCGGGAGCTTCTGGCCCCGGACCAGGGTGTTCAGCCCGTCGATCGCCGAGACCCCGGTCTGGACGAAGTCCGCCGGCTTGTCCCGTGCGAACGGGTTGATCGGCATCCCGTTGATATCGGGACGCTCCTCGGGGACGATGGGCGGGCGCGTATCGCGGGGGCGGCCCAGGCCGTCGAAGACCCGCCCGAGCATCTCGATCGAGACGTCGAGCCGCTGCGGCTCGCCCGTGAACCGGACCCGGGTGTCGCGGTCGTCGACACGGTTGGTGCCCTCGTAGACCTGGACCACCGCGACCTCGCGGGAGATGTCGAGCACCTGCCCGGTCCTTTCCTCCCCGTCGGGGAGCGTGATCGAGGCCACCTCGCCGTACGAGATACGGCGCGGCCTCTCCACGTAGATGAGCGGGCCGGAGACGTAGCTGACGGTCCGGTACTCCTTCGTGAAGAGCGGCCTCATCGCTCCGCCTCCAGCGCGCGGGCCGAGACCCCGATCGACTCTATCAGGTCCCGGATCCGGGGGGCGTCGTACTGCTCCTTCATCCGGGCGATCTCGTTCTTCTCGGGCAGGGCGAGCACCTGCCGCAGGGCGACACCGCGGCCCATCGTGGCGACCGCGGCGTCGTAGTAGGCCAGGATCGCCTTGAGCATCAGGTACTGTTTCTCCAGCGGACAGAATCCGTCGACCAGACTGTAGGCGCTCTGCTGGAGGAAGTCCTCGCGGAGCATCCGCGTGACCTCGAGGACCGCCTTCTCGCCCTCGGGCAGGGCGTCGGGCCCGACGAGCTGGACGACCTCCTGCAGCTCGGCCTCTTTCTGGAGGAGATACATGGTCCGGTCCCGGAGCGCGACCCAGTCGGGTGCGACGGAGGCGGAGTACCAGTCTTTCAGGCTGTCGAGATAGAGAGAGTGGGACTTGATCCAGCTCACCGACGGGAAGTGGCGGCGGTAGGCAAGGTTGGTGTCGAGCGCCCAGAAGGTCCCGACGATCCGGAGCGTGTTCTGCGTGATCGGCTCCGAGAAGTCGCCGCCCGGCGGGGAGACCGCGCCAACCACCGTGACCGAACCCGCCCGGTCACCTGCACCCAGGCAGGCCGTCCGGCCTGCCCGCTCGTAGAAGGCCGCGAGCCGGGCCGCGAGGTACGCCGGGTACCCCTCTTCGCCGGGCATCTCCTCGAGCCGGCCCGAGACCTCGCGGAGCGCCTCTCCCCACCGCGAGGTGGAGTCCGCGAGAAGGGCCACGTCGTAGCCCTGGTCGCGGTAGTACTCGGCCATGGTGATCCCGGTGTAGATCGATGCCTCGCGGGCCGCGACGGGCATGTTAGAGGTGTTGGCGATCATGATGGTCCGCTCGATCAGGGGGTTGCCGGTGCGCGGGTCCACCAGTTCGGGGAACTCGGAGAGGACGTCGGTCATCTCGTTGCCGCGTTCGCCGCAGCCGATATAGACCACCACGTGGGCGTCGGCCCACCTGGCGAGGGTCTGCTCCGAGACGGTCTTTCCGGTACCGAACCCCCCCGGGATCATGGCCGTCCCGCCCTTGGCGATCGGGAAGAGCGAATCGAAGATCCGCTGCCCGGTCACCAGCGGCAGGGATGGGTCGAGCTTCCGGGCGTACGGCCGGCCTTTCCGCACCGGCCAGGCCTGCACCATCGGGATCGGACGCTCGCCGTCGAGCCTGGCGACCACGTCGTCGACGGTCAGCGAGCCGTCCGAGACGCTCTCGAGGGTCCCGCTCACCCCGGGGGGCACCAGGATCCGGTGCTCCAGGTGATACTCCCGGACGGTCCCCAGCACGTCGCCCGGGCCGACCGCGTCGCCCTCCCGGGCCACAGGCTCGAACTCCCACCGCCGTGAATGGTCGATCCCGGGGACGCGGAGCCCCCGGGAGATGAAGTCGCCGCTCTGTTCCGCGAGGAGCGGGAGCGGGCGCTGGACCCCGTCGTAGATCGAGGTGAGGAGGCCCGGGCCCAGCTCGACGCGGAGGGGCTCGCCCGTGTTCTCGACGACCTCCCCGGTCCCGAGCCCCGTCGTGTCCTCGTAGACCTGGATGATCGCGACGTCCTGGTCGAGCCGGATCACCTCCCCGGTGAGCGCCTCCTCGCCGACCATGACCACGTCGTACATCTTCGAGCCTCGCAACCCGCCGGCATGGACCACCGGCCCCGAGACCCTGATTACTTCGCCCTGGATCATTGTTACCGCCTCAACACAACGTTGTACCCGATGGCCCGGCGGAGAAGTCTCTCGATGTAGTCCATTCCCCCTCCCTTCCGGGAACGCCCGGGTATGGGGATCACGATCGGACGCGCCGACCGTTCGATCCGGTTCATCAGCCGCTCGTCGAGTCCCTGCATGAAGTCCTCATTCACCGCGATGATCCCGGCATCGCCCTCCAGCATCAGCTCGGGGAGCATCCGCCGGGCCTCCTCGATGTTCCAGGCCTCCCAGGTGTCAACGCCGGCCATCCGGAACCCCGCGGCCGTGTCGGGATCGGTCAGCACCATGAACTTATACATGGATCAGCTCCGCCTCCAACTCCTCGTCGGAGAGCCCGGCGTCCCTGCACCGGGCGATGATCCGGATATTCGTGACCTCGATCAGGAAGCGGTAGAGAAAACCGATGACGACCGTGATGCTGAGCGGGTCCCTGCGGAAGAGGGACGCGCCGGCGCGGATCAGGTGCCAGTCGAGTTCCTTCATGACGGGCGAAAATCGGCCGCTGTTCTGCGCCTCGGTCAGCAGGGGCCTGAGAGAGATGAAGCGGGTTCCTTCGAGCCGCTCCCCCGCCTTCCCGAGATTCCCGTCGGAGACCATTCCGCTGAGCACCTCCGTGGTCAGCTCTCCTCCACCTTCCAGCAGGAACCGCTCCCCGTCCTCGAGGTCGATACCATCCCGGATGAAGGTGATCACGGTCTTGAGGTTGGTGACGTCGATCTCGGTCCCGACCAGCTCCTGGAGCGCGAACGCCTCGGGCTGCCGGCCCCGGACGGCGTCCCGGGCGTACTGGAAGTAGTACCTGTCGAGCGCGTGCTCCAGGACGAGCAGCTGGCCCGAACGGCTCCATTCGTCGATGTTCGGCGTCAGGGCCTTCGCGTAGTCGATATTCCAGGTGGCGAGCAGGTCGATGACCTGCCGCACGTCGTTCTGTTTGAGCAGTTCGACCAGGGTCGCCTCGTCGAGAGTGCCGGCAGGGACGAGGGCCTCGCGGATCTCCTCGGGGGAGGAACGGATGGACTTGCCCCGCAGGATCGTCTTGAGGTTGTGCACGTCCCAGCGGTTCAGGAAGATGCGGACATAGCGGGCCTCCCGGGACTCGCGCTGGTCGTCGAACATCGCGAGGATCTTCGAGTAGACCCGCGCGAGGTGCCGGCGGAGCGCGTCCTCGATGCAGACGACGCTCGATCTGCGGACGCACGAGGTCTCGAGCTCCTCTCGGTACGGGGTCTTCTGGAGCTCGGAGATCATCGCATCCAGGTCGGGCACCAGGATCAGGTTCCGAAGCGCGTCTGGACCGAGGAGTGTCCGGTACATCCCCCTCACGCGGGCGTTGATGTAGCCCTGGTCCATTACCCGCCTCCGAACAGCCGTCGATAGATCTCCTGGCGGTGGACCTCCGCGGCGCGGGAGAGGCGGGCCTCGAAGGTGTTGTCGACCCGGACGAGCCCGTCGGCCGATTCCACGACCACGCCGCCGGTGGTCTCCAGGTCGGGGATCGCCTCGAGCTCCCCCGGCAGGCCCGCCAGGATCGAGCGTACGGCCGATTCGTCGCGCGGATCCACGTGGACGCGCGCCCTTTTCTCCCCGAGTGCCTCGAGCGCCTCCCGGATCAGGTGCTCCAGGACATCCGGGTTCCCGCCGTCACTCCGACGGTGCGCCAGATCATCGCTCGCCATCGCGATGGCGCGCCGGAAATACTTCTCCTGGATGCTGGCGAGGTCGGCCTTCAGGTCCTCCCGAACCCGGTAGAGCCGCTGGTGCCGCTCGACCTCGATCCTTCGTTCGGCCTCGGCGAGCTGCCCGGCCGTTATCCTGTCCGCCTCCTGGCGGGCCGCACCCAGTGTCTCGTCGACGAAGGCCTGCGCCGCCACGCGCACCTCCTGGATGCGCAGGGCGGCATCCATCTCCATGGAACGGATCAGTTCCTCGTACGCCATCTGTCTCACTTCCCCGGTGCGGGGTGGAATCGGGCCACCCCCTCTCCCTCGCGACGGGCGGCCACTCGCCCTTTCCGTCCCTCACATGATGATGAGCATCGCCGCGACGACGAATCCCAGGATCACGAGTGTCTCGGGAAGCGCGACAAGAATCACTGCCGGACCCACCATGTCGGGGTTCTCAGCGAGGGTACCAGCGATCGCCGGCCCTATCTTTGACTGGGCATAGGCGGTGCCGATCGACCCAAAACTAAACGCGATCGCGGCTCCAACTGATGCCTCAAGACTTGCCATCGAACTCCACCGGTTAGGAGGACACGCTCTTTTTATTTAATACTATCGAAAAAGATCAAAGCAAAAACGCAATTAACCGGAGACGGGCCCGCTCCCCCCTCGGGGAGCGCAGCTCGACTCAGCCGCCCGGGCGATAACCGAATGGGTCGTACGGTCGCCCGGAACCCTCGTAGAACTTCGAGTTGAACTCGACGAGGTGGAGACGCGTGGACTGAATGAACGGGCTGAAGAGGGCCAGGACCAGGTTCAGGAGGTGGAGGGAGGCCGCGATCAGCACGCCGACCAAGACCGTCCCGACCGCGCCGGCCAGTTCGTTCGCGACGACCGCGAGAAGCACAGAGGCCATGCCGATCGCCATGAGCCTGGCGTAAGACATGATGTTGCCGATGGCGCCCATGATCTCCACGGCTCCCCGGACCCCGCCCCCGTAGAGGAGAGGCGGGAGCCCAAGGACGAGCAGGCCGGCTCCCAGCAGGAGAAGTGCGGGCGGGCCGAGATCGACCACCCCGATGAGCACCAGGAGGATGCCCAGGATCACGGCGATCATCCCCACCTTCTCGAAGAGGTGGCGGCGGTTCCGACGGGTCACCGCGTTCACCACTCCGAGCCCGAGCCCGAGTAGAACGTGGGCCACGCCGACCGCGATGGCCAGGACCAGGAGCGGGATCATCGCCTCCATCCGGTTCCAGGTGACCCCGGCGAAGACGACGGGATGGAACCAGCCCATGTGTTCCCCGAAATCCCCGAAGAACTCGCCGAAGAGATATCCGAAGATGATCGTCGGGATCGCCGATATCATGAAGATCATCGCGAGCTCCCGGAGCCAGACGAGCGCGGGATACCGCCACCGGATGAAGAGCGTGAGCGCCAGGATGCATATCCCGTAACCGACGTCCGCCACTATCAGGCCGAAAAAGAACGGGAAGAAGATGGCCATGAACGGGATGGGGTCGACCTCACCGTACCTCGGGAACCCCATCAATCGCGAGAAGAACTCGAAGGGTCGCGCCCAGAACGGGTTTGCAAACGAGATGGGCGCCCCCTCTATCTCCTCGGGCGTCGCCGGGACCTCGGCGAGCGCTACCCGCCCCCCGAAGACGTTCTGGAGGCATTTCCGGACGCCCGGGATCGACGACTTGGGTATCCAGCCCTTCATCACGAAGGTGTAATCGGTGTGGGCGAACCTGGAGAAGACGCGGAGCTCGTCGCGCTGCTCCTCGAGAACCCGCTGTATGTCCAGCAACTCCCGGCGCCAGCGGCCCGAGAGCTCTGACAGCTCCGCGTCGATCCGCCCGATCTCCGCGCGCCCCTCCTCCTGCTGCCGGCGGATGGTCCTGATCGCCTCCTCTATGGGCATGTCCGAGAAGTCCGGCGGGATCCGGACCTCGTTGACATTCTGGGAGAAGAGAAAGGAGTGCACTTCCCGCGAGTACCACTTGTTGAAGATCGTGATGGCGGCGATGGTCGACTCGTCGAGCTCGGCCGAGACATACTCGAACTGGTTGTTGGTGATCTCGCGCAGCCTCGGCACGATCTGTTCGAAGAGGTGGGCGTATTCCTTCTGAAGCAGAAGGACGGTCATCTCGAACCCCTCCAGCTGGGGCAGGGCGTCCTCGATCGGCTGGAGGCGGCTCAGGATGTGGGCGTACCGCTCAAGCGTCGTCGCCGTCAGCTGCAGGTCGGCCTTCCGGTTCGACATATCCACCGTCTTCGCGTCGAGCCCCTCGAGCCGGCTGCGGATGGTCCCGATCATCTCGCTGAGGGGGAGGGAGCGCAGGGAATCTTCGACCCCCTCAGCCCCTCTGGCGCCGGGGCGCTCTCTGGGGAGCAGCTTGAGCAGTCCGTTCACCTTGAGCAGCAGCTGGTCGACCTCGACGAGCGACGCCTCGTCGATCCGCTGGAGTTCGCCGTGTCCGGCCGTCGCATCCGGGCTGATGTCGACGAGATGAACCCTCCCCTCCTGGTATATCGTGTCGACGATCTGCTCAGTCTCGCCGCGCGGGCCGACCACGACGATGCTGCTCATCTTCTCAAGCATGGCTCAGGACTTCCTGACGACGTACCCGACAAGCTCCTCCGCCACCCCGGCAAGGCGGGACTCGATGGCCGTGTGCATCTCTCGCTCCCGTCGAAGGGCCTCCTCGCGCATGGCGCTGATCTCGGCGTCGAGCGCAGCCGTCGCCTCGTCGTAGCGGGCAGAGGCCGCCGCGCGCCCCTCGCCCTCTGCCCGGTCGACTATCAACCATGCGTCACGGCGGGCCGACTCCTTCAAAGCATCCATCTGGGCGCAGACGCGGTCGTACTCCGCTGCCAGCGCGAGCTCCTTCTCCCGAACCTGCTCGAGCAGCGACTTCTCTTCCGCCATTCCCATCACAACCCATGCCGGGCTCGGACCCCCCCCGTGAATCCGCGCATCGAGGCCCGCTGGTCTGCCAGACGGTAGCACTCGGACGGAGTGTAACCCGCCCGCTCGATACGGTCCCCGCACCTCCTGAGTACGGCAAGCTGCATCTCGCGGATCTTGTCGACATCGAAGGGCATCCTGACCACCCGGGATACGCCAGACTTGCTCTAAAAGGACTTAAATACTTCGGCTGCGTATTTTTTTCTTCTTCTTTTTCAGGTCCAGCGCCGTCCCCGGGATCCCGCCTTCGACGTTCACCCCCGGGTGCCCGCACCGATCTGCCGGGGGGCTGTGAGGAAACATCCGGTCGCCCGGGTGACGGAACGGAGGGAGAGTCCCCTCATTGCGGTGCCCGTGCCCGGATCCGCACGCTTATGCGTGCCCATGACCACCGGTCTTTATGGAGCCGATCGCGTGATTATCGGTGCGGACGAGAATACCCGCCCGTCCCGGGCCGGAGTCGAGGGCGTGCTCGCCTTTCTACCCATATTCGAGGACCCACGGTTCCTGCCCGAGGTCGTGGTCGAGGAGCGGGAGTGGCCCTTCGAACAGTACACGCGCGAGGTCTACGAGTTCGAAAGGACCCTGTACCGCACGGGCTTCATCGTCCGGTTCGACTGGGGGCCCTGGGAGAAAGAGGCGGTCGCGTATTACCGTGAACCAGCCAGGCTCGACGGGGCGGACTGCGGCGTCATCAGGCGTCTGCTGACCTTCCATGTCCGAAAGAACGTCGGCTGCGAGGGTCACCTCGCGCAGATGCTACGCGAGGGGCACATCCAGGCGATCCTCCGCCGGCTCGAGTCGCTCGCCGACGCCGGGCTTTCAGAGTGAGATCGTGCCGCTCACGCAGGGCCGGGGAGGGGGTGGGCGACGGGACCAAACGGGGCGAAGGTCCCGTCGAGCACCCGTTCCCAGGTCGTGCTTCGCCGGGGCGGACTGGACAGGGGACAGGCCGGTTCCCGGCAGACGGCAGGGAGAGCCGCGGGACGGATCCTGCCGAGCCACGGCCGCCCCTCGAGGTCCGCGGCGGACCGGATCCCCGGGGCAGGAGAGAGGGCGTACCAGCCCGGGCCGCCGGGATCGTTGCAGCGGGCGACAGGCCGGACCACGCAGACGGACTGGACGTCCTTGTGCCCGCTGCGGACGAGCATGAGGACGAGAGCGCCGTGGTCCTCGCTCCCGTCTGCGACGATGATCCCCGGCTCGAGGGCGCTCCCTGCGGCGAATACAGCGGAGGTTGAGGCGACGAGAGCGGTGATGAGAACGAGGAGGGCGAGTCGCATCGGAGGTCACCGGGATCTGTGGTGCCTGTCCGGGACGTTAAAGATATCGGTCCGCGAGCCGGGCGGGAATGAGAGGAACAGCGGGCCTGAAGGGATTTGAACCCTTGGCCTACGGATTAAGAGTCCGTCGCTCTACCGAACTAAGCTACAAGCCCGTGTTTGTGCTCTCTTAGGTTGCTGGTCCATCAAAATAAACCTGACGGCTCCGCTCCTCGAACGCCCGGATGGCTGGCTTAATATGGCCAGGCAACCCACCCTGTTCAACATGACAGACGCCGATCCCCGGGAGCCGCTGGGGGAGGTCGAGTACATGGTGCTCGGTTGCGGTTCCATCGGTTGGAACGTGATCGAGGAGCTCTCCGGAGAGACCAGGTCGATCCTGGTCGTCGACAAGGACGACAAGAGGGTCAAGGACCTGCTCGAGCTCAACTACGAGGCGGTCACCGGGGACATACGGGACCCGTCGCTCTTCGATAGACTCCGGACCCCCAAGGTCGTCTTCGTCCTCTCGAACGAGAAGGACGCGAACCTCGCGGCCGTCCAGGCGATCAAGGCCAGGTACCCCGAGACCGAGGTGATCGCCCGGGCACTCGACCCGCTCTCGCAGAGTGCGCTTGAGGCGGCCGGCGCCGAGTTCGTGATCTATCCCCAGGACGTGGTGGCGAGGGCGGCCGTCCACCAGATCCGCCGGCTGCACGTGACCCGGCTCGCCCAGCGGCTCTTTCGCCTGCTCGAGTCCTGGGAGGGGATTCTCGGGATCGTCACGCACAGCAACCCGGATCCCGACGCGATCTCGTCCGCGATGGCGCTCGCCGCCATCGCCCGCTCGGCCACCGACCACCGCCTCCAGACGCGGATCCTGTACGATGGGAACATCGGCCACCAGGAGAACCGGGCGTTTGTGAACCTGCTCGACATCCGGATGGAGCGGCTCACCCCTCAGGTGCTCGCGGAGTGCCGCTACCTCGCCCTCGTCGACTCCTCGGCACCGGGTGTCAACAACGCCATCCCGCCGGGGACCCCCGTCCAGATCATCATCGACCATCACCGCCACGAGGACGAGGCGGTCCCGACAGCCGAGTTCGTCGATATCAGGCCCACCATGGGCGCGACTGCCTCGATCCTGACGCAGTACCTGCAGGATCTCGATGTCTCGGTCGACAAGAAGGTGGCAACCGGCCTCCTCTACGGGATCCGCGCCGACACCCGCGACTTCCGGCGGAACGTGACGCCGCAGGATCTCAACAACGTCGCCTTCCTTCTCCCCCTCGGGGACAACGAACTGCTCGACAGGATCATGAGCCCCTCGCTCTCGAGGGAGACGCTCGACATCCTCGGCCAGGCGATCCAGAACCGCGAGATCCGGTCCGGCTACCTCTTCTCAAACGTCGGGTACATCATGAACCGCGACGCCCTACCCCAGGCCGCCGACTATCTGATCAACCTCGAGGGCGTCAACACGGCCCTGATATACGGGATCAGCGACACGGGGATCATCCTGACGGCGCGGTCTCGCGACGTCCGGATCGACCTCGGGACCGTCCTCTCCGAGGCCTTCGGGGAGATCGGCGACGCGGGCGGCCACCCGAACATGGCAGCGGCCGTGATCCCGCTCTCGTACTTCACCATGGTCAAAGACAAGGAGCAGCTTCTCTCGCTCGTCATCGAACCCATCCTGAAGCGGTTCGAGACCATCGTGGGCCTCGACAAGAAAGAGGGGCGCAATGAACTATGACGAGTGGGCGCCCCTCTACGACGAGATCATCGACTATTTCGCGTTCGACCGCGATGCCGACGCGGATGCCGCCACGCTCCTCGCCACCCTCCTCCCGCGCGACGACCTCGAACCGCTCGAGCGCCTGATCCGCGGGCGCGACGTCACCGTCTGCGGCAACGCTCCGACCCTCGTCCGCGAGATCGGCCGGGTCCGCGGGGTCGTCCTGGCGGCGGACGGGGCGGCGGACGTCCTGTATGCCCGCGGCGTCAGGCCGGGCGCGGTCTTCACCGACCTCGACGGCGCCACCGACGCGTTCTGCGAGATGAACGCAGCGGGGACGATCATGGTCGTGCACGCCCACGGCGACAACTCGAACCTCCTGCGTCGCTGGGTACCGCGGTTCTCCGGTCCGATCGTCGGGACGACCCAGGGCCCCCCCCTCCCCCACGTGCACAACTTGGGCGGGTTCTCGGACGGAGACCGGGCCGCGTTCGCAGCCGACCACCTGGGAGCCGCCACGATCCGCTTCGCCGGCTTCGACCTGGACGACGAGGCGGTCAACCCGATGAAGCGCGGCAAGCTCCGCTTCGCCCGGCGCCTCCTCCGCCGGCTCGGCCATGACCTCTAGCGCGGTCCTGCTCGACGGCTACGTGGACGAGCCCGCCTGCCTGGGGGTCCCGCCGTACCTCGCCCCCGAGGTCAGGCAGGTTGCGGGCGTCCTGTACGGGCGCGGCTACGGGGTCCGCTACCTCACCATCGACCAGCTCCGCGCCGACCCCCTCCTCCTGGGCGTTCTTGAGCGGGCCGACCTGGTCGTTGTCCATGCCGGCACGACAGTGCCGGGCAAGTATCTTGCCGGGACCCCGGCGGGCAGGGACGAACTCAGCCAGCTCGGTCGGCAGCTCCAGGCTCCCACGACCGCGCTCGGCGGCCCGGTGCTGCTCGGCTCCTCCCCGATCGCCGGCGGGCGCGCCCCCCCCGCGGGGCTTGACCGCTACGACCTCCTTCTCTCCGGCCACCCGGCCGCTGCGCTCGACGCCGCCCTCGGGGGCGGCGAGCCGCGCGGCTCCTTCGACTACACCGTCACCGACCCGTTCGCCGTCGCCGGTGCAGCCATGCTCCCCCAGCACCCGTCCTTCCCCCATGTCGTCTGCGAGCTCGAGACCGCGCGGGGCTGCGCTCGCCAGGCCGCCGGGGGGTGCTCGTTCTGCACCGAGCCGATGTACGGCCCTCCCCGCTACCGCCCGACCGCCGCTGTCGGGCAGGAGGTTGCGGCCCTCGCGGCCACGGGTGCCCGCCACTTCCGGCTCGGCCGGCAGCCCGACATCCTCGCGTACGGGTCGCCGCCCGGACCGGACCCGGTCCCCGACCCCGACCGGATCGGGGCGCTCTTCGCTTCGGTCAGGGCCGGGGCGCCGGACCTCCTGACCCTCCACATCGACAACGTCAACCCGATCACCATCGCTCGACACGAGGAGGCGTCCCGCGCGGCGCTCGAGCGGATCGTTGCCATGCACACCCCTGGCGACGTGGCCGCGTTCGGAATGGAGACCGCCGACCCCGTGGTGATCGCCCGCAACAACCTGAAGGCCTCGCCTGACCAGGTCTTCCGGGCGATCCGGGTTGTCAACGAGGTCGGCGGGGGGCGCCGGAACGGGATCCCCGAGCTCCTTCCGGGCCTGAACTTCGTAAGCGGACTCGCGGGCGAGACGGCGGCGACCTTCGATCTCAACATCGCGTTTCTCAGGCGGGTCCTCGCCGCGAACCTGCTTGTCCGCCGGATCAACCTCCGCTGGCTGATGCCGTTCCCGGGCACCAGGGCGCACGCGGAGAACACGCTCGGAACGCACGACCGCGAGTTCCGGGCGTTCAAGGCCGCGGTCCGGCAGGAGATCGACCGGCCGATGCTCGAACGGGTCTTCCCTGTCGGCTGCGTGGTCCGGCACGCCGTCGTGGAACGGTCAGGAACGCTCTCGCTCGCACGGCCGCTCGGGTCGTACCCGATCCTCCTCGGGCTCCCCCTCCGCCTGCCTCCCGGGACCGTGCTCGACGCGGTCGTGGTCGACCACGGCCAGCGGTCCGTCACGGCCCTCCCCTACCCGGTTCCGGTCAACACCCTCCCCCTCGCTGCCCTCCGCTGGCTCCCCGGCGTCGGGAAGAGGCGGGCGGCGGCGATCGCGGCCCGACGTCCGTTCCGCTCGCTCGAGGTGTGGCGGGGGGTCGTGGGGCAGACCCCGATCGACGGACAGCTCGATCTCTCCTAGGTCTCGCGGAGCTCGATCACGGTCATGATGTCGTTACGGGTTACCATCCCCAGGAGCTCCCCATCGTCGACCACGGGGACCCGGCCGATGTTGTTCGCCGCCATCAGGCGGAGGGACTCGACCACCGGCGCGGACGGCGGGAGCGAGATCGCCCCCCGGGTCATGATGTCGCGTACCTGGAGGGCCTCGCGGTCGATCGGGTTTTCGCGGTGGATGTCCTCGAGGGTGACCATGCCGACCAGCGTCCCGCGGTCCACCACCGGGAACCCGAGCTGCTTGGTGGCGAACATCCGGTCGAGCACGGCCGGGATCGGGGTCGAGGGTTCCACGATCGGCACCTCTCGGCTCATGATCTGGCCGACCGTCACGTCCTGGAGCAGGGCGCTGTACCGGATGGCGGTCGACTCCTGCGACGCCCCGATGTAGATGAAGAAGGCGATGATCACCAGGAGCGGGCTGAGCGTGAGAAGCCCGAAGATCCCGAAGAGGACGGCGAAGCCCCGGCCCACGTCCGCCGCGATCTTCGTCGCGCGGGTAAGCGGCATCCGCCGGGCCAGGTAGGCACGGAGCACCCGCCCCCCGTCCATCGGGAAAGCGGGGAGCAGGTTGAAGACGAAGAGGATCACGTTGAGGAGCCCGAGGTAGGAGAGAAAGAAGACGAGGAGCGAAGAGACCGGCCCCTGTCCGGCCGATCCGTCGACGACGTAGACGAGCCCGATGCAGGCGAGCCCGATCGCCAGGCTCGTCAGGGGACCGGCGAGGGCCATCGGGAGCTCGACCCGGGGGTCGGGCGTGGTCTCCTCCATCTGGGAGACCCCTCCGAAGAGCAGCAGGGTGATCGCGTGGATCTCGATCCCCTGCCGGAGCGCGACGATCGAATGGGCGACCTCGTGGACCAGCACGCCTGCGAAGAGCCCGAGCGAGACGGCGGCGCCGAGGAGGTAGGGAACCCATCCGGCCGTGATCAGGGTCGTGTCGATCGCGACCCCGAAGAGCGTCTCGAGAAGGGCGATGGTCAGGTCGATCTGGGACCCGATGATCCAGGCGAAGAGCGGAATCACCAGCAGGAACGTCCAGTGGAGCTCGATCGGGATCCCGAAGAGCCTACCGATCCGCAGTGAGCCGTCCATGTGAAAGGATCACCTTTTTTACTTTTATAGTATATACCTTGAACGGGAGTTCGATGAAATCACAGATCACCGATGTGCTGGGCCTTTCTGTCTATACGGACCGGGCTGTCTTTGTCGGGGACGTCGACGATGTCGTGATCGACCTTGACCGGAAGACGATCCGGGCGCTTGCGCTCGGCAACCTGAACACGGACATCATCGACATCAAGGGCTACAAGGGGCTGCAGATCCCGTTCCGGATGATCCGCTCGATCGGGGATGTGATCCTGGTCCGGCACATGCCCGGGCTCTTCAAGCAGAAGGCGAAGGCCTGATCCCGCTCCCCGCACATCGGCGACCCCCATTTTTCATGCGCGACCGGGAGCTCTATTCCTCGCTTGCCGCGCTGCCGCCCCTCTTCGTCCGTCTGGACGGTCGCGCTTTCCACCGTCTCGCCCGGATCCTCGACCTCGCCCGCCCGTTCGACGAGCACTTCGCCGCCGCGATGGCCGGTGTCGCCCGCCGGCTCGTGGTCGATTCGGGCACCTCGCCGGTTTTCGCGTACACGTTCTCGGATGAGTGCAGCCTCTTCTACACTCGTCTCCCGTTCGGGGGACGCGTCGAGAAGCTCGACTCGGTCCTCGCCGCGTTCACGGCCTCGGCCCTGACGATCGAGCTCGGCCTCGAGGAGCCCGTCGCGTTCGACGCCCGCGTCGTCTTCGTCGACCCGGCCTCGGCGCACGCGTACCTGGCCGGGCGGCAGGCCGAGGCCTGGCGCAACCACATCAACGCCTACGCCCAGGCCCTCCTGATCGCCGACGGGCTCTCGTCGCGCCAGGCCGCGGCCCGCCTGCGGGGGCTCACGTCGCCGGCCCTACACGAGCTGGCATACCAGCACGGGGTGAACCTCGGGGAGACCCCGGCCTGGCAGCGGCGGGGCACGCTCGTCTACCGCCGGCCGGTCGAGGTGACGGGGCGCGACCCCCGGACGGGCGAGGTCGCGGTCGCGGTCCGGTCGCGGGCCTGGATCGACCGCGAACCGCCGCTCTTCACTTCGGAGGAGGGGCGGGCCCTCCTCGCCCGGCTCATCCCGGGGCTCTGATAAGAGTTATTCGGCTCTGTAGAATGGCCTGCTTCCTCCACCAGAAAGAGAGGGTTCCGACCCTCTCCAGAGCATAGATCATCAGTTTGAGTTCCATCTCTTTTCACCGAGTGCGGCGTGTTCGTGCGGTGAGGTGTCCTCCCCATTTTCGTTTCAAGATCGAAATGGTGGTTTCCACGGCGGAGCGTCGATGATAGCGATCGGGATCGAATCGGTCATGAACTCTGTTCCAATATGGCCCGGTTACGACCGTTTCCGGAGGATTTCCTCGCTGGATTGAGAACTTCTGCCTTCAGGACTTCCACGACAAACCGGTGGACCGACTCTGCATCGTACGCTCCGTTCATGACGTTGACAGGCGCATGGACATGGCGGTTCGCTTGTCGAAGGACGGCCGGCGCATGACGACCCTCATGGATCGGGGTTCGGCTCATGGCGAATCCCACAAGCGTCAAGCTGTCGGTGTCCACGGCAACCGAGATTTCCATGCAAGGTTTTCTCGGTCGCCCGGCTCGTTCGCAGTACCGGTCCCTGGCATTACCACAGGTGAACCCCGTTGCACCGACCGCAACCAGGGAACCAGCCGCCTCGGGAGGGAGCGTCACCTGGGAACAGTGATAGATCACCGTGGAGAGATGGCCGGAGGATGTCCGTGTCAGAAACTTCTGCAGGGTCGTGAAATGAGACATGGTCTTCAGATTGAGGAGATCGCGGACCTCCGGCATGAGACTGACAAGATCGACGATATCGCGATAGGTCGCCGTGAGATACTCCTTGAAGAGGACAAGCATCAGGAGTTGTTGTTGCGTATACGTATGGCGAGAGAATCGATGGGAGTAGCGACGAAGAGGGAGCCGCTGGACGTGAGCATGGGCAGCATGAAGAAACCTGATAGACCGGTTCGATGACACTGCAGATGCCTCCTGGGTGTCTGGTCCGAGCCATACTGGGGGCGCCGGTTCTATCTAGACTGTTTCCCGCAATCACGAAAAAAATTCGGAGGTATTCTACAGGGCCAGTTGCTCGGCCCGGGCGACCCGGATCGTGACCGCGAGGCCGTCGAGGTCCCAGTCGGCCTCGAGGGCCAGGGGCTCGTCCCCGGCATCCTCGATCTCGCCCTGGTCCGCGACGGCGAGGGTCGCGGCCCGGACCTCTTCTCCGATCGTCGCGTGCCAGTCCGCGACGAGGGCCGCGATCCGGGGGTCGCGGAGCACGACGCCGACCTCGATGATATCGTCGACCGCGAGGTCGAGCTGCCGCCGCATCTCCTGGACCCGCCGGATCAGCTCGCGGGCCCAGCCCTCCCCCTCGAGCTCGTCGTCGAGGGCGACGTCGACATAGACCGTGCCGCCGTCCATCGGGGCGGCGAAGACGTTCTCGGGCAGGGACTCGTGGAAGACGAGCTGCGAGGCGTCGAGCGTATAGTCGCCGAGCACGACCGTCCCGTCGCGCTCGAGCGCGGCCTTCAGGGCCGTGCCGTCAGCTCCCTCGACCAGGTTCTTCACCTTCGGGGCCTCGCGGCCGAACGCGGGCCCGAGCGCCTTCATCACGGGCTCGGCCCGCCAGCCGATCCGCTCCCAGGCGCCCCGGACGACCTCGACCTCGCGGGCGTTCGCGCGGGAACGGCAGACCGCGTTCTGCGAGGCGAGCGCGTCCTCGACCTCGTCCGCGTCTGTCACGACCGTGACCGTCTGGACGGGCCAGCGGAGCTTCCGCTTCCCGGCCTGCCGGGCGTTCTGGACCGCGTCGTCGAACGAGCGGACCAGCGCCGTCGCCCGCTCGAGCACGGGGTCCACGAGGTCGGGGTTCCCCTCGGGCCAGGCGAGCATGTGGACCGACTCGGGGTCGGCCTCGAGCCGGAGGTTCCGGTAGCAGGCCTCGGCCAGGTGCGGCGCGAACGGCGCGAGCAGGGCGAAGAGGCGGCGAAGCACGTAGTAGAGGGTCTCGTATGCGTCCCGCTTCCCCTCGTCCTCGCCCTCGAGCCACATCCTCGGCCGGACGAGCTGGATGTACCAGCGCGAGAGGTCCTCGAGCACGAACGAGAGGAGCTCGCGGACCACGCGATGGAGCTGGTAGTCGGCCAGATCGTTCGCGCACTGGTGGGCGAGGGTGTTGACCCGCGAAACGATGAACCGGTCCTCGGTCGCCATGGCCGCGTACCGTCGGTGGACGTACGCGCCGTCCCAGGCGTCGTCGGCCTCGGGCGCGAAGCCGTCGAGGAGCATGTACGGGAGCGGGAACCGGTAGACGTTCCAGAGGATGTTCGCTGTCCGGGCCACCGTCTTTACCCCGTCCCAGTTGAACTTCAAATCGTCCCAGGGGGCGTTCGCCGAGAGGACGTAGAGCCGGAGCACGTCCACCCCGACCTTCTCCACGACCTCGCTCGGCGCGACCACGTTCCCGAGCGACTTCGACATCTTCCGCCCCTCGGCGTCGAGCGCGAACCCGTGCATGAGGACGGATTTATAGGGCGCTCGGCCGAACGCGAAGATCGCTGCCCCGAGCTGCGAGTAGAACCAGCCGCGGGTCTGGTCCTGCCCCTCGGTGATGAAGTCCGCGGGCCAGAGCTGCTCCCAGGCGTCGATCTTCCCCGGGAAGCCGAGCGTGGCCCACGACGCGACGGCCGAGTCGAACCAGACGTCGAAGATGTCCTCGACCCGGCGCATGTCCCCGCCGCAGGCGCAGGGGATGGTCACCTCGTCCACGAAGGGTCGGTGGGGGTCGGGGACGGCGCAGCCGGAGAGCGCCTCGAGCTCGGCGATCGTCCCGACGACCTTCCGGGCGTTGCAGGCCGAACAGACCCAGACCGGGATCGGGATCCCCCAGTAACGCTGCCGCGAGATGCACCAGTCGCGGGCGTCCCTGACCCAGTCGTGGAACCGGGCCGAGCCGGCCCAGTCGGGGTGCCAGCGGACGTTCCCGATCTCCTGGAGCATCTGCTCCTTCACCTCGGGGATCCGGAGGAACCACTGGGATGTGGCGCGGTAGATGATCGGGGTGCGGCAGCGCCAGCAGTGGCCGTAGCGGTGGACGACCTCGACCCGGGCGAGCAGACGGTCGCCGAGCGCGTCGAGCACCTCGTCGTTCGCCTCCCGGATCGGCCGGCCCGCGTACACCCCGGCCTCTTCCGTGAAGATGCCGGCCTCGTCGACCGGGCAGAGGAAGGGAAGCCCCTCGCGGACCCCGACCAGGTAATCGTCCCACCCATGGCCCGGGGCGATGTGGACGAGCCCGGTGTTCTCGAGCGCCACGAAGTCGGCCTCGACCACCCGGTGTGGCATGGTCCGCTGGGCCTCGATCAGGTCTTCGAGCGGCGAGCGGTACGCGGTTCCGATGAGATCCCGGCCGATCTTCGTCTCGAGCACCTCGTAGTCGCGGTACCGGCCCCGCTTCAGCACGGGTTCGACCAGGTCCTCCGCGATCCAGAGCCGCTCGTCGTACCCCTCCTTGACGGCCCGGACGAGGGCGTAGGAGAGCCCCGGGTCGACCGCCACCGCGACGTTCGCCGGGAGGGTCCAGGGCGTCGTGGTCCAGATCACCAGGTACTCGCCCGGCGAGCCCTCAACAGGGAACTTGACGAAGACCGAGGGATCGCGCTCGTCCCAGTACTCCACCTCGGCGTCCGCGATCGCCGTCTCGCAGCGCGGGCACCAGTTCACGACACGGTGCCCGAGATCGAGCATGCCCTTCTCGTCGGCCCGGGCGAGCGCCCACCAGGCCGCCTCGATGTAGTCCGGGGTCACCGTCTGGTACGGGTCGTCGAAGTCGAGCCAGACCCCCAGGGCCCTGAACTGGTCGGACATCAGCTCGCGGTTCTTCTCGGCGAACGCCCGGCACTCCTCGATGAACCGTTCGATGCCGTGGTCCTCGATCTCACCCTTGGTCGTGAACCCGAGCTGCCGCTCGACCTGGACCTCGATCGGCAGGCCGTGCATGTCGTACCCGGCCCGGTCGATCACGTTCCGCCCCTGCATCCGGATTTGGCGGAGGACCGCGTCCTTGATGATCTTGTTCCAGGCGGTGCCCAGGTGGATGTGCCCGGTCGTGTACGGCGGGCCGTCCACGAAGAAGAACGGCGGATCGGCGGCATGCAACGCCCTGACCTTCGCGTAGACCTGCTCCGCGTCCCAGAACGCACGCACTCCGGCCTCGAGTTCGACCGGGCGGTAGCCTCCGGCGACGTCCTTCACCGCGTCTCCTCTCCGTCCATGAGTGGGGAAAGGTCGGTCGTCACAGCCCAAGTACTTTTTCGCGGGGGCCCGGGGCCGCGCCGCGGCCGATCCTGCCGGGTTTATTCTCTGCACCGCCGATAGTCTCTCATCACGGTATGGACGGTGGTGGCATGACGAGAGGCCTGTTCAGATTCGTGGCGGGTGCGTCCTCTCCCTCCTGCTCGCAGTCGGTGCCGCGGCGGCCGACGCGAACACCACGTTGGAGGCGAACGCGACGCCGCCGGCAGCGTGGGAGCACACCTACGGCGGCCTTTCGAACGAGACCCTGATCTCCCTGCTCGGGGAGACCGGGGACGGATACCTGCTGGTCGGGGAGTCGGCCGGGGACGGGGCCGGCGGGGATGTCTACCTGGTCCGGGCGGACTCGAACGGCACTCCGGCTCGCGAGGCGCGGGTGCCGTTCGGGGCCGGAAGCCCGGTCGCGGCCGCGCGGACGCCGGAGAACGGGACCGTGGTGATCGGAGAGACGGGCGGGGCAGGGCCCGGGAGCGCGGACGTCGTGCTCGTCCGGCTCGACCCCGACGGGCGGCAGCTCTGGTCCCGGTCGTACTCCGTCGGGAGCGGGAGGGATACCGCCGCTGCCGTCCGGCAGGCGACCGACGGCGGGTACCTCGTGGCCGGGACGACAGACTCGCCGGGCGGCGGGAGCCCCGGGCTCCTGCTGCTGAAGGTCGGCGGGGACGGCGGCGAGACCTGGCACCGGTCCCTTCCGCTCGGCGGCTCCGTCCTGGTCGTCGGCGACCTCGTGGCGACGCCGGACGGCGGGTACCTCGTCGTAGGCTCGACCGGCGGAGACCGGGGCGCCCTTCTCGACATGCTCCTCGTGAAGGTCTCGTCCGGCGGGTACCGGGAGTGGCAGCGGACGTACTCGTTCGGCGCGGAGACGGCCTCCGGCCGGACGCTCGCGCCGGCCTCCGACGGCGGCTGGCTCCTCCTCGGCGGGGTGGGCGGGGCGAACTCGGAAGAGGCCGTCCTGGTGAAGGTGAATACGGCCGGGAACGAGCAGTGGCGGAAGCGGCTCTCGGCCGGAGGCGCGCGAACGTGGGGGTACGCCCTCGCCCCGGCAGGCGGGGGCGGGTACGCCGTCGTCGGCGCCGCCGAGTCGCGGGAGGGGACCACTCGGTCCTGGGTGGCCGTTCTCGACCGGACGGGCACCGAGGCCTGGAACCGGTCGTTCGCGATCGGCAACGGCCCGTCGCGGGCCCTCGCCGTGACGGCCCCGGATGACACCCGTCTCGTGGTCGGCGGCGAGGCGAGCCGGACGACGGACGCACTCAACGACCTCTACCTGAGCTCGGTCGTGCGTCCCACTGTCGCGCCGAACGCCACGCCGACCGCGATCGTCGACGTGACGTCGAACCTCACCGCGACCCCCAGCTCGACGCCGACGGCGAACGCGACAGGTACGGCAGTTCAGGCGACGACGGTTCCGGCCACGACGCGGGCCGGCGTCACCCTGCCGCTCTGCCTCGTCGCGATAGCGGGCGTCGCCCTCGTCGCCGCGCTGCGGCGGCATTAACCCCTCTTTCCGGTGCCGGCACCGTCTCCCTCCTCCGGCGGTCGTCTCGCTCGCCCCCCCCCCGGGGCGCCTCCACGGGCACGGTCGCCGCCTGCCCGGACGTCTCCGGTCCCTATCCTGGCATGGATGCGGGATCTCTCGTCACCCGCCGCTCGGCTATCGACGAACACGGCAACTTGTTCGTCGCGTTTTAATCCACACCCCGCGGAGCTTACAACCAAGAACGGGCGATGCAGCAATGAAGACGAACTCTCAACTGGTTGCCGTGGTCGCGTTCCTCGGGTGCGAGGCCCTCGTCGGGGGAATCGGGGCGGCCGTGTCCGCGCCGATCGTGGAGTGGACAGGCGTGATCGGCGGGCCCGGGATCGATACCGCGTAACACATCTTCGAGTCCGGCGACGGCGGGTATCTGCTCGTCGGCAATACGACCCCGCAAACGGCACCGAGGATGCGTTCCTGGTCAAGATCGATGTCAACGGAACCCAGCTCTGGCAGAAGACGTTCGGCGGGGCGGGGAACGACGACTTCACGGCCATCGATAAGGCCGCGGGCGGCTTCATCCTGACCGGGTACACCGCGACTGGACCGAACGCGACCTCGCGGCTCCTGCTGATGAAAGTCGACATGAACGGTACGAAGGTCTTCGAGGCCAACTTCTCTGGCCGTGGCGAGGCGCTGGGACTCGATGCCCTTGAGACCCCCGACGGCTCGTTCATCGCGGTCGGTCTATCGGCTGCGGACAGTCGGAGTCCGAAAGACATCTACCTAGTGAAGGTCGACAGGGCCGGCAACCGCCTCTGGGAGAAGTGCTACGGCGGAAACGGGGAGGATCGGGGCTTCGCGATCGTGGGGGCCGCCGACGGCGGGTACGTGGTGGCCGGGGCAATGATCCGGCCGGGCGCGACCACCGGGGACGCCTACCTCCTGAAGATCGACGCCGAGGGAGACTGCGCCTGGGAGAAGTTCACGGGAGCGACGACCGAAACGAGGTCGGATTCGACATCGACCGCACCTCGGACGGCGGCTTTCTCGTCGTGGGGCGCTCATTCCTCGGAGCCGGATTCGGGGACGGCACCCAGCCTCAGAGCTCCGAGATCAATGTGCTTCGCGTCGATAAGGACGGAGTGAAGCAGTGGGAGAAGACCTATGGCGGTCCGGGATTCGACTGGGCGTGGGACGGCGAGGAGGTGGCGGACGGATACGTCCTGTTCGGCTCGAAGACCGTCGCGGACGGGATCGAGAACTTCGAGCTCATGAAGATCGGACGAGATGGCGTAAAGATCTGGGAGACGAACCTCACCGCGTGGAGTGGCCATGACCGGGGATATGCCTCCCAGCCGACTTCGGACGGCGGCTGGATACTCGTCGAAGAGACGGATTCGAAGGGTGCCGGAGCCCTGGACATCATGGTCACCAAGGTCTCTGCCGAGGGCGTTGCCGTGAACGCGACCTCCGCCGCGACCGTGAACGCGACGGCGAACGCGACAGCGACCCTGCTCCCGACGACCCCGACGCCGACCGCGACAGGCACATCGGCCACGACCGCCGAAGCGCCGACCACGACGAGGGCGCCCGTCGGCCTTCCGGCTGTGTTCGCCGCGCTCGGCGGGATCGGTCTCCTCGCTGCCCGGCGGCGGTAACCTTAACTCATTTTCCCGATCGATCGGTCTTCATGCAGATCGCAGTCTGCGGGGCGAGCGTCTGCGGCGAGGACCTGCTCGAGGCGGCACGGACGGTCGGCCGAACGCTCGCCGAACGCGGCGCGGTCGTCCTGACCGGCGGACGGGGCGGGGTCATGGAGGCCGCGGCCCGGGGCGCCCGCGAGGCCGGCGGGCTCGTCGTCGGCGTCCTGCCCGACCTCTCGGACGGCAACCCGTACCTCTCGGTCCGCGTCCGGACCGGGATGGGCCATGCGAGAAACGTGATCCTGGTCCAGTCGGCCGACTCCGTGGTCGCCGTCGGCGGGGAGTTCGGCACGCTCTCGGAGCTGGCGATCGCGCTGAAAGAGGGGATCCCGGTCGCCTGCTACCGCTCGTGGGACCTCCCGGGGGCGCTCGCCTGCGCCACCCCCGAGGAGGCCGCCCTCGCCGCGGTCAGGGCAGCGAGAAGCGGCGTTCCCCGTTGAAGGTGAGGTCGTACCCGCCGAGGGCCTCGAGCCGGGCACGGAAGGCGTCGGACGAGATCGCGTCGACCAGCGCCGACACCCGGGGGTCCTGGAGCGAGCCGGGGTCGAGCGCGAGCTCGTACCGCTCCGTCGCCACCGGGGCGAACGCGAGCCCGAGGGCCTGCGCGGCCGAATAGACCCCGAGCCCCATCTCCGCCTCGCCCGACTTCACGGCGACGGCGACGCCGAGGTGGGTCGTGAACTCGCGGTCGTAGCCGCGGACCCGCGCCGGCTCCACGCCGTGCTCGTCGAGCCAGCGGTCGAGCAGCATCCGCGTGCCCGAGCCCCGCTGGCGGTTCGCGAACGCGTGCCCGGTGATCGCCTCGATCCCGAGCCCGTCCCGCGAGATGATCCCCTGCTGCCGCTCGGCGACGCAGACCAGCAGGACCCGCTGCCCGGGCAGGTACTGCCGCAGGAACGGGATGTTGAAGTCGCCGTCGGGGGCGAGCAGGTGCATCGGGGCCGCGTGGCAGTGCCCCCGCCGGAGCGCGAAGATCCCGCCCGTCGAGCCCACGTGGGCCGAGTGGAGGTCGATCCCCTCCGCCGAGAGCAGGTCCGCCAGGACGTCGACGGCCGGGTCGTGCGACCCGGTGACCAGCAGGGCCCGCTCCGCCTCGCTCCGCGGCACGCTCAGGCGGACCGGGACCTCCGCGCCGGCCTCGAGCCCCTCGGTCCGGGCCGGCACCCGGAGGTAGGCGTTCGACCGGACCACGGCCATCTGGACCCCGGCGCCCCGCGACTGCGGGATGGCGACCCAGCGGTCGCCCACGCGCCCGATCGCGAGGAGCACGAACTCGTCCGAGCCGACCTCCTTCGTCAGGGGCGAGGCGAGCACGGCCTCGACCTCCTCCGGGGCCGGCGACGGCAGCCCGAACCGGGCGAGGACGGGGAGCACGATCTCGCGGAGCACGGTCAGCGCCGAGAGCGGG
The DNA here is from genome assembly GCA_012728895.1 of Methanospirillum sp. Lineage (GTDB taxonomy): Archaea > Halobacteriota > Methanomicrobia > Methanomicrobiales > Methanospirillaceae > UBA288. Next base: position 39,868 of record JAAYEG010000038.1, on the reverse strand, counting down.
TACCCCGGGAGGCCGATGACCGGCTTACCGTCGACCCGGCCGATGATCACCGGCTTGCCCGGCTTGATCGCGACGCCGTGGACCAGGACCTCGCCGAGCTCCGCGACCACGTCGGCGGTGTAGTCGCGGGTCCCCGCGGACGACCCGGCCGAGACGATCACCAGGTCGTTCACGGCGACGGCCTCCCGTATCCGGTCGCGGATTAGCCCGTACTCGTCGGGCGTGTTCGGGAACCGCGTGCAGCGGCACCCGAGCGAGGCGAGCCACGCCGAGGCGAAGAGGGTGTTCGACTCCACGACCTGCCCCGGCTCGGGCCGCCGGCCGTGCGGGACCAGCTCCGAGCCGGTCGGGACGAAGCCGACCCGGACGGTCGCGACCTCGACGCCCGTCAGGCCGTAGGCAGCGAGCGCCCCCAGGTCCTCGGCGCGGAGCCGGCGGCCCCGCGGCACGACCATCTCGGTCTCCCCGATGTCCTCTCCCGCCGGCCGGACGTGCTGCCAGGGGGCGGCGGCCTTCCGGATGGTGAACGTGCCGTCGTCGTTGATCAGCACGTCCTCGATCATGATCACGGCGTCGTACGGCGGTGGGACCACGTTGCCCGTGTTGACCCGGAGCGCGTCCAGGAGCCGCACGGGCCGCCCCTCGCTCGCGCCGGCCGTCTCGGCCGCGCGGACCGCGATGCCGTCCATGGCCGAGAGGTGGACCTCCGGGACCGAGAACCGGGCGTGGACCGGCGCCACGGTCACGCGCCCGACCGCCTCCTCGAGCGGGACGGTCTCCGACGGGCGGGGGTACGTGAACCCGGTCCCGAGGACCTCCAGCGCCTCCTCGAGCGAAACGACCGCGAGGTAGCGCTTCACCACAACAGCACCTCCACCTCGTCCCCGGTCTCGAAGCCCTCGCGACCCGCGGGCACCCTGAGCAGCCCGTCCGCGCGGACGAGCGAGTTGAGGAGCCCCGACTTCGCGAAGACGGGGCGCGCCGTGCCGTCGCGCACCGTCACGCGGACGTAGTCCTCGCGCCCCCGGGCCGAGGGAACGTTCTCGGCGAGACGGGCGCGGACCCGCCGCGAGCGGTCGGTCGTGTCGCCGGAAAGCACTGCGAGCATGGGCCCCGCGACCACGAGCATGACCACGAAGGTCGACGCCGGGTGGCCCGGCAGCCCGAGCGCGGGCACCTCCCCCACCCGGCCGACGATCGTGGGCTTGCCCGGCGCGAGTGCGATCCCGTGGACCAGGACCGCGCCCAGGTCTGCGATCGTCCGGGCGCCCAGGTCGCGGTCGTCCTTGGACGATCCCCCCGAGACCAGGAGCGCGTCGCACTCCCGCCCGGCGGTCTCGAGGGCGGCGCGGAGGGCGCCCGGCTCGTCGCGGACGATGCCGTAGAACCGGGTTTCGCAGCCGCGCTCCCGGCAGAACGCCCGGAGGAGGTACGAGTTCACGTCCCGGACCTCGCTCCGCCCCGGCGCCGCGTCCACCGGGACGACCTCGTTCCCGGTCGAGAGGATGCCCACCACGGGCCGCCGGCGGACCTCGACCGATCCCCGGCCGATCGCGGCGAGCGCCCCCACATCCTGGGGGGAGAGCCGGCGCCCTGCCGGGACCACGACCTCGCCGGCCGCGAAGTCCTCGTCGGGCAGGATCATGTTCTCGCCGTCCGCCACCGGCCGGCCGATCAGCACCTCCCCGCCGAGAACCTCGGCGTGCTCCACCATCGCCACCGCGTTCGCGCCCTCGGGGACTTCGCCGCCCGTCGGGACGTAGGCGCACTCGGCGGGGCCGAGCGTGAACGGCGCCCCGGCACCCATCGAGACCCGCCCCGCGAGCCGGAAGATCGAGGGAAGGGCCTCCGACGCCCCGATCGTCTCGGATGCGCGAACCGCGTAGCCATCGACCGTGGAGCGGCGAAAGCCCGGGAGGTCCGCGTCGGCCGTCACGTCGACCGCGAGGACCCTCCCGGCCGCTTCCTCGATCTGGACGACCTCGGTGCCGACCGGGCGTGCGAGCCCGGTCGCGACCCGGACCGCCTCCTCGACCGGGACGACGGAGAGGAACCGAACCATCAGAAGCAGCCGAGCTGGCAGCCCCGGATCTTCACATCGTGCTGGTTGCAGAACGTCCCGATATCCTCCTTCGGAATCCCGTACTTGGCGGCGATAGCGAAGGCCTGGGGACAACGGATCTCACCCTCGATGCCCATCTCGTCGAATGCCTGTCGGATCTTGATCTCGTCCATGCGATCTTACTCGCGGGCGGGAGAGATAGGTTTTGTCCAGGCGCTCTCGACCAGAGGACTCTTGAGGCGGGACGGTCCACGCTCTGGCAGGCATGCGCATCACAGGCATCAATTCCCGGGACGACCCGGCCGGCGTCGGGATCCGGGCCCGCTGCGAGGCGCTGGTGCCGGAGCTGCGACCGGTCCACGACTGGGAGTTCCGCGAGGTCGACGGGCGGCTCGTCCACGCCGGGCGGGTGGACCGCGACCTGGACGCGGACCTCCTGGTCTTCCTCTCCCGCCACACCTCGGTGCGGCCGGTCCCGCAGCTGACGGTCCACGCGACCGGGAACGTCGGCGAGGCGGTGCTTGGCGGCGAGGCGGACCGCGCGGCCCCCTGCTCCCCCGGATTCATGCAGTCCGTGCTCCGCCGGCTCGCCGCGCTCGCTCCGCCGGGCTACCGCGCCAGCTACGAGCGGACCCACCACGGCCCGACCGACCTCGAGACCCCGTCCTGCTTCGTCGAGATCGGGTCGGGAATCGAGCAGTGGACCGACCCCTCCGCGGCCGATGCCGTCGCCCGGGCCGTCCTGACCGCGGGGCCGGATCCGCTCGCGGTCCCGCTCCTCGGGTTCGGGGGCACGCAGTACGCGGCCCGCCAGACCGCCATCGCGCTCTCCACCCGCGGTGCGTTCGGCCACATCGTCAGGTCGATCGACCTCGATCGGCTCGATGTGGGGACGATCGAACGCCTCGCACGGGTCTCGGGCGCGGTGGCCGCGTACGTCGACCGGAAAGCCGTGCAGAGCGGCGGGCAGGACCGGCTCGCCGGGCAGCTCGAACAGGCTGGGCTGCCCGTCCTGGGCGAGGGGTCGCTCGGGAACCTGGGGACTCTCCCGTGGAGCGATTACGCCGCCCTGCTCGCGCTCGCCGCAGATGTCGCCCCTGGTGCCTCGCTCCGGATCGGGAGACTCACCTCCTGCCCGGACCCGGTCCCGGTTCGTCTCGACGGGGCGCTCGTCGCCGGGGCTCTCCGCGGGGACAGCGGGGGGCTCCTGGAGAGATTCGACACCCTGCCGATCGCCTCTCTGGTCGAGGGCGGCCGGCCCCTGCCGATCCTGCTCGTCCCGTCGGCCTGCGCGGACCAGATCATACATGATTTAATAACCCTGTGTGTAAAAACCATAACGGGTAACCAGCAGACCGCCATCGTGGGCGACCGTCTGATCATCAGACGAGACAGGTTCGATCCCGAAAAGGCGTCCGCACTCGGCGTGCCCCAGGGAGCGCTGTTCGGACGGCTCCAGCGCGGCGAACCCGTGGTCATCGACGGACTGGAGATACGCCCGGAGATGGTGAGGTCCCCCTGCGCCACCGAGATCTTTGTAGAGGGGTTGGAGAAGTATCTATGAGGTCAATAGTCGAGGAAGCGCTCGCACGGGTCAAGGATAGCGACCACATGATGGATTATTCACAGAACAACGAGGACCTCGAGGAGGTGCTCCGCGAGCTCCGAACCGAGATCGTCGTGATCGGCTGCGGTGGCGGGGGGTCCAACACGATCACCCGGATGATGGAGGAGGGCATCCACGGGGCCCGCCTCATCGCGGTGAACACCGACGCCCAGCACCTTTCGAGGGTCCAGGCCGACCAGCGGATCCTGATCGGCCGGCAGCGGACGCGGGGCCTCGGCGCCGGTTCGCTCCCGCAGATCGGCGAGGAAGCCGCCCTTGAGACCGAGGAGGAGATCCGGCGCGCCGTCTCGGGCGCGGACATGGTCTTCATCACGGCGGGTCTCGGCGGCGGCACCGGGACGGGCTGCGCGCCCGTCATCTCGAAGGCGGCCCGCGAGGAGGGCGCGCTGACGATCGCCATCGTCACCCTGCCGTTCGTCGCGGAGGGGGCGATCCGAATGGAGAACGCTGAGGCCGGACTCGAGCGCCTGCGCGACGTCGCGGACACGGTGATCGTGGTCCCGAACGACCGGCTCCTCGAGGTCGTGCCGCGGCTCCCCCTCTACGCCGCGTTCAAGGTGGCCGACGAGGTGCTGATGCGGGCGGTCAAGGGGATCACCGAGCTGATCACCATGCCCGGCCTGGTCAACCTCGACTTCGCCGATGTCCGGACGGTCATGGAGCGTGGCGGGGTCGCGATGATCGGCATGGGCGAATCGGACTCGGAGGACAAGGCGATCGACTCGGTCAAGAAGGCGCTCCGCTCGCCCCTCCTCGACGTCGAGATCTCCGGCGCGACGGCGGCCCTCGTCAACGTGGTCGGTGGCCCCGACATGACCATGGAAGAGGCCGAGGGCGTCGTCCAGGAGGTCTACAACCGGATCGACCCGAACGCCCGTATCATCTGGGGCGCGCAGATCGACCCCGACATGGAGCACAAAATGCGGACCATGCTCGTCGTCACGGGCGTCCGGTCGCCTCAGATCTACGGACGCTCCGAGAAGAAGACGCCGGTCGTGAGCCGGCAGTTCGACATCGACTTCCTCAAGTGATTTCGTCATGGTAGATCTCAGCACGCTTCGCGACCAGGTCAAGGATGTCAAGATCTCGAAGGGCAGCGTCAACGAGGAACTCTTCCGCAAGTACTGGCGGGTTCTCAAGCTCGCCCGGACGCCGACGCGCGACGAGTTCACGAAGATCGCGCTCGTGGCTGCGGCCGGTGTTGTGATCATCGGGATCATCGGGTTTGCGATCTACGAACTGATGCTGGTGTTACCTTCGTGAACGGGGACGAAAGCCCCGGGCTCCATTACTTCGCGGTCAAGACGACCTCGAAGCAGGAGCGGACGGTGGCCGACAATATCCAGAAGGCGGTCGAGCAGTCCGACATCAAGGTCTACGCGGTGATCGCTCCGAAGGAGCTCAAGGGGTATGTGCTGGTGGAGACCCCGGAGGAGTTCGCCCGGATGGAGCAGCTGGTCGAGCGCGTTCCCCATGCGCGTGCCGTCGTCCGCGGCGAGACCTCGTTCGACGAGATCCAGCACTTCCTCGTCCCGAAACCGGTCGTCTCGGGGATCAACGAGGGAACGATCGTCGAACTGATCGCGGGGCCGTTCAAGGGCGAGAAGGCCGTGGTCAAGCGCGTTGACACCGGCAAGGAGGAGATCACGGTCGAGCTCTACGAGTCCCTGGTCCCGATTCCGATCACGGTGCGGGGCGATAACGTCCGTGTAATCGACACGCGCGAGCCGGACGACTGAACCCGCACCCTCCCTCCTTATCAGCCGCTCGAGCACGAACGGTTTCCCTGTCTGTCCATGGACGACATTCGGAGCCTTTTCCTCATCTCCCCCGCCCGCTCCACGACCGGCCAGCCCCGGCCTGCCGCCGGTCGACGCCAGTCGAGCTGCCTTTTGCCCGACTGAAAGCGGGCGAAGCGGCGATCTTGGAGCCCGACGCTCGGCACAGGGAGATCCCGGACGGGCTTCCCGGAACTGGCGTCAGCGTTCATCGCCTCTCGGGGCCGGCGCAATCCCGAGCCGTCTCTCCGTCTCACCCCGGCCGGATCGGATCCGGTCCGGGACGCGACGACCCGGTGGCCAGTGGGGAAAGCATCCTGACAGGACCGCCGTACGGGCCCGCTCCGTCTCCCGTGCACGCTGCGGGGAGCCCGGGTGGAGAAGTACCGGTCCCGTCGTGGGACCTTCGGTGGGCATAGGCAGTACCGCCGTGCGTCACGCAGGATATCCCGCTGAACCCGGGGATTGTTACCACGAGACCGGGCTCACGATCCGGCGGAGGTTGTCAGAAAACGGGGAAGCCCGGGCCCGGAGGTACCGGCGACGGGACAGGCTTCCGAGCGGCTCCGGGTCCCCCTCAGCCCGACGTCGACGGGACCTGACGGAGGAGCCCCTGGAGAATCCCGTGGTTCGCGGACGCGTCTGCGCCGAACGCCGGTGAGGTCCTCAGGCCAGCGAAGAGGGCCATCGCCTCCGTCGCGTCGCTCCGGAATTTGGCAGGGTCGCCGTCGACCATCGCCCCGTACGCGAGTGCCGTGTGCTGCCACCCCCCGGCGTAGGTCGAGAACTCCCCCATGTATGCCCCCTTGTCGTTCAGGATCGGGACGATCGTGGCCGTGTACGCCGTGCCGTCGCCGTACTCAGTCCCGGCGTACGAGACCGACTGGAGCCCGGTCGTCGCCCGGATGAACAGGGATCTCGAGTCCGCGAACTTCTTTCCCGCCTTCTCGAACGAGGATGCGGCGGCGGCGTGATTCCCGGCGTTCATCCGGGACCGACCCGTCTCGAAGGCGTCCGCGCCGTCGTACATCGCGAGCGCGGCGTCGGCCAGGTCGACGTACGCGGCCGAGATCCCCTTGACCAGCGCGAGGTTCGCCCGGTTTGCCGGATCATCGACCCTGTTCGCGGTCTTCAGGCAGGTCGAGTAGGCGTTCTTGGCCTGGGTCAGGAACTGGCGGATCACGCCGACGTCGTATGCGCCCCAGGCCTGGGCCCACGCTGCCCCGCCGGACCCGTAGTGCGCACGGGCCTCCTGGTACCTCGCACCGGTCGTCGCCGTCGCCGTCGGCATGGCGGTGGGTGTCGCCGTCGGTGTCGCGGTGGGAGTCACTGTCGGCGTCGGTGTGGCGGTGGGTGTCGCCGTCGGCGTCGGTGTGGCGGTGGGTGTCGTCGTCGGTGTCTCGGTCTCCGGGATTTCTCCCTGCTCAAGGTAGCGGGTGATCGCGGCGTACCAGCGGTCCGCGATCTTCTTCTCACCCGACTCGTCGGGGTGGATGTACAGGGGGGCCTGGTTGTCGGCGCGCCCGTCGTACCCCGAGTAGAGGTCGACCACGATGATCCTCGATCCCGCGGTCGACTCGCCGGACGCCCACCCCGAAAGCCGGCTGTTGAACGTGATCAGGCCGGAGTTCTTGTTCCGGAGGCTGTCGCCCGTCGGCGGCAGCTTGGCGACGAAGACCGTGATCTTGGAGTTCTTGGCGCGGAGGGTCTCGACCAGCCGGTCGAGGTTCTTGAACCGCGTCTCCATCGGAACCTGGTGAAGCACGTCGTTCGTGCCGAGCAGGACCAGTGCCATGTCGGGGGTATAGCCCTTGAGCCATCCCGAGAGCTTCCCGCTCCCGCCGACACCGTCCACGACCCCGCCGATCGTGAACCCGCCGTGTCCCTCGTTGTCCCGATCGAACGAGTACCCGGGAAACGCCGGTGAGTTCTGGGAGCCGACGAAGTTGACGTCGTATCCATTCTCTTCGAGTTTCTCCCAGAGCCAGAAGCGGTAGGTCGGGTGGACGTCCCCGTCGTCCGTGTCGAGCATCCCTTTCGTGAGGGAGTCGCCGAGAGGGATGATCCGGGTTGCGGCCTCCGCAGCGCCGCCGAGGGCCAGGGCGACGAGAACGATCCCGACCAGGATAAACCACACCCGACCTTCAGAGGGCAGTCTGCAGGTCATGGGACCAACACAATAAATATTCCTGCTCGGTAACGAGATAAAACCTCTGGATATCGGCCCGGCACCGATATCCAACCCGGAACGGGCGGGTACCGCGAGGCACAGCGCCCTGCAGGAGGCGCCGTTTCATCCCTCCCGAGCCCCGGGCGTGCCGTGGCGAGATCTGCGGGCCCCGGGGGGCCGGACGCACGATACCCCCTGGAGAACCTCCCGCCTGGCGAGACACACGACGGTGAGATGCCCTGAAAAAAGGGGGGGAACAGGCCCCTACATCCGCCGCGGCATGGTCCGCCGGTGCAGCGCCATCGTAACGGCGGTGAAGGCCAGCGTGAACAGGGCGAGGGCGGCAAGCCCGATCCCAACCGGGAAATAGGACGCGTCGGTGAATGCGTAGCGAATCAGGTCGGCGAAGTAGGTGAGCGGGGAGCAGGCGGCGAGCGCGAGTCCCCATGACGGCAGCTGCTCGAGCGGCACGAAGATCCCGGAGATGAAGACGAGCGGGAACTTGATCAGCGACGAAAGCATCATGATGTTGGACGGCACGTTCGTCGGCGGCACGGCCAGCAGCATCCCGATCGCCGAGAAGCAGCAGGCCCCGACCAGGACGGCCCCCACCAGGACGGCCCCGTGCAGGAGCGGAAGCCCGAGCCCGAGGCCGATGGCGATGGTGACCGCCGTGATCCCGATGCCGAACAGGGTAGAGGCGATCATGTCGCCAAGTACGATCGTCTCGATCCTGACGGGGCAGGAAACGAGCCGTTCCAGGGTCCTGGCCTGCCCCTCCCAGGGGAAGATCGCTGGCGAGACGGCCGTCGACGTGAAGAAGAGGGTCATCCCGACCAGGCCGGAGACCAGGAACGCGAGCGGGAGCTGCCGGCCCCCCATCAGGAACGCGAGGAAGAGAAAGACCGGCATGAAGACCCCGAAGATCAGGACCGGCCCCTTGAGGTAGTAGATCCGGATGTCTTTCTTCGCGATCGCCCAGGCCCGCCGCGCCTGCTCGGCGGTGCCGGCAGGGTTCACGGCATCTCCTCCCCGGTCAACTGGAGGAACGCCTCGTCCAGCGAGGGCGCGGGGGTGTTCAGGGTCACGATCGCGGCCCCCTGCTCCCGCGCAAGATCGACGACAGCACGGACGGCGACGCCGGTGTCATCTACGACGAGCCTCCACTTGTCGCCCTCCCTTTCGGCCGTGACTACCGCCTCGAGCGAGGTGATATCACTGCCAGAGATCTCGCGATCGAAACTCACCTCGACCCGGTGGATCCTCTGGATGGCCGACTTGAGCCGCTCGGGGGCATCGAGAGCGACGAGCCGCCCTCTTCGGATGATCCCGACGCGGTCGCAGAGCCGGTTCGCCTCCTCCATGTTGTGCGTGGTGAGAAAGATGGTGGTCCCCTCCCGGTTCATGTCCCGGAGGAGGGCGAGGATCAGGTGAGCGGACCGCACGTCGAGACCGCTGGTCGGCTCGTCGAGGAAGACGAGCTCGGGCTCGTGGAGGAGGGCCATCGCCAGGATCAGCCGCTGCTTCATCCCCTTGGAGTACGCCTGCACCTTCTGGTCCTTTCGCTCCGACAGGTCCAGCACCCCGAGGAGCTCCGACGCGCGCGCCGCTACAGGGCGGCGCTCGAGGCCGAAGAGCTCGCCCATCAGCATCAGGTTCTGCCAGGCCGAGAGGTCGGCGTAGGCGTTCGCGGTCTCGGGCACCACGCCGAACCGCTGCCTGGCCCTGACCGGGTCGGTGCGCATGTCGTGCCCGAGCACCGTCGCGGTCCCCCCGTCCGCCGGGATCACGCCGGTCAGCATCCGCGTGGTGGTGGTCTTGCCGGCGCCGTTCGGCCCGAGAAAACCGAAGATCTCACCCTGCCGCACGCTGAACGAGACGCGGTCGACGGCGGTTGTCGCCCCGAAGACCTTGGTCAGGTCCCGGGCCTCGATCGTGAATGGCATCGCGTATCATCCCTTACACGTCGTCACGGATCCCGAGGAGGATCATCCGCTGCGTGCAGCGGATTCCCCTATCCTCGTCCTCTCCCACCGGGACGAGGTGCAGGGGGGTGACCGTGTGCTCTTTCAGTCCCGATGTGATGACCCCCTCGCCCTCGAGGACGACGAAGGCCACGGCGTAGGGTTCTGGGTGCGGCGGGATCACCTGCCCCTGCTCGAGGCAGACGAGGGCGATGTTCGAGCCGGCGGTCTGTGCGATCTCGGTCTTCACCGGGCCTTCCCGGGAGAACCGTGCCGCGTCCAAGAGGTTCATCATCTCATCGTCCTGGAATTCCTGTCTCTGTCAGGCGAACCGCTGGAGGGGGATCCTTTCCGTGAACTCCCGGGTTCGACCTGCCCGGGCCTGCGCTTGTGGTGGTGTCCGGTTCAGTCGCCGGAGCCCCGTTCCAGACCGATATCGGGTTCACCCTCCCCGGAGATAATCCCTCCCCGCGTATCGATAGCGGCGGCACGGCGCGAGGTGTCGTGACGGTCTGATCGCCTCCCCGCGCTCCGCTGCCCGGGCCCTTGCGCCGACCGTTGGCAGCGCGCCTCCCGCCATGGCCGGATGTTCGGTTCGCGGGTATCCCCGCGACTTCCACCAGCCTCTCGTACCAATGCGGCAGAGAGACGGAGTCACCGGGTGCCTCTCTCTCGTGCCTTTGAAGCCCGTCTCGCCGTCTTTATCGTCACCGGCACGGCGCTCGCCGCGAGGGAGACCAGCAGGACGGCGACCCAGTCGGCGGGGGCGAGAGGCACCGTTCCGAACACCTCCCGGAGCGGCTCCCATTCGGTGATCATGACCTGTGCCAGGATTCCGAACCCCACCGCGAGCCAGAGCCACCTGTTCCTGAAGACACCGGTCCGCAACAGGGACCTCTCCCGTGACCCGCTGAAGGCGATCGCGAGGAACTTCTGCGAGAAGACGATGGCCGCGAACGCCACGGTGCCTGCTTTCACGGCCGACCCGGGCCCCCCTGCGAGATACCAGGCGAAGATGCCGGCCGTTCCGCAGGCGAGGACGAGCCCGGCGGTGAGCAGCTCTGCCGATGACCGCCACGTGAGGATCGGCTCCCCCGGGCGATGCGGCGGGCGGTTCATCGTATCGGGATCGCGGGGGTCCACGGCGAGCGCGAGGGCGGGCGGGCTGTCGGTGACGATGTTCATCCAGAGGATCTGAAGGGGCATGAGGGGGCTCCCGAGACCCGCGAGCATGGTTAGCGTGATGGCAGCAAGCTCCCCCAGGTTGCAGGCGAGCAGGTACTGCACGGCCTTCAGGATGTTGGCGTAGATCACGCGCCCCTCCTCGACGGCCCGGACGATGCCGTCGAAGTTGTCGTCCGTGATCACCATGTCGCTCACCTCCTTCGTGACCATGGTCCCGGTGATCCCCATCCCGACGCCGATGTCGGCCCTGACGATCGCGGGCGCGTCGTTCACCCCGTCTCCTGTCATCGCCACGACCTCCCCGTCCGCCTGGAGAAACTCGACGATCCGAAGCTTGTGCTCGGGGTTGACCCTGGCGAAGACGGCCTCCTGTTGAACGGCGCCCCGGAAGGCCTCGTCCGGCCAGGCGTCCAGATCCGCGCCGGTCACAACGGTGAGCCCGGAGGGGGTATCGGCGAGACCGAGCTCCAGGGCGACCGCTCTGGCCGTCTCGGGGTTGTCCCCGGTGATCATGATCACCCGGATCCCGGCCTCGCTGCAGGTCTTGACGGCGTCTCGCGCCTCGGGGCGCGGGGGGTCCATCATTCCGGCCAGCCCGACAAAGACCAGGTGCATCTCGGGTCCGCCTTCCTCCGGCGACGCGAGGTCGCGGTATGCGAACCCGAGCACACGCAGGGCTTCGCCCCCGAACTCCCGCGTGACCTGGAGGACCCCGTCTCTGTCCTCCGGCGATAGGGGGAGAACGGTTCCGGCCCGGAGGATCCGGTCGCAGCGGGCGAGGACCTCCTCGGGCGCCCCCTTCACGTGGGCTCTCAGCTGGCCACCGCGGGAGCAGATCACCGTCATCATCTTCCGGACGGGATCGAACGGGATCTCCTCCGCGCGGGGGAACGCCCCCCGCAGCTCCCGGTGGTCGAGCCCGGCCTTCTCCGCCAGGACGAGCAGCGCCGCCTCGGTCGGGTCGCCGGCGATCTCCCCCGAGCCGGTGGCGGGGTCGATCGCCAGGCTGCTGGTGTTGCAGAGGACCCCGATCACCAGGAGCTCCCTGAGCGCGGCGACGTCGCCGGCAGTGGCCGCGGGAGCCTCCGTGACGAGCCCGCCCCTCACCGAGTAGCCCTCCCCCGTGACCCGGACGATCGAGTCCCCGACGGAGAGCCTCCGGACGGTCATCTCGTTCCGTGTCAGGGTCCCGGTCTTATCGGTGCAGATCACCGTGGCGCCCCCCAGGGTCTCCACCGCCGGGAGCCGCCGGATCACGGCGTGCCGGGCGGCCATCCGCTGGACGCCGATGGCCAGGGTGATCGTCACCACGGCCGGCAGCCCTTCGGGGATCGCGGCGACCGCCAGTGAGACCGAGATGAGGAAGATCTCGAACGGCGGCATCCCCTGCACTAGCCCGAGCGCGAAGATGAGCGCGACCAGCCCGAGGGCCGCGAGGCTGAGCTGCCTGCCGAGGACCCCGAGTTTCTGCTGGAGGGGGGTCCGCGACTCGGGCTGGTCCAGCACGCTCGTGGCGATCCTGCCCAGCTCGGTCCGCATGCCGGTGGCCGTCACGACCGCTCGCCCCCGGCCCCGCGTGACCACGGTCCCCTGGAAGAGCATGTTTGCACGCTCGCCCAGGGGTTGGGAGGCGCCGAGGACGGTCGCGGCGTCCTTTTTCACCGGGGCCGACTCCCCCGTGAGCAGGGCCTCGTCGGCCTCGAGGGCGACCTCCTCCAGGAGCCTGGCGTCGGCCGGCACCCGGTCCCCCTCCGCGATGACGACGACCTCCCCGGGGACGATCCCCGACGCGTCGACGAGCGCCTCCTCTCCCGCCCGGAGCACCCGTGCCTGCGGCGCGCTCATCTGCCTGAGCGCCTCCAGGGCCCGTTCCGCCCGGTACTCCTGGACGAACCCGATCGCCCCGTTGAGCACGACGATCAGGAGGATCGCGACCGCGTCGATCCACTCCCCGAGCAGCCGGGAGACGCCGGCCGCGACGACCAGGATCACGATCAGGAGGTCGGTGAACTGCCGCAGGAAGAGCAGGACCAGGCTGCGCTTCTTCTTCTCGCGGATGGAATTCGGCCCGTACGCCGCCAGCCGCTCCAGGACCTCGCCAGGGTTCAGGCCGTCTTCGTGGGAACCGAGGGCTTCGATCGCCTGGCCCGCGCTGAGGGCGTGGAATGGAGCCGGCACCATCACGGACGGTGCTGCCCGATCTACCGGGACGGCGGGAGTCATGGGCAGCCCGGAGATGCCCGGCAACGGGGAGAGCGGGACGGGAGCCCGTGTCCCGTCCACGCCCCGACAGTCGGGACCGTGTCAGCCGGAATCTCGTTGCAGCCGAGGATCACCGTTCGTCTCCCCTCACGACACGAAATACCCGTAGAGGAGCCCGGCGAGCGTGCAGAAGAGCACGATCAGGACCACGTAGACGAGGGTCTGCTTCGTGCCCGTGAACCTCCGGACGACGAGTATGCTCGGGAGCGAAATGACCGGGTCCGCGAGGACGAAGGCGAGCAGCGGCCCGCGGGCCATCCCGAGGTCGAGAAGCATCCTCGCCATAGGCACCTAGACCAGGGTCGGGAAGTACATGATCGTCCCGAAGAGGACCGCGACGACGTTCGCCACGACCGTGTTCTCGCCCAGGAACGTCCCCAGGATGTTCTCCGGCAGGAGGGCGGTCAAAACGTCCGCGGCGAAGATCCCGACGAAGAGGAGAGGGAAGATCCTCTTCATGAAGAACCAGGTCTCCGAGAGCCAGTACGGGTGCTCGCCGCGGGTGAATCATCTCAGTGCCTCGAGGGCGACCAGGCCGACCAGGAGCGGGAGGACGAAGAACCGGATCGGGACGCCGGCCAGCGCGTTCAGTTTCCGGGCAAGCAGGTCTGCGTTGCACGTGCAGTCCATGCCCTGGATCTGGTGCGTGACCGTCTCCAGGCCGGTCCCGTCGGCCGGGAGGGTGACCGTCGGGGCCGATGCGGCGGCCTCGCCCGGGCAGCAGGACGCTGCAGGCGCCGCCGCTGGTGAGCAGCAGGGAGAAGGCCGAGGGATCGGGCGCCACGCAGCAGGAGCCCCCGCTCCGCCGATCGGCCGCGGTCATGATCGCGGCCGCGATCATCGGCTCGGGCCGCTCCTCGAGCACTTGGCCCGCGACCTCCACCGTCCGGCTTCTGCAGGGCGCACCGACGAGGTCGCCGCAGGACGGGCAGTCCGAGACTGCGGCCGTACCGCCGATCATGTCCTCGACGAGAGTGCCGTCGGCCAGGACCCCGTTCGAGTGCGCGAGCTCCTCGGGCGGCAATTCCACCTCCCGGAGCTCGAGCGTAACGCCCTGCGCCGCGAGCACCGGGCGCATCGCCGCGACCGCGGCCTGGACGTTCGTCCCCGTCGCTCCGCAGCGCTCGCAGGTCTCGCCCCCGACGGCGAGGTGCCGCCATTCAACAACGAGTGGGGTCATATTCCATCCACCGCCTCGAGCACAGTATGGATGACCATCTCGATCTCGCTGTACATCACCTCAGCCCGGCCGTCCTTGACGATCCCGAGGTCGATGGCCATGATACGGACCGCCGGCTTGATCCCGGCCTCGGCCGCCTTCCTGCTGCCGCAGGAGTCCTCGCACCCGTCGAGCGCGATCACGAAGTCGGCGCCGTCGGCCGCGTCCGCGATCGCCTCCGGTCCGGCCTGCGCCCTGACCCACTCGGTCCGCCCGGGCCGGCGCATCAGCAGCTGCTGCCCGACGGCGGTGGTGAGCCGGCCGACGTTCGAGAGGCCCGAACAGGTGATCAGTGCGACCGCCATCACGTCGCGCCCGCAAGCAGTTCCTTGATCTCCTTGACGGACGGCACCCTGCCCGAGACTCTCGTCTCGCCGTCGATCGCGAGGCCCGGGGTGAAGATGATCCCGCGTTTCATGATCTCGGCGATGTCGTCGACCTTCACGACCTCGGCGTTAACACCGACCTCCTTGATCGCTTCCTCAACGTGCTTCTCGAGCAGGTGGCACTTATCGCACCCGGTTCCAAAAACCTCGACCTTCATTATTTCCCTCCCTGGTTCCATCTCTCGTATTCCCGGTGCACGGCCGCGGCGCAGGCATCGGCGGCCGCCGGCGGAACGTAGGTGAAGACCTTCACGCGCCGGACCAGCTCGGCACGAACCGCTGCACTGTCTGCGAGCTCGAGCGCCCACACCTCGGCGAAGACGAGGTCGAGCATCGAGAGCCCAACCGTCGCGCCGTTCACCTCCACCGGCTTGATGCCCAGCACCGCGCCGGCGGTGCAGCACGGGACGTCGTTGTTCTTCATCAGCTCACAATCCAGTTGAACAGGTAGCCGACCAGGATGATCCCGGTCCCGACGACGCCGACGAAGGCCGCGAGCAGCTCCCGCTTCAGTACCTTGCGCAGCAGGATCATCTCCGGGATCGAGAGCGCGGTCACGGCCATCATGAACGCGAGCGCCGTGCCGAGCGCGACGCCCGCGCGTGTCAGCTCCGAGACGAGCGGCAGGATCCCCGCGGCGTTCGAGTAGAGCGGTATCCCGATCAGGACCGCGATGATCACCGAGAACGGGTTGCCCGGCCCAGCCCACTGCGCGAGCGCGTCGGTCGGGATCCAGCCATGCATCACGGCGCCGATCGCGATGCCGATCACGACGTAGAGCCAGATCCGCTTCAGGATCTCGAGCGACGCCTCCCAAGCCCCAAGCAACCGCTCCTTCAGCGTCGGCTTTTCGCCCTCGCCGCCGGAAGGACCTACTTTGATCTGGTAGACGTACTCCTCGACGTACTTCTCCATGCCGAGCCGGCCGATCACGATCCCGGCGGCGATCGCGATCGCGACGCCGGCAGTAATGTAGATCAGCGCGATCTGCCAGCCGAAGAGCCCCCAGAGCATGCCGAGCGCGATCTCGTTGACCATCGGCGCGGCGATCAGGAACGAGAACGTCACGCCGAGGGGGATGCCTGCCTCCACGAAGCCGATGAAGAGCGGCACGGCCGAGCAGGAGCAGAACGGCGTCACGATCCCGAGCAGCGCGGCAAGGACGTTTCCCACGGTCGTCGAGCCTCTCCGCTCGGCGAGCCAGGCCCGCGTCTTCTCCGGCGAGAAGAACGACCGCAGGAACGTGATTCCGAAGATGATCACGACCAGCAGAATGAAGATCTTGACCGTGTCGAAGATGAAGAAGTTCAGCGCCGACGCGGCCGGCGACGCGGGCGAGAGGCCGAGCACGGTGTACGTGAACCAGTCGACAACGGCCTGCCACGGTTCAAAGACCAGCGACCCCACCTCCCTTCCGCAGATTCACATTCATCAATTTCATGGATCCGATCGTATTGGGTTCAATTTAATTTGAACGCCGGGAATCTGTATATAGCTTGTGATTACATATAAAGTTGAACTCACTGATGCCAATTCCACAGGAGGTCTCCGACTCGCTCGAGGCCGTCGGCGGTGTCCCGGGTCTGCTGGGGCGACTGCCCGGCCCCGCGGAAGTGGAGCGGGCGAGCCGGATCCACCACGCGCTCTCGGAGCCGCTCCGCCTCCGGATCCTCCACGCCCTCGCCGTTCAGCCGCTCTGCGTCTGCGTGATCCAGGAGATCGTGGGGATCGCGGACTCGAAGCTCTCGTATCACCTCAACCAGCTCAAGAAGGCCGGCCTCATCGAGGGCGAGCAGCAGGGAAGCTGGATAATCTACCACCTCACGCCGCTCGGCGAACGGTGCATGGGCGTTCGCTACCCACCGCGGGGGTAGGTGAACGAACCCGGCCCATGCGCGACGACGGCCCCGTTTGCCGGCCCGATGTGCGATTCCGGGGGCGCTCGTTCGGGGATATCGTCGGGACGCTCGACGATATCCGGGGGTGCCGGGATCCGTCCTTCCTGCGGGCCTGGCGGAAACCGGATCGGTTCGCAAGGCCGAATCCGGTGTCGCGCACGCCCTCCACTGAGCCGGCCCGGTTACTGCTTATCTGGTGCGTTGTACTTCCAGCCGTCGAGATCTTTTTTAACGACAGCCCCTTGAACGGGCGAGGATTCCTGGACGCCTGCGGCAGGAATCCCTGCTGGACCACGGGGGATCAGACGGCGGCATCGGCATGCTCCGGGGACTGATCGATCCGAGCGGATAACTAGCAGGAACACCGATTGACTTCACTGTGACGATGGAGAGGAGGGTTGCCGAGCTCTTCCGGCTGGACGACGAGACCTGGCGCCGCCACGCGAATCCCTGGAGCGTCATCCTCCGCAATACGGCGCTCCCCCTGCTGATCCTCGCCGTCTGGAGCCGGGCGTGGATCGGGTGGCAGGCGATCGTGCCGCTCGCTGCCGCGGTGCTCTGGACCTGGCTCAACCCGCGCATCTTCCCGCCGCCGCAGTCCTATGACCACTGGACCTCCGAGGGCGTCCTCGGGGAACGCGTCTGGCTCAACCGCGACGCCGTGCCCGTGCCGGTCCACCACCGACTGGTTCCGAACGTTCTCTCGACCGTCAGCGGCGTCGGCATGCTCTTCGTCGGATGGGGGGTGTTGATGCTCGAGGTCTGGCCGACCCTCTTCGGCACGGCGCTCGTCTACCTCGGGAAGCTCTGGTTCCTGGACCGCATGGTCTGGCTCTGGCACGACATGCGCGATACGGCGGAAGAGCACGGAGAGTGGACGCGGACCCCTGGTTCGTGAGGCGAGAGGCCATCCGGTCCTTCCCGCCGGGAGTAATGGGGCGTGTTCATCCGTCTCTTTCAGACGGGTGCGGCCTCTCCAACCTATCCCTGCGCGAGCTCGGTAGCGGGGATCGGGAATCAGGTCGACGCCGGGCAAGGAGTCGATGGCCGGATCTGTCACTCCACTTGAGACTCAAAGGTTAAAGAATCGAGCGCGGGAAGAAAGGGAAGTGCTGCTATGGGGATTCGAACCCCAGTCGTCGGCGTGAAAGGCCGACATGATTGGCCGGACTACACTATAGCAGCAGACGAACCAAGAGAACTGGACGGGAAAAAAGATATAGTTTGTTGCGGAGGGATCAGTCGATCGGGGTGCCGGAACTGCGCGTGGCGGCCTGGAAGGCCGACATCAGCTGCCGGGTGACCGGTCCAGGCCGTGCGTTCCCGATCTTCCGGCCGTCGATCGTGACGATCGGCCCGACCTCCGCCGCCGTCCCGGTCACGAAGACCTCGTCGGCCGAGTACAGGTCAAAGTAGCCCATGTTCCGCTCGATGACCGAGATTCCGAGGTCGGCGGCGCACTCGAGCACCACGTTCCGCGTGACCCCCCTGAGGTTGTTGAGCGTCGGAGGCGTGACGATCACCCCGTTCTTGACCACGAAGATGTTGTCGCCCGAGCCCTCGGAGAGGTAGCCGTTCGTGTCGAAGAAGATCGCCTCGTCCCCACCCTTGCAGTTCGCCTCGATCTTCGCCAGGATGTTGTTGAGGTAGTTGAGGCTCTTCACGTTCGGCGGAAGGGCCGCGGCGGCGTTCCTGCGGACCGAGACCGTGATCGCGGTCAGCCCCTTCTCGTAGAGGTCCCCGTACATCGCCCCCCATTCCACCGCAATGATGATCACGGTCGGATTGGCGCACTTCCGCGGGTCCAGCCCGAGGTCGCCCACGCCGCGCGTCACGATCGGCCGGATGTAGGCGTCGGTGAGTTTATTTCTCCGGAGTACCTCGCGGATCGCCTCGGTCATCTCGAGCTTCGAGATCGGGATGGCCAGGTCGATCGTCAGCGCCGAGTCGTACATCCGGTCCAGATGCTCCTCGAGCCGGAAGATCCACCCGCCGTACGCCCGGATGCCCTCGAAGACCCCGTCGCCGTAGAGGAGTCCGTGGTCGAAGACCGATACCTTCGCCTCCTCCCGTGGAACATAGGTCCCGTCGAGGTAGATGATCATGAGTACATTATGGGGAGGGCCGGGGTTGTATCCTTTACGCTTCTCTTCCCGCCGCCCGGCAGCGGTCGACGAAGGTGGCGAACATCCGGCGGCTCGCGACCGGGTGGAGGTGGCAGTATGCCCCGAGCGCGTTCCCGACGGCGGCGCCGTCAAGCGGGCCGTCGATCCCGCTCCCGCGCGAGAGGGTGTAGACGTAGCGCGTCCCCGGGTCGAGCGAGACCGCCGAGTAGTGGAACGCGTGCCCCCGGAACGCTCCCGCTCCCATCAATGACTCCCGAGCGCTCACACCCTCGACGTAGGCGATCACCCGCCGGGCCGGCATCCGCGCCTCGCCGGGGATCACCCCGGACAGCTCGAAGACCTCCTCGCCCTTCGCCCCCTGCCAGCCGGCCGCGAGGCGGACGCGGTCGGTCAGGTAGATGAGCCCGCCGCACTCGCCGTAGACCGGGATCCCGTTCCGGGCGGCCTCGCGCAATCCCTCGCGGCAGGCTCCGTTCGCCTCGAGCTCGGCGCCGTGCATCTCGGGATACCCTCCGCCGATCAGGTAGCCGTCCGCGTCCGGGAGGCGGTCGTGGCAGGGCGAGAACCTGACCACCTCCGCCCCCGCCGAGGCGAGCACCTCCTCGAGGTCGGCGTAGTAGAACGTGAACGCCTCGTCGTGCGCCAGGCCGATCCTCAGGTCGGGTCCGTCCTCGCGGAGCGCGACGAGCGGGGGAGTGGACGGCCGGGAGACCTCCCGCATCACCCCCAGAAGGGCCGCGGGGGGGACGCACTCTCCGATCAGGCGCTTCACGGTCTCGATCCGCTCGGAAAAACCGGCCTCCCCGCTCCTCTCCCGGAACGGGACCAGCCCGAGGTGGCGCATCGCGAGCCGCATCTCCTCGACAGGAGGGACGGCCCCGAGCACGGGCACGCCGCAGAAGTGCTCGATGGCGGTGACCGCCTTCTCGCGGTGAGAGGATCCCGAGACGTTGTTCAGGATCACGCCCGCGATCGAGACGCCGGGGTCGAGAACCTGGAATCCCCTGACGAGCGCGGCCGCCGACCGGGTGATCGAGCGCGCGTTGACGACGAGCACCACCGGCAGGCCGAGCACCTTCGCGATCTCCGCCGTGGAGCCCGCGTCCCCGATCGCCTCGGCCCCTTCGTAGAGCCCCCTGACTCCCTCCACGATCGCGAGGTCGGCGCCCCGGCAGGCGTTCGCGAAGATCGCCCGGTTCTCGTCGCCGGAGAGCACGAACCCGTCCAGGTTCCGGCAGGGGCGGGCCGTGACGGCCGAGAGGTACGAGGGGTCGATGTAGTCCATCCCGACCTTGAAGGTCTGGACCACGCAGTCGCCCGCGAGCAGGGCGGCGAGCGCGAGCGTGATCGAGGTCTTGCCAGAGCCCGACCGGTCGCCCGCGATCACGACCCCCTTCATGTCATGCTCCGCAGGACCGTGCCGAACTCGCTCTCCACGATCGAGCGGACCCCGAGGGTCCTGGGGTGGAGATCGACCTCGACCATCACGTGCGCGTGGCCCAGGTCGCGGAGGGGGGCGACCTGCCTCGGCCCGTTCGTGATCGAGAAGACCTCGACGCCGTCCGTGTACTCCCGGGGGATCGCGTGCGGAACCCCGGCG
Organism: Methanospirillum sp.; assembly: GCA_012728895.1. Classification (GTDB taxonomy): domain Archaea; phylum Halobacteriota; class Methanomicrobia; order Methanomicrobiales; family Methanospirillaceae; genus UBA288. The sequence continues at coordinate 19,591 of JAAYEG010000038.1, read as the reverse complement.
ACGAGCGCGTACGCCGCCCCCGACGCCCTCACCTCCGCGCCCAGCCTCTCTCCGAGCGCGCCGTACTCGTCGAGCGCGCCGATGGCCTCCACCGGGACACCGCGCCCCTCCAGCCCCTCCCGGACCCGACGCGCGTCCGCCCGGATCTTCGAAAGCCCGCGTTCCTCGAGGTTGGCGATGTAGCGCACCGGGGCGCCCGGGGCCGCCTCGTGCAGCGCCGCCAGGACGTCAGAGAACATGTACGCGGTCTCTTTCTTCGCGTTCATGACCGCGATGCCAGCCAGGCCCGACCGGGCAAGCTCGAGGAGCCGCCGCGCCGCGAGGTGCTTGAGGTCCCCGCGCTCGGGCTCGATATACGCCCGGCTCGCGCCGCCGCGGAGCCGCTCGACCTCGTTCGCGGCGGTGAGCAGGCGCCGCTGCCGGTCAAGCTCCTGCTCGTCGATCCACCCGGCGCCGGCGGCGGCCTCAAGCGTGGCGATCACCCCATCGATGTTCTCGGGGTACCCGGCGTGGATCTCGACCGCGATCGTCGGTGTGGTCACCCCGCGGACGGCAGACTCCAGGTCCTCGCCGATGATCATCGCCACGCAGGTCCCGATCACGGCCATGCGGACGGGGGCGAAGGACGCCTCGGCCTCCGCGAGCACCTCCTCGAGCCGCGACTCGCCGCCGAAGATGAACTCGTTCTCGGCGAGGGAGGTCGTGAGCACCCGCATCCCGTCCTCTTCGAGGAGCCGGGCGTGCTTGAACGAGCACCCGGAAGGGCCGTGCAGGATCGCGACGTCCACCCCGAGGTCGCGGGCGGTGTACAGCGCCGCCACGATCGAGCTCGGCCGGGGATGGAGGTACCGCACCGTCTACCTCCAGGTCTTGACCGCCAGCACGACCGGTCCGGACGGGACAGCCCCGAGGGCGGTGGCCCGGCCCCCGTCGAGGGTCCCTGCCTCCAGGAGCTGCCCGTGCCATCCCCGGCTGGCGAGGGCGGCCCTGGCCTGCGCCCGGAGGGAGGGAGGGCCGACGATAACGGCCGCGGCGGGGTCGATCGAGGCGACCGCCTCGGCCACGTCCCCCGGGGGGAAGCCCTCGCAGACCGCGCGGTGCTCCTCGCCGACCACCAGGGCGAGCGGCTCGCCCGGCGAGAGGAAACGTGCGTAGGAAGCGGCCTCGCAGGCGGTCGCCCTGGTGGTCCCGCTGTTCGCGTCGTCCACGACGGTCCGCCCGCCCTCGCGGCGGGCCTCGAGCCGGCCCGGTACCGGCCCCATCGTCACGAGCCTCAGGGGGTCGAGCCCGAGCAGCCCGGCCGCGGCGGACGCGATCTGGACCGCGTTCCGGTACGCGGGGAGGGCGGTGAGCGGGTTCCCGACCGCCCCTCGCCGGCCGGCGGGGGCCTCGCCATCGCCGGGGGCGAGCTCCCCCGCAAGCACGAGCCCGGGGTGGTCGATCGAGAGCCCGTCCGCGACGAGCAGGCGCGGGGCCCGCGCGGCCGAGGCGATCTTGCAGGCCAGCGCCGAGCGGGCGCCGGCCGCGCAGGGGTAGTCGTCGCCGGAGGTCAGGACCGCGAGGTCCCCGGCACCCGTGACGCCGATCGACACCTCGGCCACGCACCACCCGCCGAGCACGGCGGCGGCCCGGGCCGCGGGCAGGACCGATGCCGGGGTGATGGACCGGCGCCAGAGCAGGCGCCGCTGGGGGTAGAGGAACGTCCCGGCCGAGGTGTGCAGCACCCCCGGCCCCTCCATCGTCTCCGCGATGGCGAACGCGGTCGTGGTCTTGCCCCGGGCCCCCGTCACCTCGACCAGGAGGCGCGGCCGGATGTGGCGCAGGCAGTAGCCCGCGGCCTCGTGGTGCGTAACGAGCCTGTCCCCGTCGGCGGAGACGAGCGGGTGCGACGGGTCCAGGTGTACCGGCGCGATCACGCGGTCGAAGTCGCCGGGGTCGGGAGGTCTCTTCGTCCCGCGGTAGACGTCGACGGCGGTGACCCGGTGCCCCCGGAGGGCGAGCTCGTCGGCAAGGAGGTCGCCTCCATGGATCGTATCGAGCACCAGCAGGTCCATGGAGCCGGGCTAGATGAGCGTGAGGGCGTTCTGGGCGTTCCTGAGCATCATCTCGGCGAGGAGCGGGTCGACCCCGATGGGGTCGGCGTAGGCGAGCGGGATCGAGGACCCGTTGGTCCTGAACGTCCCGGTCTTCTGCCCCCCGGATAGACCGAGCAGTGCCGGGATGTCTTTCTCGATGTGCACGCCCCGGGCGAGGAAGAGCGGGACGACGACGAGCGCGTCGATCTCATCGTGGCGGAAGGCCTCGAGCTGTTCGTCAACCGTGGGCTCGTCGATGGACATGAACCCGCACCGGACCGAGAAGGCGTCCGATCTATCCTGGATCATCCGTCCCGTCTCGAAGATCAGTTCCCTGTTGTAGGGGAGCTTCGATCCGTGTCCGACGAGAAGCAGACCGTACCTGGCCATGTACTTACAGAGTACAACGGTGAACATAATAATATCTTACCGGCGGTCAACCGGGAACAGGGAAGGCCCTCCCCAAAACCCTATCTGCCCCAAAACGAGATGAGTATACTCAATGGCGGACGATGGAGAGCGGTTCGGGCTCAGTCTGAACGGGTTCCGGGTACGGACGCCGCTCGCGCTCGCCTCGATGGGCGGCGTCGTCGACTCGGCGTACACCCTCGCCCGGGCCGCCCACATCGGCGCAACGTTCCTCGGCGGGTACTCGGTGGACAACCTCACGCTCGGTGCTGCCCGTAAGATGGCGGCGCGGGGCCGGGCCGAGTTCCTGCCGGAGGACCCTGTCAGCACGATGGCCCGCGAGGTGGCCGCCCTCGACGGGTCGGGGGTGGTCGTCGGGTTGAACATCCGGGCGGCGACGCCGGACGGCTACGCCCGCGTGGCACGCGCGATCGGCCCGTCCGTGGTATACGAGATCGACGCCCACTGCCGCCAGCCCGAGATGGTCACCGTCGGCGCCGGGGAGGCCCTCGTCCACCGGCCGGACGCCCTCGCGGACGCCGTCGGGGCGCTCGCTGGCGAGGGAGTCACGGTCTCGGTCAAGTTCCGCGCCGGGGTGGCCGACGACGACCGGGAGATCGCGCGCCGGTGCTGGGAGGCGGGCGCCGGGATCCTCCACGTCGACCTGATGGACATGGGCTATCCGAAGATCCGGCAGATCCGGAACACGGTGCCGCTCATGCTGATCGCCAACAACTCGATCACCACCTTCGACCGGATGCGGGAGATGCTCTCCCACGGGGCCGACATGGTCTCGCTCGCGCGCGGCGCGAACGAGCGGACCCTCGCCGGGCTGGACGCGGCGATCACGCGGTACGCCGACGAGCAGGGGTGGTACAACTCGCCCAAGCAGCTCTGCCGGGGCGGCGACATCCGTGCCCTCGCGTTCTGCTGCATGCCGGTCAAGGCCTGCCCCCTGATCCCGACGCTCGAGAAGATCGGGATGAGCCGCGATCGGTACATGGCGATCAAGCAGGAGGCCGTTCAGGGCACGGTCCTCGAGGGAGGCGCCCAGACCTGTTTCGGCTCGCTCGCCTGGTGCTGCAAGGCCTCGTCCCCCTGCATGTTCCGGGATATGACCCTCCAGCAGGCAGGGGTCTCGAAGAAGGAGTACATGCAGGCCAAGCGGCAGCTCTCGGCGGAGATCACCCGCGAGGTCTTCGCCCGGGGGAGCGGGGCGCCCTGAGGTCATGACCCGGGCAGGATGCGCCTTTCCGGCGTCGGCCGCGGACCGCGCCCAGCTCGCGATGGCCCTGGAGGTGCTCGCCTCCCCCAAGCCCGGGAACGTGGACCGCTGCCACGACTACGAGGAGACGCGGCTCGAGCACTTCATCGTCTCGACCCTCGCCGCCCGTCCCGCTCTCGAAGACGCGGAGGCCCGCCGTGGTGGCCTGGGCCGGGTGATCGAGGCCGCGGTCGGCGCCACCTCCTGCCACGCCGGGGGGAACACCCACTTCGGCGCATTTCTGCTGCTCGTCCCGCTCGTCTGGGGAGGAAACGTGGCCGGCGCGCTCTCGGCCGTCCGGGAGACGACGGTCGACGACGCGGTCGCCCTCTACCGCGCCTTCTCGCTGACGCGGGTCCGCCTCACCCCGACCGACGACCTGGACGTCAACGACCCGACGGCGATAGAGGCGCTCCGCGAGCGCGGCATGAACCTCCTCGACGTGATGGCCCACTCGGCTCCCCGCGACATGGTCGCCCGCGAGTGGACGAACGGCTTCGAACTCTGCCGCCGCGCGGCCGGCTCCCTGCTCGCGGAACCGGAGCCCCGGACCGCCGTCCGCCGGGTGTTCCTCTCCCTGCTCGCGGCCGAGCCCGACACCTTCATCGTCAAGAAGCACGGCCCGGCGACGGCGGACGAGACCCGCCGCAGGGCCGCCGCCGTCCTGCGGGGAGAGGAGGCGCTCGTCGCGTTCGACGAATGGTGCATCGGGCGCCGGATAAACCCGGGCTCCCTCGCGGATGTCATGATCGGGGGGATCTTCCTCGCGCTCGGGGAGGGATGGGCGTGGGACTCCTAGGGCCGGGGATAAGCGAGGTGATCGCGACCACCCGGGGGAACGCGGCGCCGGTCGGCGTCATCCGGCGTGGCGACGACCTCACCGCGGTCCTCTTCCGCGGCTCCCACACGGCCCGGAACGTCGTCCGCGACGGCTGGCTGGTCGCCAACGTCTCCCACGACCCGGTCGTCTTCGTGAGAACCGCGTTCGAGGACCTGCCGGCCGACGCCTTCGTCACCGTGCCCGCGCTCGGCTGGGACCGGCTGGCCGCGGCCGACGGGTTTGCCGCCTGCCGGGCAGAGATCCTGCGGGAGACCTCCGAGGCCTACCTGATCGGGCTGACGGTTGAACGGGAAGAGATCCTGGAGGCCCGGTGCGTCCCGGCGAACCGCGGGCGATGCGCAGTACTCGAGGCGGCCGTGCACGCGACGAGGTTCCGGCAGACGGGCGACCCGGTCCTCGGTCGCCTGATCCGGCACCACGCCTCGATCATCCGGCGATGCGGCGGACCCGCCGAGCTGGAAGCCCTCGCCCTCCTCCTCGGGTACATCGGGGGGGAACCCGGCGACAGTTCTCGATAATAGGCGTAATTAATGCGAAAATTACCCGTATTCAGCGGCAAGCAGCCACCTGCCCGCCGCGGATAATATCGCAATGCTCTTTAGTGGATATCGCATACAAGTGTATGCGTTCATTATTGCTGCGGTTTCGCCGGCTTACCTGGCCGCCCGCGGCCGCATCGCAACGCATGTGGTGGACGATGCTCTGCTCCGGCAATGAAGGGATGTGTCTCGCGCGCTGGCTGGTCCTGGGTCTGCTCCTCATCGGGTGCACGGTGGGGATCGGCTCGGCCGTCGCCGTGACCGGCCCCGTGGTGATCGACAGGCCCGGGACCTACGAACTGACGAAGGATATCCTGGACACGAATGTGCCCGTCTGCATCGAGATCCGCTGCAGCGACGTGGTCTTCGACGGCAGGGGCCACCTGATCCGTGGCGTCGACGCCTCCAACTCCGCCGGCGTCGTGGTCCACGGCGAGGGCCCGGTCTCGAACGTCGTGATCAGGAACCTCGCGACCCAGGGCTGGTTCTACGGCGTCTACGTCTGGGGCGGGCAGGGAGTGAAGATCTCCGGAGTCTCGGCCTCCGCCAACTACTTCGGGATCGCCCTGAACCCGTCGGCGGACTCGTCGGTCACCGGTTCCCGGGCGTTCTCGAACAGCTACGGGCTGGTCATGACCGGCTCCTCGCGGAACACGGTCACGGGCTGCCAGATCACGGGCAACGACCAGGCCGGTATCGCCCTCCACGGTTCGGCAGGGAACACCTTCTACAACAACGTGATCAAGAACGAGAAGAACGTCAGGTTCGTCAGCGGCGGCACGCCGTCCAACACCTGGAACGTGGAATCGCGGGCGCAGACGAACATCCGGGGCGGTCCCGCGATCGGCGGTAACTGCTGGCTCGCCCCCGATGGCACGGGCATCTCCGAGACGGGAGACCAGAGTGGAGGATTCATCACGAAGCCCCTCACGCTCGCCCCGGGCAACGTCGACCGCCTCCCCCTCGCAGCCCGCCCGTCCGGCGCGACGGCGAAACCGACGACGACCCCCGGGGATGAGGATACGGCGAAGCCCGTCTCCGGTTCGAAGGCGTATGTGGCCCGCAGCGTCCCGTGCACGGTTCAGTTCGAGGACTTCGATCTCGGCGGCCCGGGGGTCGGCTACTTCGCCCCGGCCCCGGTTAAAAACACGCTCTACCGCACCGGGACGATCGCCATCGAGAAGAACGCGGACGGGAGCGGATACCACCTGACCAAGATGCGGTACCGCGCGTGGTTCAGGTACACGGTCGAGGTCCCCCGTGACGGCGTGTACACGCTCAAGGCCCGCGTCTCGTCCCCGAGCGACGGCCAGTACTTCAAGGTGTTCGACGAGAGCACGCCGAAGAACAGCGTCACGGTCTGGGTGCCGAACACCCGGTCGTACGACCGGTTCGCCACGACGAAGGGTGTGAAGCTCAAGCTCTCCAAGGGGACGCACACCCTCAAGGTCTACTCGCTCGGGACCCAGGACATGGACTGGTTCCAGCTCTCCTGATCCTTTTTCATCACAGATTCGCCAGCTATATTCCTGTCCTTCGCATACGTGTACCGGTCGATGGCGATCAATTCGCTCCTGATCGGTGCCGCTGCGATCGGCGTCACGCTCCTGTACGCCTCGCACCGGGACCTGCGCGAACGGCGGGTGCCGTTCAGGACGTGGTACCCGATGATCGCGATCGGAGCCCCGTGCACCGCCTGGTTCTACGCGTCCCTCTTCGGGACAGCCCCCTCCCGGGCTCTCCTTCTCCTGGCCCTCTCGATCGTCCTCGCAGCGGCCTTTCACCTCTTCGGCCGACTCGGGTTCATCGGCGGGGCCGATGCCTGGGCGCTGGTCTTCATCACCCTGCTCCTGCCGGCCTTCCCCGCCACCCCGCTCCTCGGCGACACCCTGCCGGGCTTCTTCCCGCTCCCGATGCTGGTCAACGCCGGGGTCGCCGCCCTGCTAGCCCCGGTCGGGATCTACCTCGGGAATGTGAAGAGGCGGGCACGGGGGCCGCTGATCGCGCGGCTCCGCGGGTACCCGGTCACGGTCGACGAGATCACGGACGGACGGGTGTTCGGCTTCCTGATGGAGGACATCTCGGACGAGGGCGGGGAGCTCCGCAGGCGGTTCCTCACCCTCCGCGAATCGATCGGCGGAATGGTCCGGGACACGCGCCTTTACACCCGCGAGCTCCGTCTCTCTCCCGAAGAGTATACCGCCGAGCTCGCGCTGATCCGCCGGGCATCCCCCGTCTGGATCGCCGCCGGGATCCCTTTTATCGTCCCGCTCACGGCCGGATTCTTCGCGACCCTGGTGCTCGGGGACACGCTCTTTCTTTCACTCGCCCCCGCCGGGGGAGGATGACACCATGCTTGAGATACGCTACAGCAACGGACTGGTCCCGGTCGTCGTCCAGGACGACGGGACCCACGACGTACTGATGGTCGCCTACGCGAACGACGAAGCCGTCCGTCTCACGCTCGAGACGGGCTACGCACATTACTACAGCCGCTCTCGCCGCCGTCTCTGGAAGAAAGGCGAGGAGTCGGGCCACCTCCAGAGGATCCGGCAGGTCCTGGTCGATTGCGACGAGGACTGCCTGCTCTACCGTGTCGACCAGGCCGGCGCGGCCTGCCATACGGGCCACCGGTCCTGCTTCTACCGGACGATCCAGGGGGAGGAGCTCGAGGCGCCGATCGTGGATCCGGCCGAGGTATACTCTAATAAGGCGTGATACCCGATCTGTCTTGGTGATTTTTTATGAAAATCGTCCCCGATACAAGCGTCATAATAGACGGACGCATCACCTCCATCATAGCGCGGGGTGAATGCCCGGACGCAGAGATAATCATCCCCGAAGCCGTTGTCGCCGAACTCGAATCGCAGGCGAACCAGGGGCGCGAGATCGGGTTCTCCGGTCTCGCGGAGCTCCAGAACCTGAGCCGGATGGCCGAGGAGGGACAGTGCACGGTCCGGTTCGTCGGCACGAGGCCCTCGCTCGACCAGGTCCGGCTCGCGGCCGGCGGCGAGATCGACGCCATGATCCGGGCGGCCGCGCACGACCATGACGCCACTTTTCTGACCAGCGACCGGGTCCAGTCCGAGGTGGCCCGGGCAAAGGGCCTCAGGGTGCAGTACCTCCGTCCCGAGCTCGGCGAGCTCGGGCCGCTCGGGATCGACCAGTTCTTCGACGAGCACACCCTCGCCGTCTACCTCAAGGAGCTCGTGTCGCCCCACGCGAAACGCGGGACGATCCGGGACGCCAGGTTCGTGACGATTCGCGACCAGCCCTCGAACGAGTACGAGCTCCGGGCTCTCGCGCAGGAGATCCTGGAGCGGGCAAAGCGCGACCCCGACGGTTTCATCGAGCACGAGAGCCGGGGTCTGACGGTCGTCCAGATCGGATCGATGCGGATCGTGATCGCCCGGTCCCCGTTCGTCGACGGCATGGAGATAACGGCCGTCAGGCCGGTGGTCGAGGTCGGGCTCACGGACTACGACCACACCGACCTTCTCACCGGGCGGCTCGTCTCCGGCAGGACCGGCATGCTGATCGCGGGGGAGCCGGGGGCCGGGAAGACCACCCTCGCCCAGAACCTGGCGACCCACCTCTCGGACGGGGGGGCGATCGTCAAGACGATGGAGGCGTCGCGGGACATGCAGGTGCCCGACCAGATCTCGCAGTACACGGCCATCGACGACCGGATGGAGACGACGGCCGAGATGGTGATGATGCTCCGGCCCGACTACGTGGTCTACGACGAGCTCCGGCGGACCGAGGACTTCCGGGTCTTCGCGGACATGCGCCTGGCCGGCGTCGGGATGGTCGGCGTCCTGCATGCGGCGAGCGTCGAGGCCGCCCTGCGCCGCTGCCTGAACCGGGTCGACTTCGGGACCCTCTCGCGCGTGATCACCACGATCGTGACCGTCTCTGACGGCGAGGTCGACCGGATCTACGACCTCGCGTTCGGGCTCAAGGCTCCCGAATCGATCCCCGGCGAGGGGACAGTCATGCCGGTCGTCACGGTCGTCGACGTGGTGACCGGGCAACCGGCGCTGGAGGTCTTCCGATACGGCGGCGAGACCGTGATCATGCCCCTCTCGCCACCATCGCCCGCTCCCGGGAGGAACCATGGAGAGCCCGTGGCGGAACGGGGCGTGGAGGCTGCCGGTGAGGAGCGGGCGCCCGGGCGGCAGATCGAACAGGAACTCCAGCGCGAGATCGGCCGGTTCACGGACGGGCCGGTCGAGGTCCGGATGCTCTCGAACACGAAGGCCGTGGTCTACATCGATGACCGGGACGTCCCCGCGGCGATCGGAAAGGGCGGCAAGAACGTCGCCTCGATCGTGAACCGCGTCGGGGTCGGGATCGACATCCGGCCCCGCTCCGAGGAGCCCCCGGGGGCGGCCCCGCGCCGACCCGGCGAGCCCGGCGAGGAGGGGGATATCCGTATCCGGATGGATCGGCGGCACCTCGTGATCGTCGCGCCCGACCAGAGCGGGCGGATCGTCGACGTCTTCGCGGGCAAGGAGTACCTGTTCACGGCGACCGTGAACCAGGACGGCGAGATCCATCTGGCCAGGACCAGCACGATCGCCCAGGAGATGCTGAAACGGCACGCGAGCGGAGACCCCATCCGGATGCGGCCGGTCTGAGGGAGGACGAGATGGACAACGACAGCCTGCAGGCAGAAGAGGAGGCGGTGCGTTCCGCGTGGGGCACCGCGTTCCAGGTCGACCCGGCCCCCGGCGCCGAGAGATACTACCTGACGGTCGCGTACCCGTACCCGTCCGGCGCGATGCACGTCGGCCACGGCCGGACCTACCTGGTCCCCGACGTGGTCGCCCGTTTCTGGCGGATGCGGGGGCGTCGCGTGCTCTACCCGATGGCCTTTCACGTCACCGGCGCTCCGGTGATCGGGATCTCGAAGCGGATCGCGAACCGCGATCCCGCGGCCATCCGGCTCTACCGGGATCTCTACCGGGTCCCGCCCGACGTCCTCGAACGGTTCGTGGACCCGGTCGAGATCGTGCGCCACTTCTCGGACGAATACGAAAGGGTGATGCGGATGGCCGGGCTCTCGATCGACTGGAGGCGGCGGTTCACGACCGTCGACCCCCATTACAGCCGTTTCATCGAGTGGCAGGTCGGCCGCCTGCGCGAGAAGGGCTTCGTGGTCCGCGGGGCACACCCGGTCCGGTACTGCCCGCTCTGCGACAACCCGGTCGGGGACCACGACCTGCTCGAGGGAGACCGGGCGGAGGTGATCCGGTTCGTGCTCGTGATGTTCCGGTGGGGCGAGACACTCGTGCCGACGGCGACGCTCCGGCCGGAGACCGTCTACGGGGTCACCAACCTCTGGGTCAACCCCGAGGTCACCTACGTCCGGGCCGAGGTGGACGGGAAGGCCTGGCTCGTCTCGCGCGAGGCGGCGGAGAAGCTCTCCCTCCAGGACCACGAGGTCCGGGTGCTCGAGGAGGTCCCCGGGTCCTCGCTCGTCGACCAGGTCGTGAGCCACCCGCTCTCCGGCGACGTCCCGGTACTCCCCGCCTCGTTCGTCGACCCGGACATGGCGACCGGGATCGTGATGTCCGTGCCCGCCCACGCTCCGTTCGACTACATCGCGCTCCGCGATCTCCAGCAGGAGGGGCGGTATACCGGGATCGTCCCGAAACCCCTGATCACGGTCGAGGGGTGGGGGGAGTGCCCCGCGAAGGAGGCGGTCGAGCGGGCGAAGGTCGCGAACCAGCACGACGCGCGGATGGACGCCCTGACGCAGGAGGTCTACGGGGCGGAGTTCGCGAAAGGGCGTCTCCACGCCCGGCTCGGCGGCCTTCCCGTGCGCGAGGCCCGCGACGCGATCGGGGACCTCCTCATCGCCGAGCACGGCTCCGCCGTGATGTACGAGTTCGACACCCGCCCCGTCGTCTGCCGGTGCTCGAGCCGGGTTTACGTCAAGATCCTCCACGACCAGTGGTTCCTCACGTACTCGGACCCGGCCTGGAAGGAGCTCGTCAAGGAGTACCTGTCCGGGGTATCCCTGGTGCCGCCGGAGGTCAGGGCCGAGTTCGAGCGGACGATCGACTGGCTCAAGGACTGGGCGGCCACGCGCCGCGTCGGGCTCGGAACCCGGCTCCCGTGGGACCCCACCTGGCTGGTCGAACCACTCTCCGACTCGACCATCTACATGGCTTACTACACGATCGCGCACCGGATCCGGGAGCTCGACCCCGCGCTCCTGACGCCGGCTGCATTCGATTACCTCTTCCTCGGGATCGAGGGGGAGGAACTCGAGGGGCGGGAGGCGCTCGCTCCCCTCCGGGAGGAGTTCCTCTACTGGTACCCCTATGACTACCGGTTCTCGGCCAAGGACCTGATATCGAACCACCTGACCTTCCAGCTCTTTCACCACGCGGCGATCTTCCCCCCCGGTCTCCAGCCGAGAGGGATGGTGGTCTTCGGGATGGGCCTGCTGAACGGGGCCAAGATGTCGTCGTCCAAGGGCAACGTCTTCCTGCTCGAGGACGCGCTCGCCGAGTTCGGAGCCGACACGGTCCGGATGTTTTTGATGGGCTCGGCAGAACCCTGGCAGGACTTCGACTGGCGGAACGAACTGGTCGCCTCGACCCGGAGGCAGATCGAGCGGTTCGAGACGACCGTCCTGGACTCGCTCCGGGGAGGCGGCCCGCCGTCCCCTATCGACGACTGGCTCCTCAGCCGGCTCCAGCGGCACGTCGCGAGAACGACCCGGGCCCTCGAGTCCTTCCAGACGCGGCAGGCCCTCCAGGAGGCGTTTTTCGGGATCGAGGCCGACCTCCGCTGGTACGTGCGGCGCCAGCCCGCCGGGAGCGCGGGCGGGGCGGGGGCCCTGCAGGAGCTCTGTTCGGCCTGGGTACGCCTGCTCGCCCCGTTCATCCCGTTCACCTGCGAGCGGCTCTGGGAGGCGCTCGGCCAGGACGGCCTGGTCTCGTTCGCCCCTTGGCCCCTGGCCGATCCGGAGCGCGGGCGCCCGGAGCTCGAGCTCGGCGAGGAGCTCCTGAGCCGCACGCTCGAAGACGTCGAGTCGATCCTCAAACTGCTCCCGATCACGCCGAAAGCGGTCGAGATCGCGCTCGCTCCCGACTGGAAATGGGATGTCTTCCGGACGATCGCCGCGTCCGAAGACCGCACCACTGCCGTCCGGGCGGTGATGCAGGACGAGGGTATGCGCCGGAGGGGGAAGGAGGCGGCCGACGCGGCACGGCAGGTGACGACCCTGATCCACCGCCTGCCGCCCGCGCTGGTCGACGGGCTGCTCCGGCTCGACCTGGACGAGCCCGCGGTCTTCGCCGGAGCGCGGGAGTTCCTCGAACAGGAGCTCGGGCTCCCCGTCCGGGTCGTCGGCGCCGAAGAGTCGGACAACCTGAAGGCGGGGATGGCCCTCCCGTTCAAGCCGGCGATCACGGTCGAGTGAATCGCCCGGCCGTTCGCTTTTTCGCCGATTTTCAAACAGGCAATCGTTTTTCCGCCAGGCTCCGTCCTGTCTTGACCGCGGCCCACTTCGAGCCGGGGGCACAGGGATTCTCCATCGGGGGAGACGGTCCTGGAACCGATCGACAGCGTTCTGTGGGCAACGCACCGAGAGCGACCGTCGCCCATCGCGACCCTCGTCGAGGGGGTGGCGCGATGGGTGGAGCCCCGGCTGCTGGTTCCAGGGGCACGCGCCGGAGAGCGGGGCTGCCGGGTCAGGGCGCGAGGAGGGCGGAGCGATCGGTGATCCCCCGGGAGGGCCGACCGTCCAGATCCCCCCGTTCCCCGCCACTGTCACGCTCTCGCTGTCCGAACGTTACAAGCGCTCGTTCGCCGCGATCGACCGGTCGATGTCGAGGACCGCCCGAACAGGGCAGTTCATGAACGGCTTCGTCCAGGGGGCCGTCACCAGGGAATAGATCAGGCCGGACCCTGTCTGACCGCCATCGTCCCGGAGGGCGATGCCTCCGCGGGTGTCTGCGTAGATACCCGGGTCCTGAATGGCACCCGTTGCCAGCATCTTCTACGTCATGTCATCGAAGGCAGTCCCGACTCTCTTCGCCTGCTCCGGATCCGGGGGATTCGCGAGGGGGTTCAACTACCACAGCACGAGCCGTCATGTCATCCTGTTCACCACCGTCTACTCTGTCCCGCCCGGTTTTCCGCGGAGAACACGGCGCACGCACGGTCCCGTCAGGCAGGAATGAGACGGAGATGTCCCGGTGCATCCGATATCTACCAACCGATCCGGGACACGTCCGGCAGGTCTCCACACGGCGGCGCGGGCCGCCATCCCGCCCGCCGCCGGTCTGCCGGGAGAGCATCCGCTGGCCCGCTTGAATACCCCGGACGAACCTGCCGGCGAGCCCGGGCCGAACCCCCATCGGTCCGAGGATGCCGGGCGATGCCTGACACGGATCCGGCCCTGCGGCCTCCCGGCAGCCGCCGACGGGAGCCCGTTCGGGGTCCCTCCGGCCAACCGTCCTGAAACCCACATCCGGCCCGTCCGGGCTCGTCTCGCCGGCTTCGGCGGACATTTCCGCCTTTCCGGGTCCGCTCGAGCCGATTTCATCCAGGAGCACCTGCCGTCCCGTATCGATCGGGCCAACGGGCGACCGGCACGATCACCCCCCCAGAGAGCCCCCCCCCGCCTCGGGCCGGTCGAACCGGAAAAAGGCCCGTGCTCCGGTACCGTTCGCGCAGTAGCCGGGGCAGGAGGGCGACCCCCTCCCGGCTTCAGGCGAATCCGGCAGCCTGTCACCGGGGCACCCTCCCGGGAACGTTCGACCGGGGAGACATGCCGCCCGCTGCGGTCACGGGATCGGGACAGGGCCGCGCAGGAACGCCGGGGAGCCCCTCGAGGCCGGGCCGGCCTCCCGCGCGATCTCCCGTGCGCAACGAAGGCAACCGGCTGATTCGGCCGCAGCCACCATCATCGCCCGCCTCCGGGCTCGGGGTCAGGGGGTGGTGGTCTCTCCCGGCAGACCGGTCGGGTCGCCCACGCGCGCAGGGGTGGATATGAACGCGCGAGTGATCACTCGCCGGCCTTCTTTTTCGACCGCTTGACCCGCTCCTTCGACGAGAAGCCGGTGGCGGCCTCGAGGAACGCGTTCCGCTTCCGGATCGTGTCGAGGATCACCGCGTCGTCGCCGACCCCCGGGTCGGTCTCGATCTCAACCGTCAGCGTCTTTCCCGTCGCGCCTGGCCTGACGATGAGCCGGCGGATCGCGCCGTAGGAGATGGCGAACCCATCTCCGGCTGGCTCCGGTTCCCGACCGAAATGGTTCCGGAGCTCGACCGGGATCCGCTCGGCGAGGTCCTTCGTCATGCCTCTCTTCACCTCGAACTCTTCCATAATACTTTTTAGAGGGATATCCTATGATAACCTGATGGCTCCCGAACCCTCGACCGATATCAAAATAATGGCCAAACCGCTCTCGGACGAGTCCCAGACCGTCATGATGGGTTTTCCCGGGAGCGGCCTCGTCGGCTCAATAGCGCTCCAGTACTTGGTCGATCAGCTCGAGTTCCCCCTGATCGGGACCATGACGAGCAAGTACTTCCCGCCGTTCGCGATGATGGCCAAGGGCCTGATCAACGTCCCCGTCCGGATCTACGAGAAGACCCCGCTCGTCGCGGTGGTGGCCGACATCCCGGTCCACCCGATGATCTGTTACGAGGTCGCGAACGGGATCATGGACTGGCTCGACCCCCAGCGCCCCAAGGAGGTGGTTGCCCTTGCCGGCGTGGTCACAAACGAGCCCGAAAAACGGGTCTTCGGGGTCGCCACCACCGAAGAGGCGCTCGCCCGGATCTCCGGGCTCACCCAGTTCCTGCCGGTCGGCTCGATCTCGGGGATCGCGTCCTCGCTCCTCACCGAGTGCAAGATCCGCGGGATCCCCGGGATCGGCCTCCTGGGCGAGACGGTGAACGCGCCGGACCCGCGGGCCGCCGCCGCGACGCTCGACGTCCTGAACCGGCTCTACAGCCTGGAGCTCGACATGCAGCCCCTGATCGACCAGGCCGAGGAGATCGAGGCGACCATGCACCGGCTGTCCGAGGAGGTCCAGTCCACCGAGGTCTCCCAGAAGCGTGAGAACCTCCCGATGTACGGGTGATCGCGATGGAGATTCCTGCCCTCACCAGCCTCTCCCCCGAGATCCTCAGGGAGCTCAAGCGTGGACTGCCGCGGACGCTCGAGGTCCAGTCGGCCCACAACGTGATCACGATCGCCAACATCGAGCCGGGCGACCACGTGTTCATGACCAGCGTCGACTCGGAGGACCTGTACCCGGGCGACCGCGGGATCCTGGTCGACGTCCTCTCGATCGCGGTCTCCATGAAGCGACTGATCGAGTTCTCGTCCGGAACGCATTACGAGGAGCGCGAGCGAACCTCGGTCCGGGTCCAGGTACGCTACTGCGCCGACTCGACGGTCAAGAGCGTGGTCGACCGCGCCATCTTCGGGCCGACGCGGGTCGACGTGGTCCGGGCGCCGTGCTGCCACGCCGGCTGATCCCCCTCCTCCCTGTTCGACGGTTTCATAAGCCCCCGGGTCGAACAGAGATCTCCCGCGGGCCTGTGGCTTAGCCCGGATAGAGCGCCGGGCTTCTAACCCGGATACCGGGGGTTCGAATCCCCCCAGGCCCGTATCCCTGTTATCGGACCCTCGTCCCCGGCTCGACCGGCCGGAGCGGCACGAGAAGCGAGGCCTCGTCCCCGGCCGCGAGGATCATCCCCCGGCTC
Source organism: Methanospirillum sp. (assembly GCA_012728895.1). Classification (GTDB taxonomy): domain Archaea; phylum Halobacteriota; class Methanomicrobia; order Methanomicrobiales; family Methanospirillaceae; genus UBA288. The sequence continues at coordinate 3,724 of JAAYEG010000038.1, read as the reverse complement.
TCGACCCCGAAGAGGGTCGCGGGCGCCAGGTTCGCGATCACGACGACGTCCCGCCCGACGAGGTCGGACGGCGCGTAGAATCCCGCGATCCCGCTCACGATCTCCCGCTCCTCGGCCCCGATATCGACCACGAGGCGGAGGAGCTTCTTCGAGTTCTGGATCGGCTCGGCGGAGACGACGCGGGCGATCACGAGCTCCATCCTGGCGAACTCGTCGATCGTGAGCGGCGCCTCCCCGTCCGGTTCGCAGCGGGCGCGCCGTTCGGCCTCTGCCACGCGCCCCTCGAGCACCGCCTCAAGTTCCTGCAGGCGCGTCTCCTCGATCCTCGCGAAGAGCGGCGCCGGGAGTGCGAGGTGACCCGGTTCGAGGGGCTCCGTGCTCTCCGAGAGCCGGTGCTCCTCGACCCCGTCCTGCTGCCCGAGCATGCTCCAGATCCGCGCGGCGGTCTCCGGCATCACGGGGTCGATCAAAAGCGCGAGCGCCTTCACGATCTGGAGCGCGTCGGCGATCACCCGGGAAGCCGCTTCCGGATCGGTCTTCACGAGTTTCCAGGGGGCGTTCGCCTGGATCAGGTTGTTGCCCTGCGCCGCGAGACCCATCACCGCGTCGACGGCGACCTTGAACTCGTACTCCTCCATCGCGCGGTCGACCGCTGCGAGGGTGTCCCGGATCGCTTCCAGGACAGGTGCCCCCGCCTCCACGGCGGGGATACCGCCGAACCGGGTGTGGGCGAAGTGCAGGGTCCGGTGAACGAAGTTGCCGAAGGTGTTGACCAGCTCGTTGTTGACCCGGTCGGCGAAGGCCCTCCAGGAGAAGTTGAGTTCCCGGGTGTGGCTCGTGGACGCGACCAGGTAGTAGCGGAGACAGTCGGCCGGGAGACCGAGGTCCAGGTAGTCCTCGTTCGTCCAGACCACGTATCCCCTGGACTTCGAGAACTTGTGGTCGTCGACCTTGAGCATGCCCGAGGCGACCACCGCGTTCGGCAGGCCGTAGCCGGCGCCCTCGAGAAGGGCCGGCCAGAAGATGCAGTGGTGATAGGTGATGTCGCCGCCGATGAAGTGCGTGATCTCGGCGCCGCCGCACCAGTACCGCCGCCAGTCGGCGCCGGCGGCGGCTGCCCATTCCTCGGTGAACGAGATGTACCCGATCGGCGCGTCGACCCAGACGTACACGACCAGGTCCTCCCTGCCCGGGTACCGGACCCCCCAGTCCAGCGTCCGGGTGATGCACCAGTCCCGGAGCCCGTCGCGGACCCAGCCGAGCGCGTAGTTCCGGGCGTTCGCGGTCCCCTTCAGGTGTTCGAGGTGCTCGAGCAGGAACGGTTCGAACGAGGAGAGGCGGAAGAAGTAGTGCTCCTGCTCCCGGAGCTCCGCCGGCGTATCGCAGACCGTGCAGACCGGCTCCCGGATCTCGCCGGGCTCCAGGTGCTTGCCGCAGCCCTGGTCGCACTCGTCTCCCCGCGCCTCGGCCCCGCAGTGGGGACAGAGCCCCTTGACGTAGCGGTCGGGCAGGAACCGCCGGCAGCTCGAGCAGTAGGACTGCTCGACCCGCTCGGCGTAGACATGTCCGTTCGCCTCGAGAGCCCGGATGATCCGGCGGGTCCGGCGGTGGTTGGTCTCGCCGTCGGTCATGCCGAAATGGTCGAAGACGACGCCCATCCGACGAAAGGTCGTGTCGAAGTGATCGTGGTAACGGCGCGATAGCTCCGCCGGCGTGGTCCCCTCTGCCTCCGCGCTCACCACGATCGGTGTCCCGTGGTTGTCGGAGCCGCAGATGAAGACGACCTCCTCGCCCCGCAGGCGCATGTAGCGGACGTACATGTCGGCCGGCACGTAGGTCCGGAGGTGGCCGAAGTGGCACGGACCGTTCGTGTACGGGAGACCGCAGGTGACGAGCCGGGGTGCATCGCTCATGCAGAGCTTTTTGAGAGCGATCCGATATATAGTACGGGCGGATGGCAGCACGACCGAGGCTCGACAAGCGCGGATTCGGGGCAGAGGCCCCGGTACCGGCCCCTTCCCGGCTCGCGGCCCTGCTCGGGGAGCGGCGGGGAATCGAGGCGGACCTGACGACGTTCAGGCTGCTCGAGTCGGCCTGCCCCCAGGTGCGGGCCGGGCTCGACGCGGTGGCCGGGGGAGGCCGGTTCTACGCGGACCGACTCCGGGAGGCGATCGGGGGTGCCCCCTGCGGCGTGATCCGGGCCGAACCCCACCCCGTCCCCGGCGGCCTCGAGATGGACGCCCGGGCGCTCGCTGAGGTGGTCCGATCGCCGCACGTCGCGATGCCTGCCCCCTCCGCGCTCGGGCTGACGGACTGGTACTTCGGCGATCCGGCCGAGTCCGGGGCAGCGGTGCGGGACGTCGTCGGCACCCTGACGCGCACGATGCGGGACGCCGGCGTCGCCGGGCACGTCCTGATCGCGGACACCCCGGTGCGGGAGGAGCTCGAGGACCTCGCGAACCCGTTCACGTTCGTCTACTGCCCGGATCCGGATGAGGACGCGCTCGACGTCCTGCTCGACCACCAGCGCCCGTTCGCCCTCCCGGGCCGCCGGGCGGCCGACCTCGCCGGGCTGATCGACCAGTACGGGCGGAGGACGGTCTACCTGGTCGACCCTGGGCAGGAGGAGATCGCGACGGCCCTCGCGGTCCTCGATGCCGATCATCTCTGCATCGGGGGGTTCTGCCCGGGCGACTGCGGTTCCTACTGGCGTCGCCTGGCTGCCCTCTGATCACCCGCCCGGCGAGAGCTCCCGGATCCTAGAGGCGACGGCATCGCCGAGGGGGGTCGGGGCGTTCCTCAGGGCTTCCGCGGCCATCCGCCGGACGTAGGGGTTTCTGTCGTCGAGCCGCCCGATCAGGGCGTCCGTCGCCGGCCCGCCCGGGTCGAGCGCCAGCCCCTTCGCGGCCATGAACCGGACATGGTCCTCCGGATCCCCGAGCATGCCGATGAGCGCCGGGGCGGCGCGGGGGTCTCGGATCATCCCGAGTGCCTCGGCCGCCCGGTAGCGGACGATCCAGGACGGGTCGCCGAGCGCGGCGACAAGGACCGGGACCGCCTCGGGCCCGATCCCGGCGAGCGACTGCGCCGCTGCGCGGCGGACCACCTTCTCCGTGTCCCCGAGGGCTGCGACGAGGGGCGCCAGGACGGCGGAGCGCCCGCACTTCGCGAGGGTCAGGGCGGCGAACGCACGGACAGCAGGGTCGGCCCCTTCCCGAAGCGTCTCGATAAGCGGCCCCAGGGCGTCGTCGATGGTGGGAATTCCCGGCTCCATGAGGAACGACGTCACTGCGGCTGCTGCTGGAGCAGCTCGATCTCCTTCATCGTCTTCTCGGCCAGTTCCCTCATCCTGGCCGAGATCCGGTTCGACGCCGAGAACTCCACGGTCCTCATCGCGTTCGCGATCTCGGCGCCGAGTACGAAGATCGCGTATTTGTGCTCGAGTTTGCTCTTATGGATTTGCGTCGGGGTGATCCTGAGCGCCCTGTACTGGGAAAAATGCAGATCGGGACTCGTCGCCTCGAAGAATTCCTTGATCTCCGAGAGCATCTGGTGCAGAATTATCAACTCGTCCTTGTGCATGGCCTCTCCAGAGATGGTAGCGTCTCAGAAGTGCTGTAATTTCCCTCGGACCCTGTCTCCCCGGATCATCATCACTCTTCCATTAGCAAATATCTTTTGCCAGTAATCCACTCCTCGTTGATGTCCCTGAGGATCGATCCGG
>JAAYEG010000037.1 GCA_012728895.1 Methanospirillum sp. | reverse complement strand
GGCGGCGACAGACGAGACATCCTCGCCACGGTGATAGGAAGAGACAATCGCTTCGGGATCGTCAGCCGCCAGCTTCTGCATACACCCCGTCTCATCGGGTGTCAAGTAATTATGAGATCCTACAGGTTTGACCGTGCATCTATGATGAACGGTGACGCCCGGCAGTGGGGGGTGTCGGTCTGGTAGCCGGTGCCCTCGCCCCCGAGCTCCTCTTCGAATTCCTCGCGATCTTCGGGTTCTCGATCGCGGCTCTCTTCGTCTGCGGGCGTTTCCACATCCCGGGAGTCGTCGGGTACCTCCTCGCCGGGCTGCTGATCGGCCCAGCCGGCCTGGGCCTGGTGACGGACACGGAGATGATCAGCAGTTATGCCGAGCTCGGTGTCATCCTGCTCCTCTTCACGATCGGGCTCGAGATCTCGTTCAGGGAGCTCCTCAGCTCCCGCCGGATGTTCTTCGTGGGCGGGGCGGTGCAGCTCCTGGCGACCATCGGGATCGTGTGGGAGGTTGCCCGGCTGGTCGGTCTCGACCCTGCCGAGTCCGCCGTCTTCGGGGTCATGATCGCGCTCTCGTCCACAGCCATCGTGATGAGCACGCTCGATGCGAGGGGTGAGACGGGATCGGTCCACGGGCGGTTCCTGCTCGCCGTCCTGATCTTCCAGGACCTGGCCATCGTGCCGATCATGCTCCTTCTCCCCGTCCTCTCCGGGCAGGCCCCCCCCGGGATCGAGCAGCTCCCGCTCCGCCTCCTCCAGGGGGCCCTGGTGCTCGTCGGCATCCTTGTCGCAGTCCGATGGGCGGTGCCCACTCTCCTGTACCACGCTGCGCGGACCCGTTCGAGCGAGCTCTTCCTCTTCTCGGTGATCGCGATCTGCGTGCTCACGGTCTACATCTCGGGGGTGCTCGGACTCTCGTTCGCGTTCGGCGCCTTTCTCGCCGGGCTGCTGATCGCCGATTCGGAGTTCCGCCACCAGACCATCGCCCTGATCCTCCCGTTCCGGGACATCTTTGCCGGGATATTCTTCGTCTCGATCGGCATGCTCCTCGATATCACGGTCCTCGTGGAAGAGTTCGTGCTCGTCGGCGGGCTCGCGCTCGGGATCATCGGGGTCAAGGTGCTCACCGGCATGCTCTCCGCCCGTGCCCTCCAGCTCCCGTTCCGCACGGTCGTCATCGGGGGATTCTCGCTCGCCCATGTGGGCGAGTTCTCGTTCGTGATCGGGACGACGGCCTTCACGCTCGGTATCATCGACCCGGACACCTACCAGGTCTTCCTGAACGCTGCCGTCCTCTCGATGGCGGCCGCACCGTTCCTCATCCTGCTCTCGCGCCGGCTCGGGGATCACCTGGCCGCCGCCGCATCCCAGCGCGCCAGGGCGCCGCCCGGGCCGGCCCCCATCGCCGACCACCTGGTCATCGTCGGCTTCGGGCTCTCCGGCCGGAAGATCGCCCGCATCGCGCGCGAGTCGGGGATCGAGTACACGGTGATCGAGGCGAACCCCGAGACCGTGCGGCGCGAGCGGGCAGCCGGCGAACCGATCTTCTTCGGAGACGCGTCCCTCGGTGCGGTGCTCCGCAGCGCCGGCGTCGAGACGGCACGCACCCTTATCTGCGTCATCTCGGACCCCGGGGCGATCGTCCGGATCGTCCGGGCGGCCCGGGCTCTCAACCCGGGGCTCTTCATCGCCGTCCGGGTACGGTACGCGACGGAGATCGAACTGATCCTGGCAAACGGGGCCGACGAGGTGGTGGCCGAGGAGTTCGAGACTCTGATGGAGCTGGTCTCCAGGCTCCTCTCGGTCTACATGGTCCCGTTCGACGAGATCGAGCGGTACGTGGAGCGGCTCCGCGCCGACGGATACGCGATGTTCCGGTCGCTCAGGGCGCCCGCCGGTGCCAGGATGGACGCCAAGGGCCGGCTCTTCAACCTCGACATCCGGACCTACCGGGTCGCCCCGGGCTCGGCCCTCGCGGGATCCCGCCTCGAGGACTCGGGATTGCGGGGCCGTTTCGGGGCGACCGTCCTCGCGATCCAGCGCGACGGCACGACCGTCTCGAACCCGAAGGGGGAGGACACGCTCCAGGCGGGCGACGTGGTCGTCCTCATCGGCTCGCCGGCGGACCTCTCGGGCGTGGGCGCAACCTTCTCCGGGGCTGCCGAAAGCGGGTAGGGGCCGGACGCCTGCACTGCGAAAAAGGGGTCTCTCTGCGGGCGATCCCCCGGTCCTACCCGGTCTTCTCTTTCGAGAGTTCGGCGGCCATCTCGTCGACCTCTGCTGCCCCTTCGGCCAGGTAGGTATCCTCGTCGCCGGTCAGGAGCTGGATCAGGCGGTTGAACTCGCCGGCGTGTACCCGCTCCTCGTTCGCGATGTCGATCAGGACCTTCCTGGCCAGCGGGTGGTCCGTCGCCTCGGCGTGGGCCATGTACAGAAAGGTCGCCTCCTGCTCAGCGGCGACGTTCAGGCGCATCGCCCGGACGAGCTCTTCCATGGTCAGCTTGCGGTCCGGGATGTTCCCTGCGAACGGTTTCAGGAAATCAGGCATCTCGTATCTCCTCTGTTGACTTCGGGGAGGTGAGGCGTTCCGCCCGCGGCAATGTGGTCCCTCGCCGGGGCGACGGGGACGGGAGCGTCCAGCTCCCCGTGGAGCAACGTCGCCCGGACCGTTTAAAAACGTTGTCCCCGGTCCCCGTCCCTGTACAGGGGGAGATGACCGGGAACGGGGTTCGTCAGGTGCTCCGGCGCCGCCGCGAGAGCGCCTCGTACGCGATCAGCGCGAGCAGCACGACGAGACCGCCGGCGAGCACGTACACGGCCACCCGGTCGGGAACGGCGATTCCGGGCAATCCCATCGGAGCGCCGACAGGGGCGCCGCTGTCCCGCCCGGCGGGCGAGATCTCCGCGAACGCCTGCCGCCCCTCCCAGAGCCCGGCCAGAAGGACCGCCCCCCCGAGCGCGAGCCCCAGGGAGACGTACTTCCGGAGCAGGGAACGGAGGTCGTCGCGGGCCGGCGTCACGATCACCACCCGGTCGGCGAGCCGGTACACCTTCTGTTCGCGGCCCTTGGAGCTCCAGCGCGTCCCCGAGACCTCGATGACACCGACATCGACCAGGCGCTCGAGGTGGTAGGCCGCGGTGGTGATCGGCATCTCGAGCCGATGCGCGAGGGCCGAGGCCGTCAGCGGCTCCTGGGCGAGCGCCTGGAGGATCTCGCCGGCGGTGGGGGACGCGATCGCCCGGGCGAGAGGCTGGACCTCGGGGTCCCCCGGGTGCAGGACGGTCGGCTCGTCAGCCATTCAGCGCAGACGCGATCAGCCTCCGGCCCGCCGCCAGGGCCTCCTCGCCCCTGGCGGCGTCGGTCGAGATGGCGTGGGCCATGGAGGCATTCCCGCCCCCCTTTCCCCCGATAGAATCCGATAGCTCTTTGAGAACCTTCTCCGCATTCACCCGCGGCGACCCGGAGGCCAGGACCATGTGGAGGCTCTCCGCGGACGAGACGAGCAGGGCGACGCCGCTTCCCTTCGTCAGCTTGCGGGCCAGCGCCGCGAGCTGTGACGGATCCACGTCGAGTTCGCGGATCACGACCCGGGTCGAGCCGATCGATTCGAACTCGATCTGGGCGAGCTCGAGTTCGACGAGTTTCTTGCGGAGCCGCTCGATCTCCTTGCCCCGGTCCTTCCACTCCCTGAAGAACCGCTGGACCGTCGAGGGGAGGTTCTCGGGCTGGATCCTGAGCTCGGCCGCGGCGCTCTCCAGGATCCCCTCGGTCTGCTGCATGGCGGCGATCGCCGCCCGTCCGGCCGAGAACTCGATCCGCTCGATCCCGTCCTGGATGTGCTCGACCCGGAGCACCTTGATCGCGCCGATCTCGCCCGAGCTGCGGACGTGGGTCCCCGCACAGGCCTGGATCTCGCTCCCCACCTGGACCACCCGGATCTGGGCGCCCGGCGGCACGCCCCCCTGGTAGAGCGAGAAGCCGTACTTCTGCTCGGCCCTCTGCCGGTCCTCCTGCTTGACGAAGACCGGCTTGTTGTTCATGACGATCTCGTTGGCCAGGACCTCGATCTGCCGCAGCTCGTCCGCGGTGATGTGCTTGTAGTGCCGGATGTCGAGCCGGGCCGACTCCGAGCCCTTCTGGGCCCCGGCCTGGTGGACGTGCGCCCCGAGCACCTCCTTCGCGGCGTGGAGCAGGACGTGGGTGGCCGTGTGGTGGCGCATCATCGACCAGCGGCGCTCCTCGTCGACCATTCCCTTGATCCGCTCGCCGCGCTTCAGCACGCCCCCCGTGATCCGGTGCAGGATCACGTCCCCCGTCTTGAGCACGTCCTCGACCCGCACCATCGACTCGGACGAGAGGAGCGTGCCCGTGTCCGCCGGCTGACCGCCGCCCTCGGGGTAGAAGAGCGTCTGGTCCAGGACGACGAGCCCGTCGAAGAAGTCCAGGACCACCGCCTCGAACTCGATCTCGCAGGGCTGCTCGTAGTAGAGGGAGCGCGTGGGCGGCAGGCTCGCGACGCGCTCCTCGTATTTTTCGAGCGGGTCCTCAGAAGCCTCGCGCTGGCTCTCGGAGTGCATGTTCGCCACGAGCGAGTAGAAGTTGTCCGGGAGTTCGACGACCGCGCCCTCGGCAGCGGCGACCTCGCGGATCAGTTCGGCCGGCAGCCCGTGCGAGTCGTAGAGGGTGATGACCTCGGGGAGGGGGACCTTCTGGCTCTTCTTCTTGTAGGTGGCCGCGACCTTCTGGATGATCTTGGTCCCGCGCTCGATGGTCGCGGCGTATCGCTCGGTCTCGCGCTCGACGATCTCGCGGATGGTCTCGAGCGACTGCTCGAACCGTTCCTCGCCGATCGTCACGGCCTGCTGCTCGACGAGGTCCGCCAGGGGCACGTCCAGGTTCAGGTCGTTCATCACCCGGAGCGTCCGTCTCAGGACGAGCCTGGCGAGGTAGCCCTCACGGACGTTCGACGGGACGACGCAGTCGCCGAGCATGTACGCGAGGCAGCGGGTGTGGTCCGCGATGGTGTAGATCTGCTCGATCGGCGTGATCATCTTTGTGAGCCGGTCGATCGGGACGTCGATCGCGGACGCCACCCGCTTCCGGAGCGTGAAGAGGTTCGCCCCCGAGATGTCCATGAGCCCCGCGAACTTGGCGTTGAGCGCGATGATCTTGGTGAACTTCTTATCCCTGAGGTGGTGGTCCAGGCGGGCCTCGGAGAAGAGTCGCGAGACGAGGTCGGGGAAGACGGCGTCGTAGATGGTCGGCGAGCCGGATGCCGCCCACGTGAGCCGTTCGAGACCGTACCCCGTGTCGACGATCCGGTTCGACATCGGGTAGTAGAGGTGCCCCTCCAGCTCGACGGGGGGGTCGCCGGTCCTCTGGCGGCCCAGCGACATGAAGACCAGGGTCGCGACCTCGAGACCCCCGATCAGCACCTCGACCGACGGCCCCGCGTTCCCGCCGCCGACCCACGGGTGCTCCTTGTAGGTGACCCTCGTGACGTCCCCGCCGATCGAGGCGAGGAACTGGTCGCAGAGCTCGACCGTGCGGTCCTTCCAGTAGATCTCCGTCGTCGCGTTGTTGAAGGCGTGGTGCGCCATCATCTCGAACAGGGTCAGGTGCCTGCCCGATCGCCCGACCGAGTCCAGGTCGTTCAGCCGGATGCAGGGCTGGGAGATGGTGAGCGGGTTCGCCGGGGGCGGGGTGACACCGCTCGTCACGAACGGCTGGAAGTCGGCGATCGAGGCGATGGTGAGGTAGATGTCGTCCCGCCAGCGGGCTGCGACCGGGTAACGGTCTATCCGGGTGTGCCCGTGCTGCTCGAAGAACGAGAGGAAGGCCTCCCGCATCTGGTCGAGGGTGTGGGGTGAGAAGACCGGGTCACCGATGAACGAGTACGGCTCGCAGGGGGCGTCCCCGCAGATCTGGCGGTCCGGATCGCGGGTCCAGAAGGCGGCGCCGCAGCTCGTGCAGATCCGGCGCTCGAGCCCCTCGTTCTTGAAATACTCGAGCTGATACTCCTGGTCGTTCATGAGAGCCCCTCTCCCCTGCCGCTCTGAAACAGACCGATCGCGGTCCCACGAGGGCGCATGAACAGGGTTGGACGGGCGAGATAAAAAGGGCGGCGGTGGATTGCACGGGTTCGCTCGCTCCGTGCCGCGCGGGAGACGACCGGGAGGGGTGAGGACGGGGGGGTTCCGGCTGCGGGTCCCGGGATCACCGGAGGTGCGTCGACCCGTCCATGCTCCTCCCCGGGGGGACGGGGCGGCGTAACAGGGAAGAGTGACCGGAAATCAACCGAAAGGGGTTCGCCGTCGTGGGGGTAGTGGAGGACGGTGCCCGGGTCACCGCGAGGACGGAGGCGCCCGCGGCGGCGGAGGCGCCCGCCCGGGGTTGGGCCCGGCGGGCGGCTCACCGGCTTCTCCTGCCGGCGCGGGGAGTCCGGGGGCGATCGTCGCCGGCGGCACGGCGGGCACGTCTTCTTGCGAACGGGGCGTTCCCGGCACCGGGGTTCCCACGGGTCTGCCGGCCCGTCACGGCGATGGCCGCGGGGGCAATCTCCGGGAGCCACGGCACCCCCGACGGGCTCTCCCGCGCCGCGGGGAGCGCCCCGGCAGGGTGCCCGGCCATTGCGGCGACGCCGGGAGCCCGGGCCCGCCGGGGGACGGGGGCGCGACGGTCGGGAGAGACGTGCCGGGGAAGGGGCGCCGGGCGCGTGAAGGGGACACCGCGTCCCCGGGGAGGGCTGAAGACGCGTGGTCCGGCAGGGCACGGGCACACATGGCCCGACACCCGGACTCGCCGGGGTGACGGTGACCCGCGGGATCCCGAGGCCCGGCACCCCGGACTGCCGGACGGCGGCGCGAAACTCCGGTGCAGAGACCGGTTACAAGCAGCAGTTCGTCCGGGCCGGCGCCGGGCCCGGGAGACCGGTGAAGCCCGGGCGGTGCACGCCGTCCCGGGGTGGAGAGCGGAGCCCGACGCGATCCCGCTCACTCGAGCGAGGCGTGGTACCAGAGGTCGTACTCCTCGCAGGACCCGACGAGGAGCGCGATCCGGGCCGCGAGCTGGTGCCAGCAGAACAGGTTCTGCAGGAGCGAACGATCGCAGGTGCAGAGCCCGTCCTCGACGATGTACTCGTCGTTCGTCCCCACGACCACGATGAAGTCCAGGTAGCGCTTCACCGACCCGGCGTCCACCGCCTGGAGGGCCTGCCGCCCCTGCTCGCCGTAGCACTCGATCACCGCCTGCCGCGCCCGCTCGGTGAGTGGGCGCCGGGACGGGTCGGGCGCACCGGTCATGGTTGCCTCAACCGCAGTGCCGGAGTTCGGGCGGATCGTCCACGTAGGTCCAGCCCATCCGGCCGGCCAGCGCCCGCATCCCCGGGGCCTCGAGGGCGTAGTGGGTCGACTCCAGGCAGGGGATCGGGGCGTCGCGGGCCACGTGGTGCCGGAGCTCGGACGAGAGGAAGGCCTCCGCCCCGTGCCGGGCCGCCTCCTCGATCAGCTCCGCGTCGAAACCGCTCCCGGCCACCACGGCCAGACGGCGTATCCGGCCCGGCTCGCCGAAGACGCGGAGCGGCCCGAGGACGGACGCGATGCCGTCCGCGTCGGTCGAGGTGCTGCCGACGAGCCCCATCGAGAGGGGTTCCCGATCGGCGAGTCCCAGCAGGTCGGCGAGCGCGTCGTTGATCCCTCCGGGCGCCCGGTCCAGATTCGTGTGCATCGCGTAGACGTGGAGCCCGGCGGAGAGCACGATCCGGAGGAGTCGGGCGATCTCTCCCGTGATCCGCGTCACCGGGACGAAGAGGGGCGGGTGGTGGACCAACAGGACATCGGCACCCAGCTCGACCGCTTCGCTGGCAACGCGGACCGTCGCGTCCAGTGCCGCGACGACCCGGTCGGCCGGGCGCGTCCCCTCGACGACGAGGCCGAGCCTGCCCTCGTCGTACGGTTCGGCCAGTTCCGGGGGCGCGAGGGCCTCCATCTCTGCTGCGAATGCCTGGATCTCCATGGAAGAGTATGGGCGAACCTCGCTAAAAAGGGCCCCCTCGATGCGTACCAGTAATATAATAACGTATTTCTATTCCTGCATCAAACCTGCAGGGCATGGAGAAGACCATCGAGCTCATCAACGAGCGGATCCGCGACGGGAACGCCGTGGTCGTGACCGCCGAGAGGATGCCGGAGGTGGTGGCCGAGCTCGGCGAGGAGGGGGCACTCGCCGAGGTCGACGTGGTGACCACGGGGACCTTCGGCGCGATGTGCTCGACGGGGGCGTTCCTCAACTTCGGCCATGCCGACCCGCCGATCCGCATGGAGCGGGTCTGGCTCAACGATGTCGAGGCCTACGCCGGGATCGCCGCGGTGGACGCCTACATCGGCGCGACGCAGCAGTCCGAGACCCTGCGGGAACGCTACGGCGGGGGTGACGTCATCGAGGACCTGATCTCGGGACGCCGGGTCGAGCTCCGGGGCTCATCCCGGGGCACGGACTGCTACCCCCGGCGGACCGTGCGGACCGAGATCGGGCTCGAGGACCTGAACCAGGCGATCATGCTCAACCCCCGCAACGGCTACCAGCGGTACGATGCAGCGGTGAACACCGCCGACCGCGTCCTCCACACCTACATGGGGATGCTGCTTCCCAACCGGGGCAACATCACCTTCTCGGGGGCCGGGGTCCTGAACCCGATCTCGAACGACCCCCAGCTCCGGTACATCGGCCCGGGCGTCCCCATATTCCTCGGCGGAGCCGAGGGCATGGTGGTCGGCGAGGGGACCCAGGCCGCCCCCGCGAAGGGCTACGGGACGCTGATGGTGAGCGGGGACATGAAGCAGATGAGCCCCGACTACATCCGGGCCGCGACGATGCACGGCTACGGTGCCACCCTCTACGTCGGGCTCGGGGTCCCGATACCGGTCCTCGACCTGGAGACGGTCCGGGCGACCTCCGTGACCGACGCGGACATCTCGGTCGACGTGCTCGACTTCGGCGTCCCGTCGCGGGACCGCCCGTCGCTCCGGCAGGTCTCGTACGCCGAGCTCCGCTCGGGCCGGGTCGAGCTCGAGGGCGAGGAGGTGCCGACGTCCTCGCTCTCGTCGTTCCGGATCGCCAGGCAGGTGGCGTCCGACCTGGCGGACCGGGTCGCGGCGGGGTCGATGACGCTCGCCCTCCCGACGCGCCGGATCGAGAGAAACCGGGCAGCCCGGCCCATGCGCGAGACGGCGAAGACCCCCCGGGTGCGCGAGATCATGGACCGGACGGCGGTCTCGATAACGGGCGACCAGCCCGTCACGGCCGCGGCCGCGAAGCTCCTCCGGGGAGAGACCAACCACCTGGTCGTGGTCGACGCGAACGGTGCGGTGACCGGGATCGTCACGACCTTCGACATCTCGAAGGCCGTGCTCAGGCCCGAGAAGGTCAGGAGCGTCGCGGACGTGATGACCCGGCGCGTCGTCTCGACCACGCCCGACGAGCCGGTCGACATCGCTGCCCAGAAGCTCGAACGGAACAACATCAGCGCGCTGCCCGTCCTCGACGGCGAGCGGCGGGTGATCGGGATGCTGACCGGGACGAACCTGTCCCGGCTGATCGGGAGGGGCAGGACATGAAGCTGCTGGTGACCTTCTCGCGGAAGCGGGGTCGAGAGCCGGTCATCGCGCAGGTGGTGCGCGATACGGGGGTGCTGATCAACGTCGAGCGCGCGCAGATCGACTCGCACGAGGGCGAGGCCCTGATCGAGGTGCCCGACGACGCCTGCGAGCTCGTGCGCGAGAGGATAGAGGCCCTCGGCGCGACAGCCCACCGCCTCGATCGCACGGTGGTCCACAACCGCGAGGAGTGCGTCGACTGCGGGGCCTGCATCTCGATCTGCCCGCAGGATGTCTTCTCGTTCGACACGGACTGGCGGCTCGTGGTCGACGAGGAGCGGTGCGTCCTCTGCGGGAAGTGCGAGCTCGCCTGCCCGCACCGCGCCCTCTCCCTCCAGGCCTGATGCTCCGCAGGGTGTTCCACTTCCGCGAGACCCACGCGACCCTCCTCGCGGACGAGCCGGCGCACCTCCGGGTGGCGGCGGACGCCATCCTCGAGGCCCGGTCCGCCGTCGAACGGGTGGCCGCCCGCGACCCGTTCTTCCTCTCCGCCCTGGAGCCGTACGACCCCGGGCCGTCTGGCCCCGTGGTCGGGCGGATGGTCCGCGCGGCGTCCCGGGCCGGGGTGGGGCCGATGGCCGCGGTGGCCGGAGCGATCGCGGCGGCGGGGGTGGAGGCGATGGTCGAAAGCGGCGCTCGCTTCGGCGTCGTCGAGAACGGGGGGGACGTGGCGTACGCGAGCGACCGCCCGGTCCGGGTCGGCATCCACGCCGGGAGCTCGCCGTTCTCGGACCGGTTCGCCTTCATCCTGCCCCCGCCCGGCGGGGTCGCCGGCTGCTGCACCTCGTCCGCGACCGTCGGCCCGTCGGTCTCGTTTGGCGTCGCCGACGCGGTGACCGTCTTCGCCGACGACCCCGTCCTGGCCGACGCCTGGGCAACCCGGCTCTGCAACGACCTGCGCCCGGGCGATCTCTCGGCCCTCGGGCTCCTGGACGGCGCGGGGGTCGGCGGCGCCTGCGTCATCCTGGGGGACCACAGGGTCTCCTGGGGCAAGGTTCCGCCGGTGGTCCGCGCGCGGGTCGACCGCGCCCTGATCTCCGCGGGCGGCCCGCTCTAGACGTAACGACCGGCGTAGGAACGGGCCTCGGCCATCGCCTGGGCCCCCTCGTAGTGGGCGAGCAGGTGTTCTCCGTCGCTCACCCCGATGAACCCCCGCCGGTTTTTGACGATGAAGAGGAGCTCCAAAAGGTCGAACTCCTCGAGCAATATACCCGAGCTGGCGGCGACCGCCGGCTCGAGCTCCAGCCGCTCGCGCGTGAGCGTGTCCGGCACCTGCCGGAAGAAGTAGAAGAAGACCTGCCAGGCGTTCAATAGGGTCGAATCGAGCAGCTCCCACCGCAGGTCCTCGTCCATCCCATCGAGGAGCTCGGCGATGCAGGCCACGTCCTCTTCGCACTCCTCGAAGAGGGCGTCCGCGACCTCCACGAGGTCGTCGGCCGGGCCGCACCACTCCTCGCCGGGCCGGGCCTCCGGTCCCTTGCCGGAGTCCGCGATATCCTCGTCGTCGAACGGCCCGTCCCCGTTCCCGCCGGTGCCCGTCATGAGCCTAAGGAGGTATGGAGCCTCCGTTTTAATTAATACCCCCGGGGCCCGACTGGAACGGGCATGCCAATGCGCGGGTGGGCCGAGCTCGACGGGAGGAGGCTGGCCCCGGAGGAGGTCGTCCGCATGGTCTCGACGGGCGATCCCCGGGCGGCCCGGCTCGGGGGCGAGTTCTGTGTCGCGAAAGGGGAGTGGCGGGCCCGGGACCGCCAGGGGATCCTGCCCTGCGACTGCCGGCCCGGGAGCATCCAGCACGACGGGGTCTGCGTGGGCAGGATCGAGCCCGCGGTGCCGGACCTCCCCCTCGCCGGCGCGGTGGAGAGGGCGGTCGCGCTCCGGGCCGACGAGGGAGCGGTCGCCTTCTCCGGCGGCCTCGACTCCGCCCTGGTCGCAGCCCTCGCCCGCCGCCCCTGCGTGGTCGTCGGGATCGCGGGGAGCCACGACCTCGCCCGGGCCCGCCACGCAGCGACCCACCTCGACCTCGATCTCGAGGAGGTGGAGATCCCCCCGGCACGGGTCGAGGAGGCGCTCCGGGCGGTCCTGCCCGCGATCCCGGACCCGAACCCGGTAGACACCGCTATCGCGGCCACGCTCTATTTCGTGGCCGAGTGGGCGGCCGGTTCCGGGCACGGACGGATCCTCGGCGGGCAGGGGGCCGATGAGCTCTTCGGGGGCTACGCGCGGTACCGGGACGGGGGTGACCCGGCGGTCCTCCTGGCGAGGGACGCCGCCTCGCTCCCGGGCCAGGTGGCCCGCGACCAGGCCGTCGCCGGGCTCTTCGGGTGCGCATTCTCGATGCCCTACCTCGACCTAGCGGTCGTCCGCGCGGCCCGCGCGCTCGACCCGTCCACCCTCGTCCGGGGTCGGCTCTCTAAGAGCCCCCTCCGCGACGCCGCCGCCGCGTGGGTTCCCCCGGATATCGCCCTGTATCCCAAGAAAGCTATGCAATACGGGTCCGGGATCTCGAGAGAACTCCGCCGCCTGGCACGTCATAACGGTTATAAAAACTCCGTGCGAGGGTACTTAACCACCCTGGAGAGGACGAACGATCATGGTCGATGAGGGCGAGGTCCGGCGGATCGCCGGGCTCGCGGACATACAGATACCCGAAGACGAGATGCCGGCCTTCACGGTGCAGTTCAACCGGATCCTGGACTACTTCGAGGTCCTGGACACCCTCGGCGAGGCCGGCGCGGGGGAGCGGGCGCTGCACACCGTGATGCGCGACGACGAGCCCCGCCCTTCCCTGGCCCGCGAGGCCGTGCTCGCCAACGCCCCGGCCGACGAGGACGGGTTCATCAAGGCCCCGAGAGTGATGTGATGGAGGACCCGTACCACGCCTACATCCGGCGACTCGAGCCGCGGAGCCCCGGGACGGGGATTCTCGCCGGCCGGACGGTCGCGATCAAGGACAACATCTCGACGGCCGGCGTCCCCACCACCTGCGGATCGCGGATCCTCGAGGGCTACGTCCCGCCGTACGACGCCCGTGCGGTCGAGCTCGTCCGGGACGCCGGGGGCGCGATCAACGGCAAGACGAACATGGACGAGTTCGGCATGGGGACCACCACCGAGAACTCGGGTTTCGGGCCGACCCTCAACCCCCGGGACACGACGCGCGTGCCCGGGGGCTCCTCCGGCGGCTCCGCCGCGGCCGTGGCCGCGGGGCTCGCCGACCTCGCGCTCGGCACGGACACGGGGGGCTCGATCCGGTGCCCGGCCGCGTTCTGCGGGATCGTCGGTCTGAAGCCGACCTACGGGAGGGTCTCGCGCTACGGCCTGGTCGCGTACGCGAACTCACTCGAGACGATCGGGCCGATGGGACGGAGCGTCGGCGACGTCTCCACCCTGCTCCGCGTGATCGGCCAGCCCGATCCGCGCGACACGACCATGCGCGGGACGCCCTACGCGCACGACCCCGTGCCCGACGTCGCCGGGAGGCGGGTCGGGGTCCCGGACGAGTTCTTCGGCGAGGGCGTGGACCCGCGCGTCGCCGCGACCGTCAGGGCCGCGATCGAGACCCTCGCGTCCCTCGGCGCCGAGGTCGTCCCGGTCTCGATGCCCTCGATGGCCTGCGCCCTGGCCGCCTACTACGTGACCTGCACCTCCGAGGCCTCGTCGAACCTCGCGCGCTACGACGGGGTCCGGTACGGCCCCGCCGTCGAGACGGCCCGGCCCTGGCACGACGCCTTCACCCTGGTGCGGTCCGCGCACTTCGGCCCCGAGGTCCGGCGGCGGATCCTGCTCGGGACCTTCGCGCTCTCGTCCGGCTACTACGGGAAGTACTACGGAAAGGCGCAGACGGCCCGGGCGAACGTGAGCGCCGACTACGCCCGGCTCTTCCGCGAGGTCGACGTCCTCGCCGGCCCGACGATGCCGACCGTCGCGTTCCGGCTCGGGGAACTGGCCGACCCCCTCTCGATGTACCTCGCCGACATCCTGACGGTGCCCGCGAACCTGGCGGGCGTCCCCGCCATCTCGGTCCCGTGCGGGACCGTGGACGGCCTGCCGGTCGGGCTCCAGCTGACCGGGCGCGCGTTCGACGACGAGACCGTCATCGATATCGCGGCCGCGTACGAGGCGGAGGTCGCGGCATGAGCGGCGTCGTGATCGGGCTCGAGATCCACTGCCAGCTCGACACCCGGACCAAGCTCTTCTGCCCCTGCTCGACCGACTACCGGGACGACGGGCCGAACACGCACGTCTGCCCGGTCTGCCTCGGGCTTCCCGGGACGATGCCGGCCGTGAACAGGACCGCGGTCGAGTACGCGCTCAGGGTCGCGAAGGCCTTCCACTGCGAGGTCCCGGTCGAGTGCGAGTTCTCCCGGAAGAACTACTTCTACCCGGACCTCCCCAAGGGCTACCAGATCACCCAGTACGACCGCCCCCTGGCGCTCGGCGGCTACATCGAGATCGAGGGCGATGGTGGGCTCGAGAAGCGCGTCCGGTTGACCCGGATCCACATCGAGGAGGACCCGGGGAGGCTCGTCCACAAGGGCGGCGGCGACCGGGCGCGGTACTCGCTGGTCGACTACAACCGCTCGGGCGTCCCGCTGATCGAGATCGTGACCGACCCGGACCTCTCCTCGCCGAAAGAGGCCCGCCGGCTGATCGAGCACCTCCGGGCCACCCTCGAGTACCTGGACGTCTACGACCCCGAGAAGGAGGGATCGCTCCGCGTCGACGCGAACGTCTCTATCGCCGGGCACGAGCGGGTGGAGATCAAGAACATCTCGTCCTACCGGGGGGTCGAGAAGGCCCTCACCTTCGAGATCACCCGGCAGCGGTCGCTTATCCGGCGCGGTGTTGCGGTCGAACGCGAGACGCGCCACTTCGTCGAGGAGCGCGGGACCACGCGGGCCTCGCGGACCAAGGTGGAGGAGCACGACTACCGCTACTTCCCCGAGCCCGACCTGCCCCCGCTCCGCGTCGCCGACCGGGCGGCGGCCATCGAGCTCCCCGAGCTCCCCGCGGCCCGCCGCGAGCGGTTCCGGGTGCAGTACGGCCTCTCCCCGAACCACGCCCGGACCCTGACCGGGAACCCGGGGCTCGCGGAGTTCTTCGAGACGGTCGCCGGCGACGACCCGGTGCTCGCCGCCACATGGGTCGCCGACACCCTCCTCGGCGAGCTCAACTACCGCGGGAGGCCCGTCGGGTCGGTCGGGCCCGCCCGTTTCTCGGCGCTGCTCGCGCTCCTGAAGTCCGGCCGGATCACGGACCGGTCGGGGGTCGAGGTGCTCCGGATCGTCCTCGACGGTGACGAGCACCCCGACGCCGTGGTCGAGCGGCTCGGGCTCGCCGTCACGGGGGACGACACGGTCTCGGCCGCCATCGCGGAGGTCATCGCGGAGTTCCCGCAGGCCGTCGCGGACTACCGCGCCGGCCGGGGGAACGCGATCAACTACCTGGCCGGACAGGTCATGAAGAAGACCCGCGGGCAGGCCGACCCGCGCGAGCTCGGGCGGCGGCTCGCCGACGCCCTGGCGGAGGACGGGCCGTGCACCTGATCATCACCGAGAAGAACATCGCTGCCGAGCGGATCGCCCGCATCCTCGCCGAGAAACGCTACGTCGAGACCCGCCGGGAGGGCGGCGTCAGCACCTACTCGTTCGGCGACACGACCGTCGTCGGGCTGCGCGGGCACGTGGTCGGGATCGACTTCGAACCGGGGTACACGAACTGGCGCTCCGAGAAGCACACGCCCCGCTCCCTCATCGACGCGCGCACCATCAAGACGCCGACCGACCGGAAGATCGTGAACCTGGTCCAGAAGCTCGCCAAACGCGCGGACCGAGTCACGATCGCGACCGATTACGACACCGAGGGGGAGCTGATCGGCAAGGAGACCTACGACCTGGTCCGGGCCGTCCGCCCCGACGTCCCGGTCTCGCGGGCGCGGTTCTCGGCGATCACGCCCGACGAGATCCGGTCGGCGTTCGCCAGCCCGTCCGAGCTCGACTTCTCGCTGGCGTCCGCCGGCGAGGCCCGCCAGATCATCGACCTGATCTGGGGGGCGTCCCTGACCCGGTTCATCAGCCTCGCCGCGCGCCGGGGCGGGCGGAACATCCTCTCGGTCGGCCGCGTCCAGTCCCCGACGCTCGCGATGATCGTGGACCGCGAGAAAGAGATCGAGGCCTTCCTCCCCGAGACCTACTGGGTGCTCTCGGCCGGCTCGGAGCGGGACGGCGAGCCGTTCACGGTCCGCCACGCGACCGCCCGCTTCACTTCGCGGGACGAGGCGGTTGCGGCCCGCGACCGCACGGTCGCCCCCCTCGTCGTAACCGAGTCGCGCGAGGGCTCGAAGCTCGACCGCGCACCCCCGCCGTTCGACACCACGAGTTTCATCGTCGCGGCCGGACGGCTCGGGTTCTCCGCCTCGAACGCGATGCGGATCGCGGAAGACCTCTACATGAACGGGTTCATCTCGTACCCGAGGACCGACAACACCATCTACCCGGCCTCGCTCGGGCTCGACGGCATCCTCGGGGCCCTCGAGAAGACCGAGTTTCGCGACGACATCGGCTGGGTCCGGCGCAACCGGCGTTCGAGCCCGACCCGCGGTAAGAAGTCCTCGACCGACCACCCGCCGATCCACCCCGCGGGCCCGGCCTCCCGCGCCGAGCTCGGCGAGGAGCGCTGGCGGCTCTACGAGCTCGTCGTCCGCCGGTTCCTCGCGACCCTCTCGCCCGACGCGCGCTGGACCACGAGGAAGGTCTCGTTCGACGCCGGGGGAGAGCCGTACCTCACGACCGGCTCGACCCTCGAGCAGCCCGGCTGGAGGACGGTCTACCCGTACTCGAGCGCGACAGAGAACGAGCTCCCCCCGTTCGCCGTCGGCGAGCGGCTCCCGGTCACCGCGGTGCGGCTCGAGGAGAAAGAGACCCAGCCCCCCCCGCGGTTCACCCAGTCCCGGCTCATCCAGACCATGGAGTCGCTCGGGCTCGGGACCAAGTCGACCCGGCACGAGGTGATCAACAAGCTCGTCGGGCGGAAGTACGTGGAGGGGAACCCGCTCCGCCCCACCCTGGTCGGCCGGGCCGTGATCGAGTCCCTCGAGGACCACGCCGACCTGATCACCCGCCCCGAGATGACCACGTCCATCGACGCGCACATGCAGGAGATCAAGCAGCGGCAGCGGTCCCGCGACGAGGTGGTGAACGAGTCGCGCGCGATGCTCCACCGGGCCTTCGACCAGCTCGAGGTGCACGGCGACGAGATCGGGCGGGACATCATGGGCCGGACGCTGCAGGAGCAGCTCCTGGGGCCCTGCCCGGTCTGCGGTTCCGACCTGCGGCTGCACCACGTACGGTCGAGCCAGTTCATCGGGTGCGTCGACTACCCGGACTGCCGGTTCAACATCGGGCTGCCGGCGACCAACTGGGGTTTCGCGATACGGACCGACGAGGTCTGCCCCGTACACGGGCTCAACCACGTGCGCCTGATCGCGAAGGGCTCGCGCCCCTGGGAGATCGGCTGCCCGCTCTGCCACCACATCGCCTCGAACCGCGAGACGATGGGGCTGATGCCGTCCATGACACCGGCCCTCATGGACCGGCTGAACGCGGCCCACGTGTACGCGGTCAACGAGATCGCGGGGGCCGATCCCGCCGACCTGGCCCTGGCCGCGGGCCTGGACCAGGGGGCGGCCACCCGGCTCCGGGAGGAGGCGGGCGACGTCCTCGACCTGCTCCGGAAGCGCTCGGAGCTCAGGAAGTTCGTGAGGACCCACGTCCCGCCGCGGCGGGGGAGGAGCCACGCCAGGATCATGAAGGCCCTCTTCTCCCGGGGGATCGATACGGTCGAGCACCTGGCCGCGTCCGACCCCGCGACCGTCATCGCGTCCGGGATCGGGGAGAAAGAGGCGACCACCCTCCTGGAGGCCGCGGTCGGCCTGAGCAGCGACCGCCGCCTCCGGGAGATGGGGATCCCGCCGATCAGCCTCAAGAAGTACTACGCGGCCGGGATCAAACGCCCCGAGGACTTCGTCCGGGTGCCGCCGACCGCCCTGATGCTCCGGACGGGCATCTCGCCCGACACGGTCCACCGGCACGTCACCCTGATCGCCGAAGCGCTCGGGACGCCCCCGCCGAAGCGGACCACCCGGGTCCAGCTCGAGCGTGGACGGCACGAGCTGCTCGCGATCCCGGGGATCGGCGAGTCCACGATCGAGAAGCTCTACGCGGGCGGCGTCTACGACGCCGAGACCCTGGTCGCCGCCGACCCCCGCGTCGTGGCCCAGCAGTCCGGCCTCCCCGTCCGGCGGATCCAGGACTTCCAGGCGCGGGCCGAGCCCCCGGAACCGGCCGCCGGATGATCGGAGCTTAATGGCTCCCGCGACGATATCGTACCGGATGCCCCCCCGATGGCAGGACTGGGTCCACGTGACCAAGCTCGACCCCGACAGGCGCCTCCCCCCCGGGGCGATCGACGAGATCGCGACCAGTGGCACCGACGCCCTGATGCTCTCGGGGACGCTGAACGTGACCCGGGAGAACCTGGCCGGGCTCCGGTCGCAGGTCTCCGCCTACGGCCTCCCGCTCGTCATCGAGCCGGCCGGCCCGGAGTGCGCCCTCCAGGACGGGATCGACCTCCTCTTCGTCCCGAGCGTGATGAACACCACCGATGTCCGGTGGATCGTGGGCACGCACCACGCGTGGGTCCTGGACGGGATGCGCCGCGCCGCGGGCTCCGCGCAGGCCGCCATCGCCTGGGACAGGGTCGTGCAGGAGGCCTACATCGTGCTCAACCCCGACTCGGCCGTCGGGCGGGTGACGCGGTCGGTCTGCGACCTCTCCCCCGAGTCCGCGGCGGCCTACGCGGCGGTGGCGGACCGCTACTTCTGCTTTCCCATCGTCTACGTCGAGTACAGCGGGACCTACGGCGATCCCGCGGTCGTGGAGGCGGTCCGCGGGGCCGTCGACCGGGCGGTCCTCTACTACGGGGGCGGGATCCGGACGGCCGCGCAGGCGGCCGAGATGGCCCGGTTCGCGGACACGGTGGTGGTCGGGAACGCCGTCTACGAGGCCGGTCCGTCGGTGCTGCGGGCGACCGTCCGCGCGGCCAGGTAGGACGGATGCCCGAGGTCCAGGTCGTCCTGGTCAACCCGCTCTACGCGGGGAACGTCGGCTCGGTCGCCCGGGTGATGAAGAACTTCGGCCTCGCGCGGCTCGCGCTGGTCGACCCCTGCCCGCTCGGCGACGAGGCGCTGGCGATGGCCTCGCACGCCCGCGACCTCCTGGAGTCGGCGGTCACCACGGACCTGGACCGGGTCTTCGCGGGGTCGGCGCTCACGGTCGCGACCACGGGCGAGGTGGCGCAGTCGGTCTGCTCCCCGATGCGGATGCCGTACTTCTCGCCGCGGGAGCTCCGCGGGATCCTCGCCGACGTCGAGGGGACGGTCTCGATCCTCTTCGGGCGCGAGAACCGCGGGCTCTCGAACGACGAGGTCCGGCGGGCGGGGGTGGTCTGCACGATCCCGACCTCGCCCTCGTACCCCATCCTGAACCTCTCCCACGCGGTCGGGATCGTCTGCTACGAGCTGGCCGGGATCCCGCGGGGGACGTACGCGCTCGCGAGCCCCGCGGAGATGGAGTCGCTCTACGCCCACCTCGACCGTTTCCTCGACCGGGTCGAGCACCCGCCCCATAAGCGCGAGATCACCCTGCTCCTCGCCCGGCGGGTCCTCTCCCGGGCGAAGCTGACGATACGGGAGGCCTCGACGCTCCACGGGCTCCTCCGGCGGACCGAGCGGCTCCTCGACGGGCCGGCGCCGCGAAACGATGATGACGCCGGCCCGCCAAGTGTGGTACGATGATCCTCGTCGACTGGCAGATCCTGGACCGGATCAGGCGGGGGCAGATCGTGATCGACCCGTTCGAACCGGCGCTCGTCCAGCCGAACTCGCTCGACATCCGGCTCGGCGACCACTTCGTCTGGTACCGGCACGGCGACGGCGTGATCGACCCGTACGACCGCGCGAGCGTCTGCGCCGACGTCGACGAGTGCCGCGCGAAGGAGTTCGTGCTCCGGCCCGGCCAGTTCGTGCTGGCGGAGACGCTCGAGGTCGTGGCCCTGCCGGACAACGTGGTCGCGTCGATCGAGGGGAAGTCCTCGATCGCCCGGCTCGGCGTGGAGCTCCACCAGACGGGGGGCTGGATCGACGCGGGGTTCGCGGGCTCCATCACGCTCGAGATGTGCAACGTGAACGCACGACCCGTGAAGGTCTACGCGGGGATGCCGATCGGGCAGCTGGTCTTCTACACCACGGAGCGTGCCGAGCAACCGTACAGCACGAAGGGAGACGCGAAGTACCAGGGGCAGCGGCAGGCGACGCTCTCGAAGTACCACGAGAACCCCCGCGTCAGGGAGGAGTGAGGGGGCGCCCATCCCCGGGGGCGGCGGGACGCCGCTTGACACCGACGCCGACGGGCTGTACGAGGACGGCAACGGCCGGCCGGACTTCGCGGACGTCGTGCGGTACTTCACCCGGATGGATCGGGTCGCCGGCAACGAGCCGCTGTCCCTGTTCGGTTACAACGGCAACACGAGGATCGACTTCACCGACGTGGTCTGGCTCTTCACCCACCTCTGAGCCAACACCCCCCCTCGATCTCTTTCGCCGGGTGCGGGTCCCCGCCGCCAGGTATCATCGAGCGGCTCGAGTCCGTCGATGCATCATGCCACACGGCGTACCGTTCCCGGTTCCGGGCGCGTGGCTATCGGAGGTACTGCAGCAGTCTCCGGCTTGTGACAGACCGGCCGGTGGGCGCTATCGGGATCCGCCCGCCATCGGCGAACCGCGAGGACAGTCATGGCGTCCAGGTGGAGCCCCGCCTGCCTCTTCTTGCAGTGGATCAGGAGAGACCTCGCGGGGTTTAAAAGAGGACGCGGAGCGGGGACGCGCATCGACCCCGTCTTACGTACTGAGCACCAGCTCGGCCGACCTGGTGTAGGTCATGCCGTCTTTGGTCGTGATGGTACAGGTGGCCGTGAACGGCGGGCCCGCGCACCAGTCGTCTGGCGGGCAGAGGTCGGGGCCGTAGCAGCCGACCGAGTACCCGTCGTCGATGGTTGCGGAACCGGTCAGGGCGAGTTCCTGGGGCGCCAGATCGAGTTCGGGTAATCCCTCGAACCGCTGAATGTACCGGTTCACGCAGGTCCTGGTCCCACCGATGCCCAGCGTCCCGGTGATCGTCCAGGAGACCCGCTGCAGGACCACTCCCGGCGGCAGGTGGGTTGCGTCGTAGGTGTTCACGCTGTGGAGGTTCCAGTACCAGTCGTACGCCTTGATGTCGTTGTTCCACGTGCGGTACGGCGAATAACTCCCCGTCACCATGATGCTCACGGGTGGGACGGGTGTCGGAGTGGGCGTGGGGAGGAGCGTGAACATCATCGAGGGCATGGTCGTGATCGGCACGATGCTCCCGGTGAGCGATTCGCTCTGAAGGGCCGGGAGCAGGATGCCGACCCCGATCCCGACGATCGCGACGGTTGAGATCGAGATCAACATGAGTTTCCGGTTCATGGCGACTCTCCAAGTCTGGATACTGTACGATACGGCAGAAGGGATTTAATGGTTATTATTTTCATAATGGCTATAGATGCACGCCGGAACCGCCGGTCTTCAACTGTCGCCGGCAGTGGACCGGTGCCACAGGGCGGGTGCGTGCCGCACGGTGGCAACAGGACGGCCCGCGCCGTGACATGCGCCGCGGTGGAGAGGACCGATAGTCGTGGAGACATACCCTTCGTCGGGCAACGGCGTGGAGACGACCGGGAGCGCGGTCGAGTGTCGCTTCCTGGACCGGCGAGGGGACCATCCCAACGGAGTGCCAGAATGACGTCGCCGACGCTGTTTTGCTCTTCGACATACTCTGATGGGCTGCTCCCGTTTTCACTCGCCAGGAGTCCGCGATCCCGGTTACTCGAAAGGTTTACGATGCCTCCACCGACACCATTTTGTACTGTGCGCTGCGATACCGTCGTCTCCGTAATCTTCGCCGTCATCGTCGCCGGCCTGGCCGCGAGTCCCTCCGCTGCCATCGTCCCCGCCGCCCAGTAATCGGTCGTCCCGACGTCTGGCGTCGCACCGCTCGCCGTCTCGTTCTCGGACGCCTCGAGCGGTGCGCCTCTCGGTTGGGCCTGGTACTTCGGCGACGAGGCCTGGTCGGCCGATAACTGGACAAGGCGGTCCGATACCGTCGAGTGGACGTCCCGTCCCTACGCGGCATCCGTGGCGCTCCCGGACGGGTGCATCGTCATGACCGGCGGCTACGTCGGGGGCGGGGCGAACGACGTCTGGCGGTCGACGGACCGGGGCGCGAGCTGGGTCCGGCAGACCGAGCACGCCCAGTGGGCGGGTCGCTCGCGCCACGCCGCCGTCTGTCTTCCTGACGGAAGCATCGTTGTTATGGGCGGCCGGGACTCGACGAATGCCGTGCTGGACGACGTCTGGCGGTCCACGGACAAAGGCGTCACCTGGACGCGGCAGGTGGAGAACGCCCCCTGGGCCGCCCGCGACAGCCACGCGGCTGTCGCGCTCGCGGACGGCAGCATCGTCATGATGGGCGGGTGGGGCGCGGAGCAGTACAACGACGCCTGGCGCTCGACCGACCAGGGGTAGACCTGGACCCGGCAGACCGAGAGCGCCGGGTGGGGCGACCGCTGGGGGCTCGCCGCCGTCGTCCTCCCCGACGGCCGGATCGCCGTGACGGGCGGGCGGTACTACGACCCCGACCACCCTCTCTCGCATACCGACCTCTGGATCTCGACCGACCGGGGGGTCAGCTGGGTCGAGCAGACGCCCGACCCCGAAAACCACACGAACTTCTTCTTCTACCCCCGGTGGTACCACGGGTGCGTGGCACTCCCCGACGGGAGCATCCTCGTCGTCGGCGGGACGGCGGTGTCGACGGCGCCCATGAGCTCGAGTTCGGGGTAGGACGGCTGGCGGCGAACGGCGGGGTCGGCCGGTCGACCGATGGAGTTATCCGCCGGCGCGCTCACCTGTCTCTGCCTCCCTGCGTTTCGGCTGGTGGGGGTGCTGGATGGGGCCGTCGTCGCTGCCAGGCTTCCCGGCG
Organism: Methanospirillum sp.; assembly: GCA_012728895.1. Lineage (GTDB taxonomy): Archaea > Halobacteriota > Methanomicrobia > Methanomicrobiales > Methanospirillaceae > UBA288. Next base: position 21,002 of record JAAYEG010000037.1, on the reverse strand, counting down.
CCGTCCAGGTTGTGTTTCATGGTCGCGGCCAGGTACGCGGAGCTGGGCGCGGCGAGGGTGCGCACGGCTGGCTCCATCGCCTCGCGATGGAGGGTGATGGCCGGCGGGCTGGGTTCGTCGCCCGGCCTCATCCGATCACTCCTGGGCGCGGGTGCGGTCCATACATCTGCATCTGCTTATCGTGAAAAAAGCATTAAAACGTGGCGACGGGCCCCCCCGCTGCATGAGGCCTGGATCTGTCGTGCGCGAGTGAATCGGGCGTTCCCTGTGTACTTATCATTTCAACCTGCTGGGTACCCATGGGTACCCACGACGCCGACGCGCGCGTGAGGCGCGGGGGGGGCGCCGGCGCGCTACCGGGAGAAGTAGGCCTCGAACGCCTGGGAGAGGGGGGTGGAGGAATGGGTCCGGTAGTAGTTCTCGAGCCAGACCCCCATCCAGTCCCCCCGGAGCTGGTCCGGGGGAAACCGGTTTACGTCTTCCCGCAGGATCCAGTTGTGGAGAACCTGCTGCCAGAAGTCGCCCCCGTGCGTGATGACACTGAGCCTGAAGTCCTGCAGGAGGCGGTCGCGGTTGAGGTTGATGCGGATCGCACCGTAGGCATGGCCCAGTTCGGTGATCTCGCCGTTGTCGGCCCGGACGAACTTCGGGACGTACCAGTCTGGGTTGGGAACCCGCGTGGGGGCCCGGTAGAGCAGGTCGACGTTCTCCAAGCCATCGGTCTCGGGACCCCACTTGAAGAGGGGTGTGGGGATGAGGGGCAGCGTCCGGGACAGGGCGTCGTCGTTGTACAGGGCGACGTGCAGGGCCGCGACGATCTGCTTCCAGGAGGCGTCGGGATTCGCTTGTTCGACCCTCTCCAGGTACGTCAACAGCTCCTGCCGGGAGACGACGAAGGTTCCGCCCCCGCCCTGCGTATACTGCTGGAGGTCGCCGCAGGTGCGGGTGAAGGACTGCCAGGCGGCGGCGTCCACCGAGACGCATTCGAGGTTATTGTTCGGGACGTACCCGGGCAGGCACGAGCACTGGCATGCGCCGCCGACGCTGGTGCCGGTCGCGTTGGCCCCGTGTATCCTGCCGGCGGCGTAGCTCTTGCAGTCCTGGTCGCAGGAGACTGCGGTCGCCGGCTTGCTGGAGGGTGATGAGCCGGCGTCCGACTGCTGTACGCCCTCGTAGGACCCGGCCGCCCCCCCGAGCGACCGGAACCAGCAATCGGCGTCCGCGGCTCAGCCGGCATCGTAGCCCGCCGCGACGCCCGGGAGCAGCAGGACGAGTACGAGCAGACAGTGGAATACCAGGGTTCGAGTCATCATTCCCCACCTCGTTCCTGATCGGTCCGTTTGAGAGGGGGTGATGATGAATGTTGTTCCTTTGGTCGTGACCCGGTTATGACGCCGCTGCTTCGCGGCGGGGTACTCGACCGTGAGGTAGAGGAGGCGGGCGCCGGCACCCGCGCACGTTGCTGGCAGATCCCGCCCAGACCGGTCCTTGCCTCCCGGTGTACCGTCGTCCGACGGCGGGGGGGCGGGGTCCGGGCGTCTCAGTACTCCACGAGGTCGCCCGATCCCTGCTGCGTGGCGAAGAGACGGCCGGACCCGCCGGCGAAGATCTTCTCCGCGCCCTCGCCCACCTTCGTCCACGTCCCCGCGGAGTACAGTTCGATTACGGACCCGTCGAACGAGAGGCGGTACAGGGCCCCGCTGTCGTCCACGGCGAACATTTTGCCGTGCTCCCCGATCTTGATCCAGGCGTTCGGGTTGCCGGTGTCGCGGTAGACGTCGGCATCACTCCCCATCGTTGCGTAGAGGCTGGAGCCCCCGGCGTAGAGCTCACCGATGGGACCGGCGATCCGCTGGTCCGCGATCACCTGCCAGGTCTTGGATCCCGCGTCGTAGGCGCGGATGGAGCTGCCGTCGGGCGAGACGCCGAAGAGTCTTCCATTGCCGTCCACGGCGAACCTGCCCGGGTTGCCGACCCGTTCCCAGGGCGAGAGCTTGCCGTCGTACCGGTAGATATCACCGGACTGGGGGTTCGTGGCGAAGAGGGCGCTGCCGCCGGCGTAGATGGTCGCGGCCGGCCCGCCGACCTGGGTCCAGGGGGCCATCGGCGTCCCGGTGTACCGGAAGACGCCGCCGCCGTCCGGCGAGAGCCCGTAGAGGTTCCCCACGTTGTCGAGGGCGAACATCTTCCCAGGTCCGCCGACCTTGATCCACTGTTGCGCCCCCTCGTGGAGGTAGACCCCGTCGCCGCCTCGGGGCACGCCGTAGAGGAGCTGCTCCCCTCCGGCGAGGGTGCCGGCGGTGACGAACTCGGTCGGCCCCCAGAGCCGTTCGGCCGGGATCGGGGTCGGTGTCGCGGGGGGTGGTGACGTCGGATCCGGTGTCGTATCCGTCGGCACGGGCGTGGGCGGCGTCGGCGTCATGGTCGGCGTAACGTTCCCGTTGTTATTGTCAGGCAGGATGACCGCCACGTAGAAGCCCGTGATGGCCGTGAGCAACAGCGCCACCGCGGTGATCAGGCCGGGCAGCGTCGTCCAGAAGGATGAGGACGTCTCGGATAGCATCTTCGATCGCTCCCATATGATATACGGAATGATTATTATAATCATATTTATACTTTTCCCGGGAAGAAAACGACCCGGCGGCGGGTTCGCTGTTTTTCCGCCCGGGGCGTGTCTCCAGCATCTCCGACGAGCCGGATCCAGTGCATGCCGCTGCCGGGCAGGGTCCGCCGTGAACCAGGGTGCGGCAGTGCTGTGGCGTGACTCGAGGGTGCGCTGGCGCGGCGCGCTCGAGCCGGACCCCGGTAGAGGCATAGAGCCCCACGAAGAGGGGGGCGAGAGGAGGTCCGGGCCGACCGGGTGCACGGGGGATGGTCCGGGCGTGGAGTGACGGGAGGCAGGCGGCGAAGACCAGGACGAATCCGTCGTACCCCTGCCGGAACGCCCGGGGGGTTCTCCCGAAGCGGGTCGATCAGCGGCAGGAGGAAGAGCAGCGCCGTCACGAGCTCCATCATCAGCGGGACGATCGCGGCGAAAAAAAATTGAGGGAGCCGTCCACCTCCCCCGCGGCGTTCCGTTGCAAGGGGGCCCGTTCCGGGAGCGCCGAATCTGCGAGGGCCGCGATCGCGAGGCCCGGGATGATGTCGGGCGCGATGCCGGCACGGACCGGGTCCGCGGAATCGGTGTTGGCGCCCTTCCCCGGGCTCCGTCCTGCCACTCATGGCAGGCCCGGCGGGAGCGTCGCCGCGCTCACTTTCTCCCGCCGGCAGGAGAGGGCAGCCCCCGCCCGGCGGGGGACGGGATCCCGTCCCGGGCCGGCGCGCCGCCCCCGGCCCCGTGCGACCTGTTGGCACGCCGAAGCCCGGCTGGCGGCCCGATCCGCGACAGAAACCCGCACGGTTATCACCCCGGGGTCCCATCTTCCTGGGAGAGGCAGATGACGCGAAAGACCATCATTCTGATCGGGCTCGGGGCGGTCACGCTCGCCGTTGCCGCGGCGATCGCGCTCCAGGTCCTCGCCACGCCCCAAGACGCCCCGGGAGGGCGGGCCGGCACGGAGCCCCGGGCCACCGCGTAGGCGTCCGCCGAGCGCCGGCCCTCTCCTCCCGGCCGACCCGCCCCGCGGGTGGAGCCGCCGGCTCCCTCCCGGTTGGGGCCGGTCGCGTTCTCCGGCGTGCACGAGGCGACCCGGGGTCCGTCCGCCGGCTTTCGGGGTCGTGACGCCGGGGGAGGCGCAGGGCGACGACGAACCCGGGCCGGCGCGGGGATGACGGGACGTCCACGTCCGCGTGCTGCCACGACGGGAACGGAGGCTCCGGCCCGCCCGGCCGTTCTCGTCTTGGACGCGGGAGATCTTCGGGCCGAGACGGACCCCGGCCCTCCTGCGCATCCCCGCGAAGTACCGGTTCGATCCCTCGCGCCCGCCGCTCGCGTTCGCCCGGGAGCCGTTCGCGGCGTCCGCCTTCCGGCGGGGCCGAACGTTGTTCCCTTCCCCCCTCGGACCTCGCACTCCTCGTCCAGAAACCGCTGCACCAGGTCGGCCCCGGGCCGCTCGACCCGGCGCCTCGAGCAGGTCGCCGTCCGCTTCGCCCTCGCCCGGATCGCGCCGGCCGCGTCCCGTTCCCGGACCCGGCCGCTCCAGAGCAGCCAGGCCTTCATCTCGGACAGGAGCGGCTCCACTCCCGGTGCTCCCCCACGAACCGTTCGGCGAGCCCGACCCCGGTGCAGTCCTGCCCGTGCTGCTGGAACGGGTCGAGACCGGTCGGCGCGAGAGCGGCTGGACGCCGACGGGGCCGTCGCCGGCCCTCGACGGGGGCGTCCGTGCCCGGCGGCAGGTATTCCCGCGCAGTCCCCCGGCGTTCGCGTCGGAGTCGCGCCAGGACCCGGGCGCGGTCATGACCCTCCCGTCAACGACGAATTGGTCGGGGTCACCATCGTCCGGTCGCCGACCCGCCGGCGACAACAACCTCCGCGCAGACCGGCGTCGTCTCCAACCCGCATCCCGGGCGAACCGACGGAGGGCCCTGCCCCCACACCGGCGCGATCCGCTCCCCCACGGGCTCGGGCCGTGTCAGATCGATCACATCCGGGATCGAGATAGAATATCCCCATTCCGGGCATAAATCGCAATTCTGGATGGTAAATACAGAGCAAAATCACAGTTTACGGCCAGGGAGAGAGTGCCGCGTGCCAGATGTGCCGGCCGGATCCGGAAACTTTCTCCACGGTACTCATCTCCCATGGAGATCTCTCTTTCGAAGTGGCACAACTGGCACGATCTGACACCGGAAGGGGTGTGGGCAAGACGAGGACGAACACAGAACCTCCGACCCGATCGTGCTCCCGGCTGCCGTCTCATCCCGGCCCCCTGCGGGACCGTGAAGGCGCAATGTATTAGTATAATTACGTGCATTGGTCCTATATCCACCCTGCCCTGACTTCGCTCCAACATAGAAGTCATGTTAAGGAGTTCGTTCAAAGTCGTCATCGTCTGTATCGTGCGCGACCGTCCCGGGGGCGGCGCGCGTTGGGATAGAACCGCCGGCCGCCGCGGCCTCTCCGGACACGTTCGGAAAAGCGTCATGCGGAGGGCACGGCTTCCTCCTTCTCCGGGACACGCCACCCCTTCCTGCAACCGCCCTCCACTCGGGGGGGCAGCACCATGAAAGACCCGGAACGCGCCGGCCTTTATACCGGTGCCATCGGCGTCACCGCGGGTGGCGGCGCGAGTGTCCCCGTGGACGACAGGCCCGCTGCCGGCCCGGGTCCACCACACTGCGCTGTTCCGCCTGTGACCGGCGCGGTCTCGGCCGACGAGATCGCCGAGCGCGTCCGCGCGTTCCAGGTGCAGAGGGAAGCGATGGTGGCCTCCATGCCCCCTCTTGCGCCCGGACCCGAGGGTGGGTCCGACGTGGTACTCGGGGAGCCCGACGCCGAAAGGAAGCGGCTCGACCTCGAACGGACCCTCCGCGAGACGGCCCGGCTCCTGTTCCTCTTCGAGCGGCGCACCCCGCTCGAGGCCCTCCGGGAGATACAGTTCTACAACGCCGACTACACCCATGCGCTCGACCCCGCGGACCTCCCGAACCTCGTGTACGGGGAGTTCTGGCGCGCACGGAAGACGCGGCTGCCCGTGACCCCGCTCTCGAAGCACGAGAACCACTACACCGAGGTCGGGCTCGCCGACCGGTTCGTCGCGGAGCACTGGGAGTCCGTCCTTTACTGCTCCGGGATGAAGGCGTGGCTCGTCTGGAACGGACGCATCTGGGAGCGGGACACGGCCGGCAGCGTGCGTACGAAGGCCAAGCGGACGGCCCGCCGGCTCTACGCGGAGGTCGCCCGGATCGAGGACGACGCGGCGCGGCGGTCCCTGCTCGGCTTCGCGAAGCAGGCCGAGAGCGCCCGGACGATCAAGGCCATGCTGCACCTGGCGGAGTCGGAGGTGCCGGTCCAGGTCGCGGACCTGGACGCCGACCCGGACCTGTTCAACGTCCGGAACGGCACCATCGAGCTCTCGACCGGCACGTTCCGCCAACACCGGCCGGAGGACTACCTGACCAAGCTCGCGGACGTGGACTACCTCGAGGGAGCGGTCTGCCCGACCTGGGAGGGGCACCTCTCCCGGATTTTCGGAGGCGACGCGGAGGCCATCGCCGGGTTCCAGTCGATGTGCGGGTACAGCCTGCTCGCCGATAACCCGGCCGAGGTCTTCTTCATCCTCCACGGGACCGGGGCCAACGGGAAATCGAAGACGCTCGAGGTCCTCTCTACCATCTGGGGGGACTACGCGCAGAACGTCGACGCCTCGCGGACCCTGCTCGCCCGCCGGCACAGCGACGCCCCGAGGACAGAGCTCGCAGCCCTGGTCGGGGCGCGGCTCGTCACGACCTCGGAGGGGGCCGAGGGCTCCCGGCTCGACGAGGCCGTGGTCAAGCTGCTCACCGGCCGCGACCCGATCACGGTGCGGAAGCTCTACCAGGAGGAGTTCACCTACCGGCCGGGATACAAGATCTGGTTCGCCACGAACCACCGACCGCCCGTCTCGACCGACCCGTCCCTGTGGCGCCGGATCTGGCTGGTGCCGTTCGCGGTGACGATTCCACCCGGGGACCGGGACGAGGCGATCGCCGAAAAGATGCTCGCCGAGCGGTCCGGGATCCTGAACTGGTGCCTCGCCGGCCTCGCGCGGTACCGCGAGGCGGGCCGGCTCGCACAGCCCGCGGTCTTTGCCGTGGCGACCGAGGAGTACCGGCTCGAGGCCGACGTGGCCGCGCGGTTCGTGGACGAGGAATGCGTCGTCACCGGGGCCCCGGGCGATCGCGAGGTCAGGTCGGACCTGTATGCCGGCTTTCTCTCGTGGGCGAAGGACAACGGGGTCACCCCGGTGTCCGCGAAGCGGTTTGCCGAGCACCTCAAGAACCGGGGTGTGACCCCCGACCCGGGCCGGGCCAGGGTGATCAATGCCCGGGGCGAGGTGGAGTTCGTCCGGTTCTGGCGCGGGATCCGGTTCAAGGACAACGATGAGGCGAACCCGGAGGTCTTCTCCTGGTGAACGGACGCTCCGTTCTGGACATGCCGGCCCCCGTCGCCGCGCCGGCACCGCGGCGGCGAGGGCGACGGGGCAGCAGTGGCTGCCGGTGTGATACTGTTGAATTTACTGCGGGGGCGAAAGGGGAGCCGGGACAGGGGCTGTACTAGATGAGCCGGCGCGCTGAACTATGACATGGAGCTGGCTCAATGGACATCCCGCGTATCTTCACCATCACCGAGAGTGCTCACCGCATCCACAATCCGTTCACACCGGAGAACCTCGCCACGCTCGGCGTGGCCTTGCGCCTGGAACCGGGAGCCCGCCTGCTCGACCTCGGCAGCGGTTCGGGCGAGATGCTCTGCACCTGGGCGCGCGATCACAAGATCTCCGGCGTCGGCGTCGACATGAGCAGCCTGTTCACCGCGCAGGCGAGACGCCGCGCCGAGGACCTCGGCGTCGCCGACCGGGTCGAGTTCGTCCACGGCGACGCCGCCGGCTACGTCGCCGACGGGAAGGTCGACGTGGCCGCCTGCATCGGTGCCACGTGGATCGGCGGTGGAGTCGCCGGCACCATCGAGCTCCTGGCGAAAAGCCTCCGATCGGGAGGTATCGTCCTCATCGGCGAGCCCTACTGGCTGCGGTTACCACCGACTGAAGACGTTGCCAGGGAGTGCGATGATTGTTCTGTCTCCGACTTTCTCATGCTTCCGGACCTCCTCGCGTCGTTCGGCGCCCTCGGCTACGACGTCGTGGAGATGGTCCTGGCCGGCCGGGAGGGCTGGGACCGATACGAAGCTTCCAAGTGGCTCACCATGCGCCGGTGGCTCGACGCGAACCCCGACGACGATTTCGCGAAAGAGGTCCGTGATAGGCTGTCCCGGGAACCGGAACGCTACGCCGCGTACACGCGTGAATACCTGGGATGGGGCGTGTTCGCCCTGATGGCGAGGTGACGTGGGGCGGCAGGGATACCCGGCGGATTCTCGGCGGCCCGGGCAGCTGAGCCACGCCCGGCGGCACGTCGAGGGGGGGAGGCCGTGTTTCATCACGGAACACCCATGATACGGTTCGAGACGGTGGGGTCATGGGGGGATATGAACCTCCAACCCCGTGCAGCCCTTTCCAGATAATACCGATAGCGAAAATTCCCCGGAATCCCCCGCGATATTCGAACGCCTGCCGGCCCCGCCTCGAAACATCGGGCCGGGAAGACGTCGCGGCCGGCGCCCGATGCCGGTAATTCTCCCAACGCCGGCGAGGTGAGACCTCGACCGCAGGGGTTCAGCGCCGCTCCTCGAGGAGGATGCGGATCCGGCGCACTTCGTCGAGGATCTGGCTCCCGACACCGGCGGGGCAAGGGACGAAAGCCGAGGGGCCACTGCCGGTCCCGTCGCTGCCGTCCGCGCCGCGAATCCGGGCTCGCAGGGTCGCGCGGAGATCCTCAGCGTGATCCATCGCCGAGAGTCTCGGCGGGCACGGAGTTAACCGTGCCGGCCGAGGGGGGGTCCTGCCCGGCCACGGCCCCACGGGGTTCGATATCCACGCCCGTGGCGCGGCGATCGGGGCCTTCGCCGGCGCCGCGTGCCGGGCCGTGCTCGACGAGACGGCCTCCGTCGCCGCGCCGGCGCCCGGGGCTGTCGGGGCGAACGGACAGCACCGGCTGCCGGTGTCATCGCCGAAGCTCCTGGCCGTTCCCTTCATCTCCCCGTGCGCGGAACTTCAGGCAGGAAAACGGGCCGTGCGTGGGGAATTCGACCTCGATCGACGAGGGAGACCACGCGTCCACCGTCTCGTCCATCGTATGAGAGCGGCATCCGTGAAAGGGTCGCGAACAGGTAATCTCAGTACGAATGAGCACCCTCATTGAGATGACATGGTTGTGATCCGGTGGATCATCGACGACCTCCTGGCTCATGCTCCGTACCCACTCCGGGAGGACCTCGATGATCTCTATCGCGAGGGGATACGCGCGATCATCTCGCTCGAGAGACGACCTGATCGTGAGCTCGCCGTCATTCGGAGCATCGGGTTCGACTATCTCGAAGTACCGGTTCGCGATTATACCGCACCAGCGGTGGAGCAGCTCGATGAGATCAATGCGTTCATCGACAGGAAACGGGAGGCAGGAGAACCGGTACTGATCCATTGTTTCCAGGCCGGACGGAGCGGCACGGCACTCGCGGGCTACCTGATCCACCGGGGCTCGAGTTTTGAGATGGCCGTGCGGGAGGTTCGGAGCCGGATCCCCGGAGCGCGTGCCATCGAGACCTCCGAGCAAATGGAGATTCTGATGCGGTATGCCGGGATGCGGAAACACCAGGGATCTCGCTGTTCGGCGAGCCAGGCCTCCGACGTGATACCCGGTAGGATCAGGAGGTCGAACCGACGAGATGCATCGGAAAACCGGTGAGTGGGTCGAGATAGGGAGGGCCCCCCGAACGGCCCGGTATCGCCGGCACCGGCGTCCGGGCCAGCCGGCCGGTAACGGCCTCGTCCTCACCCGACCCAATGCAGCACGTCCCGGATGACCGACCACCGCGGCGCCCGGCGCCCCGTCTCCTTCCCGAGCACCCAGTAGTCGTACTTCGCCTCCAGGGCCCCGGACCGCTCCTCCATGGCGAGCCAGTAGTCGACGAAGAGCAGCGAGGCGTCGTCGCAGTCCCGGGCGAGGGCGTAGACCGACGAGGCCGCGGAGGCGCCGGAATACTGCACGGCCGCGACGGCGAAGAAGGGGTGGAGCAGGGTCAGCGGCGTCCCCGTCTCTGCCGTGGTCAGCAGGGCGTCGGCGCCGGCCCGGTCGAAGAACTGCTCGGGGTCCTCGAGCGGGACGATGGTCGCCCGGGGGAAGAGCGCGGCCGCGGCCCGGTCGTAGTCGGTGTCGCCGGCCACGGCGATCCGGAGCCCCTCCGTCCGCGCCACCGCGTCCAGGTCCTCGAAGGCACCCGTCCGCTCGTCCCGGGTGACGAGGGCCAGGTGGAGGTCCATGTACGGCGCTGTGAACCGGGCCTTCTCCATCATCGGCGAAACCAGGACGAGGCCGGTCATCACGATGTCGCAGCCCCCGGCGTTGACCCGGTCCAGCGCGTTCTCCCGGTCGACGGGCACGAACTCGACCCGGGAGACGTTCAGGGCCCCCGCGAGGTCGTGGGCCATCTGGACATCGTGGCCGACAAGCTCGCCCTCGCGGTTGAAGTAGCAGAACGGCATGGCGTCCGGGATGTACCCGACCCGGAGGGCGCCCCTCGCCCGCACCCGGTCGAGCAGCGTCGCGTTCTCCGCGCCCGGCGGCTGCGTCGCCGGCGGCACCCCAGCGTAGTCCCGGTAGACCGTGGTCGCGAACCGCTCCCCGACGGGCGCGCCGCCGGGGCCCGGGGGCATCGTCAGCCCCAGGACGGTCGCGTCCTCCTGCGGCGAGGTCGCGAGGACGGCGCCGAAGGCCGCGTTCAGCACGACGACCACGAAGACGAGGGCGACGGCGCCGACTGCCGCGGAGAAGAGCGCCCGCCGTGCCCGGAGCCTACCGACGCCCGTGAGTTAAGCCGTGCCGATGGCGGAGAGGGCGAAGATCGACATGCAGCTGAGGGCCGCGGTGAAGTAGACCTGGAGCGGGCTGGCGACGAGGTAGAGCTCCATGGCGTCCGCCGGCAGCCGCATCATCTCGAGGATGAACGGCAGCGAGACCTTGGCCGAGCCGAAGAGGCTGGGGACGCCGAGCAGCGCGAGGAGGACCTGCTCCTGCAGGGTGAAGAGGTCGTTATAGTACCAGGCCGTAAAGAGCACGAAGAGCAGGACGACGAACGCCCCGAGGGTCGGGAGGCTGTACGCGAGCGGGACAAGGACGCCGCCGTACGCCGCCGCCCGCTCCTCGACGGGCGAGCTCGTGCCCGTTCCCGGTTCGGCCTCTTCCCCGGCGCCCGGTGGCTCCCCGTTGGCGGTCGGCGACCGGAAGAGGCCGGCCACCCCCTCGGTGAGAAGGGACAGGGTGATGAAGACTCGGGCGGTCGCGAAGCCCATCAGGACGCCCCGGTGCGCGGCCACGAGGATCTCGCGGTAGCTCCACGGCGTCAGGGAGTAGACCAGGAGCGGGAGGATTACGAGGGCGAGGATCAGGCAGAGGACGACGGCCGAGACGTAGTAGACCTGGATCTGGAGGAGCTGCGGCCAGGTGAGGGTCCCGAACGTGACCGCGGTGATGGCAAAGACGCCGATCGGCACGACCGCCATCAGCAGCCTCGTGATCTTCGAGAGCGCGGCCTCGAGGTTCCGGAGCAGCTCGATGAACGGCCGGTTCCGGGCGTCGCCGATCAGGGCCCACCCGAGCAGGACGCAGAAGAGGACGATGGCCGGCATCAGCCCCTCCGCAAGGGATGTGAAGATGTTGGACGGGATGAAGAGCGAGATCAGGTCGGTCTCCTCGCCGTCGGAGACCCCGGACGTGCTGAAGAACGAGGTGGGCTGGACCGGCGGGAAGGCGTACTGCATCGCGAAGAAGACCAGCACGCCCAGGCCCCAGATCACCAGGACGACCCCGGCGACCTTCCGGAGGAAGTCGGCCGCGTCGGTCTCGCTGAGGGTCCCGATGCCGGTGATGATGAAGATGATGACCGTGGGAATGATCGTGATCTGCATGAGCCCGATGAAGGCCTGGCCGACGGGGTCGAGGACCGCGGTCATCTCGCCGAAGAAGAGCCCGGAGAGTGCGCCGGCGAGGATGCTCAGGAAGATCTTCGCCGTGAAGCCGATCCGGGGGAGGTTCATCCTGTGGACTCCCCGCGTATGACGGTCCCGGCTCGCGCGGCACGCGGTCTGCCGGCAGGGACCGTGGGGGGTGCCGGCAGGAATGGGGGCGCGCTACCGGATCAATCTGAGAGCCCCGGAAAAAAGGGTTTGCCATGGCCGTCGACCGTTCGTCGCGATCCGGTCAGGACGATGGATGGCGGCCGGTCCCGGCGGGCGGCTCGTGGCCGGGATGGTCGCGCCCGTGACGACCGCGCCTCGGCGTGTCAGGGGGCGTTCTCCTTCAGGCTCCTGGCGAACTCCTCGGCATGCCCGAGGTCGTCGGCATCGGGCCGGCCCTTGTTCAGCCCGCCGAAGTACTTCAGAAAGACGTTCGTGTTCCAGCCCGCACACGCGAACTCGCCGACGACCCTGTACCCCCTGGCCTGCAGTTTCTCCCGCATCCGCCGGTGGTTCTTCGAGACGAAGCTGCCGCCCGCGGCCACGGCGGGGGCCCCGTAGGTCGAGAAGAGGAAGGCTCTCCGGTTCCCGGCCGGCGGGAGCCTGTCGGCGAGGTTGAGGAGGGCGGGATGGAAGGTCGCGTCGTAGTTCCCCGAGCCGAACCCGACCAGGTCGCACGCCGCTATCTCCTCGGGCGTCGCCTGCCGCGGTGTTGTCACCGGCGCTCCGAGCACCCCGCGATGGCGCGGGCGACCTTCTCCGTGTTGTTGTGATGGTACGAGCAGACGACCACGAGCGATCGCGGTGGCCCCGCTTCCCCGGTCCCGACTTGACCCGTTTCCATTCTTTTCACCGCTTCCATTCTCCCTGTGCCGCCGGTGTAACAGCATTTCCTTTCACGTGCCCCGGTTCGACAGGGGGTGCACCTCCGGGTGCGGCGCCGGCGGCGCCCATACCTCACTCCGGGGCCCGGGAAACCTTCTCTCGTCCCGGCGCCTCCGGAGCAGCAAGGGACGCGTGCTCATTCCCGCCGTCCTCGTCGCGGCCATGCTCGTGGCCGGCTGAACCGTGCCCACACGGGTCGGCCCCGCGATGGCAGCATCGCCGCCAGCGACGGCGAGGCCCCTCGTCCTCCCGGCGGTCCCGGGGATGCCGGGGGTATGGCTCTCACCGGGCTCCGTTTCCCGCACCGGGGGGGTTCCCGAACCACTCTCCCCGCCAGGCCGTGAGACGCCCCGCAACCAATCGGTCGGCCTATCCGAAGTACAACCAGAAGTTTTATTGCCATTCCGATAGCCCGTCCTGTATGCGAACCGGGGCCCTGCTCCTCGTTCTCTTCCTCGCGCTCCTGGCCGTCACCCCGGCGGCCGCTCGTGATCTCGTGCCCGTACCGCCAAACACCCTCGTCCCGACCGACCCTGATGGCGACGGGAAGCACGAGGACCTCAACGCGAACGTCAGGAAGGACTTCGCGGACGTCGTGCTCTACTTCAACCAGCTGACCTGGCTCGCGGCGAACGAGCCCGTCGCCGAGTTCGACTACAACGACAACGGCCGGATCGACTTCGCGGACGTCGTCTCGCTCTTCAACGAGCTCGGCGCGACCGGTCCAGCCGTCCTGATCTCGCAGTCCCTCGCACCGTCCGCCGAGGACCGCACCCTCGCCGGCGCGGGGGTCAACCTGACGGTCCCCGGCGGCGCGCTGGAACGGGCCGCCCTCGTCCGCGTCGCGACCGTGCCGAGCCCTCCCGCCCCGCCCGCGGGGACGTCCAACCTGACGGTCTACGACATCACCATCGGCGACCAGGAACGGTTCGCGCCAGGGATCGTGATCGAGATCCCGTACCGGTCCTCGATGGTCCCCACGGGGTACAGGCCCGATCAGGCCATCCAGGAAGTCCGGTGGGATGCACAGGCCGGGGAATGGGTGGAGATCCCGACCGCCATCGACACCTCCCGGGGCGTCGTCGTCCTCGAGACCGATCACCTCTGCGTCGCCGGCTTCACCGCCGTGCTGCAGCCCGGCCCGGTCACCGAGCTCTACGCCATCCCGTTCGTCATCCACTTCGATCCCGCCGATGACGCCGCGATCGCCAAGGCCTGGCAGGGATCCGGCAACTACACCGCGGCCGACGCCCTGGCGTCCAGGGTGCGGGACATCCTCTGGGACGCCAACACCCGGTATCGGGAGACCTACGGCTTCCAGCCCCCGGTCCCCTCCCGGTTCACCGGCGACGGCTTCATCCACGTCTACGTCGGGGACTACTACGAGAGCGGGTGGAACCCGACCACCAAGACGATCACGGTCTCGCGGGAGCCGTTCCTCCCCGGGCCCGGGGCAGACCTCCGGCTCGAGGCGGAGATGCGGCACGAACTCTTCCACGCGGTCCAGAACGCGTACGTCTCGGTCGCCTGGATGAACGGCAACCGCTGGTGGACCGAGGCCACGGCCGAGTACGCCTCGACCTACCTCCTCGACTGGGATCCCAGCCCCCTGTTCCCTATCGATTCGGCCTTCTTCTCGAAGCCGCTCACGACGGTCGACAGCTACCACGAGTACCAGACGGCGCAGGTCGTGCACCAGCTGCTCAATAGACAGCCGCCGACGTTTCGCGAACTCTGGACCTCCTCGACGACATACGGCTCCGCCTACGACGCCGTCGACGCCTGGGGGCTGGCGCACTCCCGCTCGCTCGAGGCGACCTACCGGAACATGATGGCGGCGCACCTCGCCACGACGGACGACCCGCCGGCCGTCTGGGCCCGGGTCCGGCAGCCGGTCCTCGACGGGGCCTCCCCGCTCCCGGGGTCGAGCTCGATGCACGTCGTGCTGAGCGGACAGGGGACGGGGACGGTCACTCCCGCGTACCGGGTGAGCACCGGGGGCGCCACGGAGGCCACTCTGGTGGACGCGTGGTCCGGCGGCGGGGGTCCCCTGCCCGACGGGTGCCAGGTGACCCGGTTCGTCGCGCACTCCGACGGGACGTTCACGTACGACTACGGTTCGGACAGCTCTGGGACGCACCCGTTCGGGCCGACCGTCTTCACGGCGAAGGACGGGGACGTGGTCTTCTACACGGTGGTGAACGGCGGCACGGACGCGGCCTCGGTCCCGATCGCGCTGACCAGGCCCGACGCCCGCATCTCGCCGCAGTCGGCCGAGATCGGCTCCGGGGAGGCGGTCACCTACTCCGTCTCGGTCGATAACGTCCCCTTCGGGCTCGAGGTCACCGTGCTGGACGCCGGGGGCACCGTGGTGACAACCGGGCCCGGCGTGGCCGAGGGCACCGCGGTCCTCCCCCCGTTCGTGCAGTGGTTCCCCGAGCCGGGGCTGTACTACCCCCGGTTCTTCGTGCGTCTGACTGCCGCGGGCAGTGGCGACCCGTATTCCAGCATCGATCTGCTCAAGGTCCTGCAGCCCTCGGTCTGGGTGACGTGACGCGCCCGCCCCGGGATACCCGGCAGGGCCTCTCGCCCGTGCTGGTGCCCCGCCCGGCGGGCCCCGGGATCGGCACGGGCGGAGGGCGTAGCCCCGCTCATCCGGGAAACCTTATCCCGTCCCGGCGCATCTGACACGGCATGCGGTTCCTGATGCTCCTCGTGCTCGCCGTCGCGGCCCTGCTCGCGGCCGGTTGCTCCGCCCCCGGCGGCCTCGGCGGAGTGCCGCCGTCGGTCTCCACCTTCACCCCCGAGCGGGTGGCCTTCGACGAGTCGCTCCTCTCCCGCCTCTCGCTCCCGCCCGGCTTTGCGGCCAACGTCTTCGCCCGCGACCTCGGCGGCGTCCGTGTCCTGGTCGCGGCCTCCGACGGCACGGTCTACGCCTCCGTCCCCTCGACGGGCTCGGTGATCCTTCTGCGCGACGCCGACGGCGACGGCTCGTCCGAGACGGCCGAGACCGTCCTCGAGGGCTACCCCGGCGTCCACGGGCTCGCGCTCGGGAACGACACGCTCTATTTCGCAACGCCGACGACAGGCTACGCCGCCCCGCTCGGGCCCGGAGGCACGCCCGGAACGCCCGGGGTCGTCACGGACGGCCTGCCCGCTGGCGGCAGCCACCAGGCCCCGGGGCTCGGGCTCGGCCCCGACGGCCGGCTCTACCTCACCCTCGGCTCGACCTGCAACGCCTGCGAGGAGGAGAGCCCCGAGCGGGCGGCCA
This sequence comes from Methanospirillum sp., assembly GCA_012728895.1. GTDB lineage: Archaea > Halobacteriota > Methanomicrobia > Methanomicrobiales > Methanospirillaceae > UBA288. Next base: position 5,138 of record JAAYEG010000037.1, on the reverse strand, counting down.
TGCTCGTGCTCGAGAACGGGACGCGACGGGTGTACGCGAGCGGACTCAGAAATACCATGGGCTTCGACTGGCACCCAACCACCGGCGAGCTGTACGGCGCGGACCAGGGCTCTGACCTCCGCGGCGACGACCTGCCGCCCGAGGAGGTCAACCGGATCGTCGACGGCGGCCAGTACGGCTGGCCATTCGTCTATGGCCGCCGCGTACCCGACCGGCTCACGCCGTTCGAGCCGGCGGGGACCACGAAGGAGGCGTTCGCCGCCACCACCGAGCCCTCGGTGCTTGAGCTCCCGGCCCACGCCTCGCCGATCCAGCTCCGGTTCTACAACGGCACGGCCCTCCCCGAAGACTACCGGGGCGACGCGTTCGTGACCCTCCACGGCTCCTGGAACCGGAACCCGCCGAACGGCTACTCCGTCGCCCGGCTCCGCTTCTCGGACGCCGGCGAGCCCGAGGGATTCGGGGACTTCATGACCGGGTTCCTCTACGACGGCAACAGAGTCTTCGGCCGGCCTGCCGGGCTCGCGGTCCTCCCGGACGGTGCCCTCCTGGTCGGCGACGACTTCAACGGCGTCGTCTACCGGGTCGCGTACGCCGGTTCATCGTGAGGGCACAGGGGCACTGCGGGGCAGAGAGATCCGGCTCTCTTCCCATGGAAAACCTGGATATGTGGAAGTTCCGGAGACCATCTGCCCGCAGTGCCCCCGTGCCCCGCGACGGTCAGAGGTTCTCCTGCAGGCTCCCCGTCGCCTCCGCCTCGCCGCGCTCCGCCGGCGTTTGGACGCGGACCCCCCGCCATGTCCGGCGCCCGTGCGCCTTCGGGCCGTCCGTGATCCCCCGCTCTTTGAGCGCGTTCGCGAACGCCCTCTTCGAGAGCGGGTCGTCCCCCGTCTCCTCGCAATAGACCGCGTAGCGGTCGTAGAGCACCACGCGGTCCACCACGCCCGCCGAGTCCCGCACGCACTCGTCCCGCAGGAACGGCGCGAGCGGGTCCATCTCGCTCCGCTGGAGGGCCGTCGCCGCCCGCACCGGCGGCGGGACCGTGATCCTCCGGCCCTGCGCGTAGAACCGCCGGAGCCCGTCCAGCATCCAGTTCAGGATCCCCGGCGCCTCCCCGAGCAGCACCCGCTCGTACTCCGCGATCCGCCTGGCGGGGGGGATGGTCACCCCGAACGGCCAGAACTGGAGCCGCCTCCAGATCGCGTCCTCGACCCCCGTCACGATGGGGAGCGGGTTCGTCACCAGGATCGCGAGGTGGATCGGCACGAACGTCTCCATGGTCGAACTGTACAGGTTCCGGCCGGTCCACGGGTCGCCGCCCGTCGTCTGCTTGATGAACGCCTCGTTCAGGCGGTGGCCCCGCTCGGACTCGACGGCCACGACCAGGCGGGCGCCGCGGAGCGCGAGCACGTCCGGGCGCGGGCCGGCGTCCTTCGCCTTCACCATGAAGACCTCGGCCGCGGCCGAGACCGCGTAGTCACCCAGGATCGACCGGACCGTCGCGATGGTGACGCTCTTGCCGTTCGCCCCGCTCCCCCACCAGATCGGGAAGATCTGCAGGGGGTTGCCGCTGAGCAGGGCGTAGCCCAGGAGCTCCTGAAGGGAGCGGATGTAGCCCTCGTCGCCGGCGAAGATCAGCCGGAGGTGCGCCTCCCACCGCGGGCACGCCGCCGCCGGGTCGAACGCCACCCCGGCGAGCTTCGTGATCAGGTCCTCGCGCCGGTGTGGCCGGAGCGCGAGCGTGCGGAGGTCGAGGGTGCCGTTCTCGAGCGCGAAGAGATCGGGGTCCGCGTCCAGGTCGTCGGGCACGATGCTGATCGCGGGGTCGGTCGAGGCCATCTGGAGCATGGCGTTGATCCGGGCGGAAGACTCGCTCTCCTTCGCCCACCGCTGCAGCTCCCGGCGCCGGGCGTCGTCGGGCTCGTCGGCGGCCTCGGCGTTGATGGCGACCGCGGTGGCCTTGGCGAGTTCGCGGACGGTCCGGCCGGGATCGGGCGCCCACCGGGCGCCGTCGAACCGGTACCAGCGGTCGCGCCCGATGCAGAACCGGGCCTCGCCGGCGCAGCGGAGCGCGAACCGCTTGCCGTTGCCGGTGTCGGTCGGGTGGAAGTCCCGGCATGCGCGGGTGACGGCGGCCTCGACCGCCTCCCGCGTGCCCGCGCGGTCGATCGCGGCCTCTACGGGGGCGGGGGGAGGGTCGGGGAGCGGCGGGACCACGGCGTCCATCACGCGGCCCTCCGCACGGCGGCTTCGATCCGGGCGCGGATCGCGGCGATGTCGAGGGACTCGTACGGCGGCGGGAGGCGGGCGCGCCGCCGGGCCCGGTCGGCCTCGTCAACGGGAAGGCCGCGCGCCCGCGCGGCGTCGGCGACCTTCTGCATGAGGCCGGGATCGGCGAGGCACCCGGGCCGGGCGTCGGCGCAGGCGATGATCCCGGCGTCGACGGCGAGGGCGGCGAGCGCGTCCCCGCTGCTCCCGCACCGGTGGCAGTACCAGGCGCGCCCCGTCCGGTGGACGGCGAGGTTGTCGCCGTTCGCGGAGCCGTGGACCGGGTGGGCGAACCGGAGCCACTCTCCCGAAACGCGGGCGCCGGCGGGCGGGGGCCAGACGCGGTCGACGGTGAGGCCGAGGCGGTCGCCGATCGAGCTGCCGGGAGCGGCGGGGACGGGGCGCGCGGCCCGCTCCTGCCACCGGACGGCGGCGGCGAAGCCGGCCCAGGCGTCGCGGGGGAGGGCGGCGATCGGGGTGTCCCGCGCGACCCGGTAGGGGCGCCCGGTCGCGGCGTGGCGGGACCCGGGGCCGATGACGAACCCCCTGCCGCCGCCGGGGTGCTGGGCGAAGACCTCGCCGAGGTGCTCGCCGGTCCCGGGGTCGAAGAAGGGGCGCCGGCCGGCGAGGGGCTCGCCGTCGAGTTCGTAGTAGAGGTGTGCCTTCGGGTGAGCGGGCGCGGAGGAACCGGAGGCGACGGCGAAGGTCCCGGGCAGGGGGTCGAGCGCGCCGAGCTCGCGGAGCCGGTCCAGGTGGTCCGCGTCGATGATCGCGATCCGCGATGCCGGCGCGGGGAAGAGGCCGTAGGGGAGGCCGCGCACGAGCCGGAGGGCGAGGGTGACGTGGTCGTGGGCGTAGTTCGCGACGGTCGGCCAGCCGCTCTCGAGGGCACGCTTCTCGCCGGCGCGGACGAGGACGAACCGGAGGTCGGTCCGCCGGAGCTGCGGCGGGAGCGCGATCGCGCCCGGCGCCGGGGCGGCGTCGGCGGCGCCCGGGCGATGCGGATCGAAGGAGTTATCGGCTGCGGCGTACACCCCTCTGTACCCCCTTCCGCTTCGGCTGGGTGGTGTTCTGGACGGGGCCCTCGTCGCTGCCAGGCCCGTCGGCCCCGTCCAGATCCGCTTTCATCAGTTCGGCCAGGTACGAGGAGAACGTGGCCGAGAGGATCAGCCCCCGGCGGACGGCCCAGGCCTTCGTTTCCGCGGGAAGCGTGATGGCCGTCGGGCTCGTCGCGGTTCTCGGTCTCATCGGCCGGCTCCCGGCCGTGGATGCAGTCTATACATAGACATTGGATTATCGAAGTATTATCATGTATAGTACGCGGGCTGCTCGCGCGAAATTGAAGGCTCCGATCCCTCGTGTACGACAAATCCGGGCGTATTTGTGCACACAATATATTACTCTTGTGTGTACCCTGTGTACACAGTTCGCCCCCCGCGCGGGGAGTCGCCGGCCGGGCCGCAGGGGCGGGGAGCGGTTCCGTGCCGCGTTCGGCCGGGGGGAGGGACGGCACGGGGCGGCGATGGGAGATGCGGTGCTCCACTCCCGCGACGGCCTCTCACCCGCTTCGCGGCACGTTCGTGACATCCGCGCTGCATCGTCTCACCCCGGACCTTCCAGGTGAGTGCATCCGCCGCCCGGCCCGCTCACCAGATCCCGGGCACCAGCCGGTAGCGCACCCGCGCCGCGTACTCCCGGTAGCCGTCCAGCTCGCCCTGGAGGAACCGGTCCTCGAGGGCGGTGCGGGCGACGCCGACGGCGACCAGGCACGCGGCGGGTGCCAGCGCCCGGGCCGAGTCGAGAAAGACCGGCAGGGCGGCGAAGGCCAGCAGCGTCGCCGCGTACCCCGGGTGCCGGAGCCAGCGGTACGGGCCGGCCGAGACCACCCGGTGGCCGCGCTCGGACTGGATCCGGACGACCCCGGAGAAGAAGGGGTTGGCGAGCATCGCCCAGTTCCCCAGGACGAGGCCGGCCAGGAAGAGGCAGAGCGCGCCGGCCTGGAACGGCAGGGGGAACCCGGGCGACGCCCCGAACCGGATCTCCAGGCCGGCCGTCACCCCGATCAGCGTGCCGCCGAGGGCCAGGATGGGGGCGAGGACCCTGTCCCACGGCTCTGCGTTCGGGGCAGCAAAGGATCGGCCGCGCTCCCCGGCAAGTCCCGGGTTCCAGTGCACGAGCAGGGCGCGGCTGACCACGAAGTTGCCGAAGAGAAGGGCGGCGAAGGCCCAGCCCTCCCACCACTCCCAGGAGCCGGCCACGACCACCGGGAGGAGGCAGGCCGGAACGACAACGAGGAGGGTCCCGAGCAGAGCCCGGGCAGGGATCGGGGTCGTCGGGCCGGTCATCGGTATCCGGATCTCCGTTCTGGCCGGCGGGTGGAAATAGGTATTGGCCCACCGGGGCGCGGCATCGGGCTGCTGCCCGGTGCCGGCGGCGGGGGCGTGTGCCGAGGCCGTCACCCTTTCCGACAGGCGGCCGATTCGACGACGGCCCGCTCGTCGGGGGCGAGGCCGGAAAGGGGTTGGACGGGGCAACCGGTCCGGAACGCATAACGGGTTCGGCATCGACCATTGGTATGAGTTGAAATGGACGAGACTCGCCTCGCCGGGTTCGTGATGTTCGCCCGGGGGCTGAAGGGCGACGAGAAGAGCGAGGCCCAGACGTCTCTGACGCGGCTCTTCCAAGGGCCGGTGATGTGGCGTCCTGCCGCAGGCGGGGAATGCTCATCGTTGCTCATATAAAATAGGTAATTATTCAGTTACTGCCACCCGAGCATATTCACCAAGCGTTTCAATCAATCGATCAAAGAGATCGGCGTCCCGGTAGTTATACCTGAACTCCAGTTCCTTGAGGTAGAACGGGAACCTCGC
>JAAYEG010000036.1 GCA_012728895.1 Methanospirillum sp. | reverse complement strand
TTCACCATGGACGATGTCGTCAACTGGCAGAACAGCATCAAACCACATGCGAGTTTGGACTACAAGGAGCCTGAAACGGTCTTCTTTGAACGATTGCCTCCGGAACGGGTCTTCGGGTATGCGCAGAGGTGGTTGTGTGAGTGAAATGAATCCGAGACTCTACAGCCGCACGGATGAAACGCAAGGTTTAAAAACTTGTGAAGACGAAAGTGATCACGTCAAAGAGGAGGCGGTGATCGGGAACAGCTGCCGACAAAAAGCCTCGACGATTGGTGATTCAGATGAAAGATTGGTGATTCAGATGAAAGGATGGCAAACTCTGAGTATCGGAACGCTTCTCGTATGCCTGTTTGTCGCGGGCGCGGGGGCAGTCTCGATCTCATTAGACAAGACAGACCTCGCCTCCAACGAGGAGATCACGGCAACCGTTACCGACATGGTTGACGGTGTCCACTACGAGCAGAAGATCACGGTGGTCCAGCACATCAAGCCCGGGATGCCGAGCGCGTTCGGAGCGAACAACATCACCTGGCCCTTCGCTCACGAGGACGATAAATTCGTGATGACGAACGAGAACACCCTCTCCAACAAGGTCTACATCGGGCACTGGTGGCCGGCGGACGGGAAGGACCCGCAGTCCGGGTACGAGGACGGGCTCTGGCAGAGCAACTCGGTGAATGGCAAGTGGCGTGACGTGTTCAACTACGAGTTCGACCAGACGGGCACCTACCACACGACCTGGTACAGCAAGCCCGAGAGCGGTGCGGACACCGTGACGAGCACCTTCACGATCTACGGCACCAAGCTCTCCGGGCCCGAGGACTTCGTCGAGAAGACCTCGTTCTGGAGCGTCAACCCGGCCGATGTCACGATCGAATGGTTTGCCGACGACGTTCTGGTGAGCAGCGAAACGATCACCCTCGACGACGTCGGTGGGGCGTACTTCATCGCGATCCCGGATGTCCTGAAGGTCGGTAACAAGATCTCCTTCACGCTGATCCCGGCGAGCGGCAAGAAGGTCGCGGCAGGCACCGGCTACTTCGACCAGGGTGTCTGGTGGTCGTTCGACGCCGACGATCACCTGAAGACCTGGAACTCGCGCCTCCGCAACCCCAACTTCTACTACCCGCGCTGGGCCTCCGGCTTCCAGTCGCCGCTCGTGGAGATCAAGTACACGGACGGATCCAAGGAAACGGTGGAGCGCTCGGACTACGTCCAGATCATCTCCGACAGGGTCTCGCGGACACGGTTCTTCGACTACCACGCGAACCTCTGATCCCCCCAGCAATCTCTCTTTTTCTCGGACTTCGTCGCAGAAGGCACATCGCAGTCCGTCAAGAACCACGACGCAGGCCTAAGGCGAGACAGGTCGCCTTCCGCGCCAGTCTCTTCCCCCGCTGATGCCGGCACCGTCTGCCGAGGACACCCATCTGCCCCGGATCACGGTCCTTTTGAGGGGAGTCGCACCTGGCAGGAACGGGGTGCGGCCAGGAACGCCGGGGATCCCCGTGGCGGCGGGCCGGGGCGGATTCTGGATCTCGAGCCATCCTTTTCGGGTCACCGGCAGTCCGGCGGGGAGCGACCCGCGGTCGCCGGGCCCGGGAACGGGCGAACGAGGAGGGATCCGCCCCCCAGTAAACGGTCCCGCCTGTCCTGCCAGGAGCACCCGTAATCCCGCTGGATATCGGCTTCCGATCACGGTACAGGAGCGGCTCCGGGGAGATTACCCGGCAGGAGCCAGGGACGGACCGGCAGGTTTACCTGAATAGAGAGATCACTACCTTTCATGTCATTCACGTCGCCAGCGGGAAGCGGCCCGGTGGTTGCGATGAATCGGTGGTTACGATGAAAACGACCTGCAAGTTCCTGGCGGTAGCTCTCCTGGCGTGCCTCTTCGTCGCGGGAGTCCACGCTTCACCCCTGAGTCTGAGCGTGTACAAGCACGAATTCGCGTCGAACGAGACGATCCCCGTCGTGGTCTCCAACATGGCTGACGGCGTCGACTTCTCGCAGAAGACAACCTTCCACCAGTTCATCCAGCCGGGATCGCCGAGCTACTTCGGGAACAACAACGTCACCTGGCCGTTCGCCCACGAGGACGACTCCTTCAACATGACGAACTTCAACACGACCGTCAACTCCGTGTACATCGGCCACTGGTGGCCCCCGGCAAGGGGGGGCGGGTACGAGGACGTCTATTTCAACGGCACCTCGAGCGACGTCTTCGGACTCGACGGGAGCGTGGTGCGCGCCACCTGGAACCGTACCTTCGCATACGAATACGACCAGACGGGCACGTACTTCTCGCGCTGGCTCGCCACCCCGGCGCCCGGCGCCTCGATCGTGACCAGTATCTTCTGGATCAACGGCACGAAACTCTCCGGCCCGGTCGACTTCACCCAGAACACCTCGATCTGGTCCTACAACCCGATGCTGGTCGAGGTCGACTTCTACGAGGACGACCGCCACGCCGCTCACGACTGGTTCACCATCGACGCGATGAAACCCGACGGTAGCCCGCTCCCGACCTACGCGCCGGGGTACAGCGATGACTCCGACTCGTACCCGGGCATCGTGGTCCCGACCACCACGCGGGGGGAGGGTCCCGGCACACCGCCTGGCGAGGACGGGTCCGGGGCAGGGACCACACCGACCACGCCGCTCGGGACGGCGACTCCCGGGTCGACCCCGGTCGAGAACGAGAACGTGACCCGGACAACCGGGGGAGATTCCGGGACAAGTCCGACGCCCGCCGCCCCGTTCCCCCTGCTGGCGCTCGTCGGGATCGGGCTCGCGGGCCTGGCGGTCCTGGGCCGCCGCTGAACCCCTTTTTCGACCGCTCCTTCCTTATACCCGTAGGTCCGAATACTCTTCCTGATCCTGATGAAACGCCTCCCTGTCGCTCTACTCGCTCTCCTGTTGCTCGCCACCACGGGGACTGCCGCCTCGGTTGAGATCCAGCCCGACCGCATCCTCGACGGCGAGACGGTCACCATCGAGATCGGCCGGCTCGCCGACGGCGTCGTCTTCTCGCTCCTGCTCGAGGGCTCCGTCGAGACCAGCCCCTCGGGCACGTTCGCCTTCAGGACCGTGGACCTCTCGATGCCGTTCTCTCTCGAGCAGGGTCAGGTGACGGCCTCCCTCGAACAGACGGAGACCAACGAGCTCGTCGTGCAGCGCGGCGACGCCCTGGTGACGATGTCAGGGGGCTCGACCGAAGGCGCCTTCGAGGTCGAGCGGGAGATCTCGATCGGCGCCGGCACCTACGACGAGATCAGCCTCACCGGGACGGCGGCGCCGGGTGCGACCGAGGTGAGGACCTCGCTCGCCCTGACCGGGATCAAGCGCGGCCCGGCGGACTCGACGATCTCGTTCCGGGTCCGCGGCGTGACCAGGGGGTCCATGAAGATCACGATCCTGGAGAACGCCGAGCAGGTCTTCTCGAAGAACATCGCCCTGGGCCCACCACCGACCCCGACACCGGCGCCAACCCAGGCGGCGGGGACGGTCGTCCCTGTTCTCTCCGCGGTGGTCTGGATCCTGGCCGGCTTCCGACGCCGGTGAACAGTCACAGCCCGCGGTGACCGGGGAGCCTGCCCTCCCCCGGGACGACCACTGGCACCGTCCCGGCGACTCCCCGGTATCTCTCGAGAGCGGTGCTCCGGGTCCCTCGCCCCGGCGGCCTCCTCGTCGCGGAACGACGACTCTCCTGCCGCGGGCCCGATCCCGCCGGCGCACCTGACGGTATCAATCACGGGAAGGGTGGACCCGCTGTCCGTTCAGCCCCGCCGGCGGAACCGGGCCCAGGCCCCGAGCAGCAGGAGAACCGAGACGGCGCCGAGCGTGGCGGTTCCGCCCGCCCCCGCCGATCTCTCGACCGTGACCACCTGCACGGTGGTCGGTGACGCGGAGACGGCGTCCCCGGTGGTGATCGCGGGGGTGGCGGCAGACGGTTTCGGCGCGGAAGTGGCGGCAGACGGTTTCGGCAACGGGGTGCTCGCCTTCATGGTCCTGGCGGGAGTCGTCGCGGCGGGGGCCCTCACGCCGGTGTCGAAGAGGAGCGTGGTCCCGTCGTCGCAGCCCACGATCACCCTGGTGCCGTCCGGGGAGAGGGCGAGCGAACGGGGGGTACCCGGGAGGTCCGCGCGCCAGAGCGCCGTCCCGTCCCGGTCGAGGAGGTGAAGCCTGCGGTCGTTCGAGGCGACCGCGACCGCCGAACCGCCCGCCGAGACCGCGACTTGGCTCACCCAGGACCCTGCCGCCGCGGTCCAGAGCAGTCCGCCCGCGGGGTCGAGGGCCGTGACGGTGCCGTCCTGGGTTCCGGCCACTGTCAGGTTCGCCGACGGGGTCATGGCGAGCGCCCGTACCCCCGAGGTCGTCGTGACCTGGGCCACCCGCTTCCCGGTGGCGTTGTAGAACCTGACCGAGCCGATGTCGCCGACCGCGATCAGGTCTCCGCTCCCGTTCACCGCGAGGGCGTTCGGGTCCGGAAGATCGACCGACCAGCGCCGGGACGCCTTCCGGGTGAAGGCGTGGACCCCGCTTCTGTCGGCCACGACGACCACGGATCCGTTCTGCGAGACCGCGAGGTCCGCGACCTCCCCGCCGCCCTTCGTCGTCCGCGAGCCCACCTGCGTGCCGGTCGAGGTTGCGACCGTGACCCGGCCGCCGGACCCGGCGGACGCGACGGTCTTCCCGTCACCCGAGACCCCGACCGCTGTCACGCCGTCCACCGGCACGGTCCAGAGGAGCGAGCCGTTCCTGGCGTATCCCGAGACCCCTCCGGCGGTGCCGGCGACGACCAGGTTCCCCTTGGGACCGACGGCGATATCTGAGGCGCGCCAGGTCGAGGCGATCTCCGTCCCGTCCCGGTCGAAGAATCGCATAAGGTCGGACGAGGTGACGGCGAGCGATCCCTCGGACGAGACCGCGCAGGCGCGGACCGCCCCGGGGGACGAGTGGGTCCAGAGCGGTGCGGTTGCAAGCGCAGGGGCGACCAGGGCGAGGCAGAGGAGACAGAGCAGGGCCGGACGTAGCATGACACTCCCTGCGATCTCTTTTATCCGGGAGAGGCTTATGCCTGTCCGTCACCCGATGCCCTTCTCTATGGCACGCGTGCCCGGAGGTGGCGTGGTAGCGACGGGAGGAAGGCCCGGAGGGGGACCGTGTACGGCCAGCGGATGGCGCGAGCGAACGGGGGGAAGGGGAAATCCCGCCGGGCGCGGCAATACCCAAATAGGTTGCCGTTCCACTGATGAGTGACACCTATGACACGAATGCGAACGGTCCTGCTGATCGTCGGGCTCGCCGCGGCCGCCCTGCTGGTCGCGGGATGCACATCCAACGGCGACCAGGCCCAGCCGACAACCGTCCCGACGACCGGGACTACCGCCACGACCCCGGCGACGACCGCGCCCGGCACGACCGCGGCGACGTCGGCTGCCACCACGGCGGGCACGCCGACCGGGTCGGATATCGTTACCGTCACCGATACGCCCGCGGATTCGGGGACAGGGGCTCCCTTCGGGATCGAGACCGTGATCAACGAGGAGATGAACGAGTCCGCCGTCGTCGTGGAGCTGAACTCCCGGTTCGCCCTCGAGCTCGTGGAGAACCCGTCGACGGGCTACACCTGGAACCTGACCGCCACGGACGGGCTCCGGGTCGTCTCGGACAGGTACATCACGCCGGCCACCAGCACCGACGTCGTCGGGGCCGAGGGGACCCACCGCTGGGAGATGGAGGCGATCGCGCCGGGGCTCCAGGGGATCACCGGGATCTCCGAGCGCCCGGGAGAGAATGCAACCGCCGACGGCGGGTTGTTCGTGGTCGAGGTCTCGGTCGAGTCCTGACCCGGTCCCCACCCCGCTCCACCCGGCCCCGTCCGACCCTCCGGGAGGATGGGAGTCATCTTTTTTCACCCCCCTGGACGGGGGACGCGGATCCGACTGCAGCCCGGGCGCCCCCCCCGTTCACCGCAGCGAAACCCGGTGGTCCCCGGGCGTGACCGTCTCCCCTGCCTCCCGCGGGCCGTGGAGGGCATCTCGACGACGGTGGTCCGTGGCGGCGCAGGCAGGCTTCCCGTTCTTCGCCCGTCGCCTTCCGGGGACGCCCCGCGGCCCGCCGGCGGACGTCTCAGCGGTACGGGCCGGCCTGAGCGAGGAACATCCGCGCGTAGAGCCCGCCTTTCTCCATCAGCTCGGCGTGGCTCCCCTGCTCGACGACCTCCCCGCGGGCGAAGACGAAGATTCGGTCCGCGAGAATCACGGTCGAGAACCGGTGGCTGACGAGCACGGCCGTCCGTCCCCTGACGAGGTCCCTGAACCGGTCGAAGATCTCGGCCTCGGCGATGGCGTCGAGCGAACTCGCCGGCTCGTCGAGGACGACGATCCCGGCGTCGCGGAAGAACGCCCGGGCGAGCGCGATCTTCTGCCACTCGCCGGTGGAGAGATCGTGGCCGCTGTCGAACATCTTCCCGAGCTGGGTCTCGTAACCGTCCGGGAGTCGCCCGATCACGGCGTCTGCCGCGGCCTCCCGCGCGGCCTCCTCGACGTGCGGGGATCCGGCAGGCCTGGCAATATTCCCGAGCCAGATGTTCTCGCGCGCGGTCATGTGGTACCGGACGAAGTCCTGCGAGAGGACGGTCGTCCCCCGCTGCCACTGCCCAGGGTCGATCTCGTGAAGGTCCCGGCCGTCGATCGTGATCCGGCCCACGGTCGGGTCGTAGAGCCGGCAGAGGAGCCTGACGAACGTGCTCTTGCCGGCCCCGTTCTCGCCGACCAGCGCGACCACCTCGCCCTGCCGGAGGGCGAGGCTGACGTGCCTGAGGGCGGGCCCGGATGAGCCGGGATACGCGAACGAGACGTCCTCGAACCGCACCTCGCGAGAGAAGCCGGGCGGCTCCGTCCCCGGGGCACCCGGCAGCCCGGCGAACGGCTCCAGGTCGAGGAACGCGAAGAGGTTCGCGAGGAAGAGCTGGTCCTCGTAGAGCGCGTTCAGGCTCGAGAAGATCGACTGGACGTAGCCGATACAGAGCTGGAACCCGGCGAGGAACGCGACCAGGTCGCCGACCGAGAGCTCGCCCCGGACGGCCCGCAGGGCGACGATCCCGAACGACCCGAAGACCGCGAGGGTGACGAGTCCCTGGGTCAGGACCTCCCAGGCCGAGCGTGACTTCGAGAGCGCGAGGACCGCGTCGCGGAGCGACCGGCGCAGGTCCCGGTAGCGCTCGCGGAAGAGCGGGCCGAGGCCGAGGAGCCTGACCTCGCCCGCGTGGTGCGCGCTGGTCATCATGTAGTGATAGTACCAGGTCTTCCGCTCGGCCGCCGCCTGCCGGAACCGGAGATCGTAGCGCCGGCGCGAGTACCAGACCTGGACCGCGGCCGCGGGCAACGCCGCGCCGATGATGACGAGCCCCACGACCGGCGAGACCGAGACGACGAACCCGCCGACGGCCACCACCGAGACGGCGCTCTGCGCGACCGCCAGGATGTGGTTGACGACCAGTCCCAGGTGGCCCGGCCCCTCGGACTGGGCGCGGTGGAGGGTGTCGTGGTACGCGGGGTTCTCGAAGAACGCGAGGTCGAGACGGGTCGATTGCTCGTGGATCTCGTCCGCGACGTGGTCGGAGAGGGCGAGGGACTGGGCTTCCGCGGAGTAGGTGGCGAGCGCGCGCACGGCGGCCGTGAGGAGGCCGATCCCGGCGGCCACCGCGATCAGGAGAACGAGGCCGGAGACGTCCGCTCCGGGTCCCGGGACCCCCGCCGTCACGGCGTCGATGATCAGCTTCATCACGTACAGGGCGGCGAGCGGGAGGAGCCCCTGGACGACGACAAGGACGGAGTTGAGGACTGTCAGGCCCGGGACGAGAGAGAAGACCAGCCGGACGGCCCTCGTCATGACGGCCCATGCGTCCCCGAGCGCGCTCGCGGTGCCGGCGGTCGTGGGCGTGTTCGTCATGAGGCTCCTTCCATCTACCGTATCTATCGGCTACGGCTTCAAGAAGCCGGTCGCCGAGTGCGGGCAGGCGGCGTCCCGGAGAGGTCGGCCGTTGCCGGACCTCCCCGGGAGACGGAGGTCGGGCGGATAACCCGTCGTCTGGCCCGCCGGTATCGGCCCGGTTCTCACTGGATCCCCCCGACTCGACGGGGACGCGCGCGCCGGTCGCCTGTTCCCTCACGGGGTGACGGACAGAGACGGGACCAGCCCCGGCGGGGCGCGCGTTCGGCGATACAGAGCCCCCCGCCCGCTGCCCCTCCCCCATGGGAATTGGACTCCCGGTCACCCGGACGAGTGCCGGGTCCGTGTCGAGCGGGCTGCATCGTCGTCCGGGCCTTCCGCCTGAACCCCACCGCGGAAAGACGGGCGGGGCGTCCGTGGCAGGATCGCAGGGAGGGACCGGGTGTCGGTCCGTCCCCCGGTTGCCGGCCGGGCGCCGCCGGAAGTCGGGTCGCGAACGGCGCACGGTGCCCGTCTCCTGCCGGGGTTCTGCCCGGGCCATCCCTCCAGGCCTTCTCGCCGACGACCGGAGAGTCTGCCCGGCGCCCCGTCCGTACCCCCGGTAAAATATAATCCCCCCGGGGTCGATGTACAGCGGTATTGAAGGAACTGCTCATGGCCGAGAACGACGAGATCCCGCTGAGATCGGTCTATTTCTACCTGACCCCGGAGTGCAACCTGGCGTGCCGGCACTGCTGGATCGCGCCCCGGTTCCGAAATGTCAGCACGGCGACCGACTACCTCCCCCTCCCCCTCTTCGAGTCGGTGATCGAGCAGGCGATACCCCTGGGTCTCGTCGGCATCAAGCTGACGGGCGGGGAGCCGCTCCTCCACCCCGAGATCCTGGCGATCCTGGAGATCGCCCGGGAGCGCGACCTGGAGGTCTCGGTCGAGACGAACGGGATCCTGGTCACGCCGGAGATCGCCGGGTCGCTCGCCCGATGCAAGAACCTCTCGATCTCTGTCAGCCTGGACGGTGTCGACGCCGAGACCCACGAGTGGGTGCGCGGCGTGAGGGGGTCCTTCGAGGCGGCGTGCCGGGGCTTCCGCACTCTCGTCGAGGCCGGTATCCGTCCCCAGGTCATCATGAGCCTCTTCCGCCGGAACGCGGACCAGGTCGAGAGGCTCATCGCCATGGCAGAAGAGATGGGGGCCGGCTCGGTGAAGTTCAACATCGTCCAGCCGAGCGCGCGCGGGGAACAGGTCTACCGGGACGGGGAAGGACTCGAGATCGGGGAGGTGCTCTCGATCGGGGATTGGGTCACGAAGACCCTCGCGAATGAGCACGGGATACGGCTCTTCTTCTCGGTGCCGGCCGCGTTCAAGCCGATGAACACGCTCTTCGGCGAGGGCGGGTGCGGGTGCGGCACCTGCGGCATCCAGACCATCATCGGCGTCCTCGGGGACGGCTCGTACGCGCTCTGCGGGATCGGGGAGACCGTGCCGGAGATGGTCTTCGGACATGTTGCGACCGACCGGCTCGAGACGGTTTGGCGGAGCCACCCGGTCCTCAGGGAGATCCGCGATGGGCTCCCCCGGCGGCTGACCGGGGTCTGCCGGTCGTGCGTCTTCAGGAACCACTGCCTCGGAAACTGCCTGGCGCAGAACTACACCCAGACCGGCGACCTCTGGTCCCCGTTCTGGCTCTGCAGCCGGGCCCACGAGGCGGGGCTCTTTCCGGAGGAACGGCTGATCGAACGGGCGGACTGATCCAGCAAAAAAGACCCCGTTCCCTCCTTTACCGGTCAGGCCGGGACGAAGTGCTCCCAGAAACGGCCGTCCCTGGAGATCTTCATCACCCGGCAGGGTGTCGTCTGGACGATCTGCCGTGCGTGCATCAGAATCTCCTGCTTCAACCGGATCCGGACGTCCAGCGGTGAGTCTTCGAAGTACACCATGTACGCCTGGTAGGAGTAGAGGAAGAGCCGGGTGATGGCCTGGTTCGCCTGGAGGTCCTCGACCGCGTCCGCCGCCGACTGTTCCAGGAGATAGACCGCGTGGAGAGAGAACGGCCTGTCCAGGTCGACGCGCCGGAACGTGTCGGGGTCGAGGAAGAGCTGGCTCCACGTCGGGAGCGGGTGCAGCGCGTAGCCCTCCGGCGTCTTCACGGCAGCGACCAGGTCGTCCGTGACGGCGCGCCAGGGCGGGGGAACGCGCGAGGCCGCCGTGGTCTTGCCGACGTTGCTCGGGGCGGTGAGCACGTGGGCCTTCTCTCCATCCGCGATCAGGGCGCCGTGGATCAGGAGGAGGCGGTCGGAGAGCAGTCCCAGGACGCTGCCGACCATGAACGAGATGACGCGCCATTTCACCTCTCTCCTGGCATAGAACAGCGGAGAGAATATGATGCCGCAGAGATACCGGGTCCTGTCCGGGCTCTCGTGGATCAGGATGCCGTCACGCACGACCTGTGAACGCCAGGCGGAGGCGCCCCCGGAGGCCATCAGGAGGGTCTCGACCTCCGGGGGGGGATCTCGAAACGAGTAGACGACCACCTCCACGTCGCCCGGGAGCCGGGCGGGAGCGAGATCGAGGAGACTCGCCAGCTCCTCGAGAAGTTCCGAGGTCCCGTCAAGGGCCGAGAAAGAGATAGAGATGCCGGGGTTCTGGAAAAAAAAGTAGGACGTCAAGGATAGAACGGATCCCCGTCAGCCTGTGACACCGCTGCCCGTGTTACACCGATTATTTGCCGAACCACCCGTAGGAGCGCAGTTGCCGGTCGCAGATTGACCTCCGTCACAGTTCGGAGAGGCGGCATATCCGGTGGGGTTGCAGCTCCCCGTCGGGGCCGATCCCGGGTCGCAATTCGCACCGTATCCGATGGCCGAATCGCTCAGGTCGATGAGGTCCGGCGTGGCGTACTTAACCATGTTTCCATATTTTTGGACTACATTGAGATAAATGTTTGGTATTATTGAAATGGCTCCGTCCCGGAGCCCAATCCATACACCCCACTCCGTGTGCTCCCGGGAACCAGACCAGGCGCACCCGTTGAACCGGTGCCGCCGTGCGGGGCCGGTGCCATCGGCGTGATACCGGGTTCGCGGGCAACCACCTCCGTCCCGGGGAGAGACGCCCCGAGCTCCCTGCCGGGGACTCCGTCAACACGCCTTTCCCTCCCGTGGGTCCGCGCACGGCCCCGTCCCGGGACGCACTGCCAGGCAGTGCGGAGCCCGGGGGATCGGGCCGGCGAGAGGACACGGGCTCGCCCCCTCACGGTCTCCGCCTGGCCAGGAGCCGCGAGCCGGCGGGATCCTGGCCCGGACGCCGTGACAGGGAAAAACGGTCGAGAGGACCTCGAGGATCTCCGCACGCCGTCGACCCCCGGGGACGCTGCCGGCAGGCGACGCAACCGTGCGTCCGCGGCGACAACCGGTCGCGGCAGGGCGCCATCGCCCGTCCCGAACACCTGGGGACCTGGCCCGGGCGTCGACGCGGGCTCCAGGTCGCCCCCAGGCCTTCCGGGGCCGGGAGTCGCCCGGTTCGGGGCGGCGACGAACCGGCTGGAGTCCGGTCCACGACCCACCAACCCTCTTCGGCACGAGACCACGGGCCGCGCCTGGAGTCCGCCGCCCGTTGACAAAGCCCTCCGCCATCGAAGGGGGGGGGCCGGTCGATTCATGGTCGTCGGGCCCGGGGGATGCCCTCCGAAACGGCCGGTCCGGGGACCCCCCGCAGACCCCTCTCCGCGGCCGGTCCCGTGGCGCGGGACGGCGCCAGGCACCCCCATCGCGTCGCGACGGGTGGTGATGCGAGCTCCCGGGGCCCGCGTCGGCGACCCCCCAATCGCATCGACTCGGGCGCGACGCGGGGCCATGCCGGCCCGACCGGGACTATTCGCCGGCGTCAGGTCGCCGACTCTCCCGGAAACCCGCCCGTCACCCGCCGAATAAAAAAGGGACTCCCCGGCGGAGATGGCGCCCTCGTCTCACCGGGAGAAACCCGACCCGGGCCGGGAGCCGCCGGGGCCCGGGGCAATGGGTACCCTCACTCCCCGGCCCACCGGAGATCGAGGGAACCCCCATCCCCGAGGAAACGCCTCAGGCAGACGTCCGGGCCGGGCAGGTACGGATCCCCCGTGGACGACGCGGTCACCCCGGGGCACCCGCCCCGACAGTAGGGGAGGTAGGGGCATCCCCGGCACCCGGGGAACCGCGAGAGGGGGATCGAGCGCCGCTCGCGCAGGCGGACCAGCTCGGGGTGGTGGTGCCAGATCTCGAGCAGGGAGTCGCGGTTCACCCGCCCGAGCTCGATCATCGGGAGGAGCGAGCAGGGGAGATACACGCCGTCGGCCCTGACTGCCAGCTTCGAGAAAGCGCACCCGCACGAGCTCAGGGTGCCCCCCCCGGGGAGATCTGCCTCTCCGGCCTCGAGCGCCCGGGCCATCTCCCCCCACATCCGGGCGTCGGCCAGTGGGCCGGCCTGGGCACTTATCCGGCCCCTGTACCGGGATTCCAGGTCCGTCAGGGCACGCATCGCCTCCACGCGGTCCTCGACCGTGAGCGAGACCGTGTCGGTGTTCGCCCTGCAGAGGCCCATGTAGGAGGCGGCATTGGTGGAGAAACTCGGGAGGTCCAGGTCCTCGAGCAGGAACCGCGCGATCTCCTCGAGGTCGTGGACGTTCCGGTGGTGGACGGTGACCCGGACCGCGACCGGGACGCCATGCTCCCGGAGGGCCCGGACCGCGTCCACCGTCCTCTCGAAGGTCCCCCTCCCCCGGCAGGTCTCGTGGACCGCGGCGCACGACCCGTCGATCGAGACCTGGACGGTGTTGCACCGCCCGGTCTCCGCCAGGCGCCGGGCGCAGGCATCGTCGATCAGCGTGCCGTTCGAGAGGATCGAGAACCGCATCCGGTTCCGGACGATCCCCGCGATCAGGTCGAAGAGGTCGTCCCGCACGAACGGCTCCCCGCCGGCCATCGTGACGTCCATCACCGCGCACCTGCCGAGCTCGTCGAAGAACCTGAGCCACTCCGCGGCCGGGAGGTCCTCCTCGACGTCGCCCTCGCTCGAGAAGTGATAACAGTAGTCGCAGCGGAGGTTGCACCGGTTGGTGATGTCGATATCGACGCTGCGGGGCGATCGCATCACTCCCGGCATCGTCAGCCGGCCCCGGCCGCGACGAAACCCTTCGCCGCCAGCTTCTCGATGAACCTGTAGATCTCCTCCGGGGCCGTCTCCGGGACCTCCTCGAACGAGGAGGCCACGAGCGAGACGATCTCCTCCACCGACCGGCGCCCGTCCAGGTGCTTCCAGATGAAGGCGCCGACCGGGTTGACCCCGTCGACCTCGCCGGTGTCGGGGTCGAAGAGGAGCCCCCATTCGTCGAACTCCTCGCGGAAGACCGCGTTGGAGGATGGAACGGGAACGTCTTCCTTTTTAACCATGCGTTAACAATGACGCCCGGGATCTGATAAGCATATGCTCGCGGGACCGCACCTGTAGAGTCTCGAATTCATTTCACTCACACAACCACCTCTGTGCGTACCCGAAGATCCGTTCCGGTGGCAGTCGTTCAACGAAGACCGTTTCGGGCACCTTATCGTCCAGACTGGCATGAGGTTTGATCCTATTCTGCCAGTTGACGACATCGTCCATGCTAAAGCCGGCTGCAATCAACCGCTCGATCTCCCTGAAAAAGCGTTCGATCTTCCCGTTCGTCTGCGGATGGTTCCGCCTGGCGACGATTTGCCGAATGGAATAGTGTTCCAGGAACCGTCCGAATGTATGACGCGGGGTATTCGCCTTATGGTTCGAGACGAACTGGGAGCCGTTCTGGTTCGGAACCCCGTATCGCGCGAACCCGGTCTCGAGGACCAAGATGGTCGCCTCGGTCGTCGCGTTCGGTAAGAGTTCCCTGCACGTGATGAGCCGGGAGGCATCCTCGAGGAACGCGATCCGCCACTGCGTCAGCCCGTCGATGGTCACCTGTCTCCAGTCGCCCTGATGCAGGCTCTGGGCACGGGTCCGCTCAAAGCGGACTCATGTCGGTCGTGGAGGCCGTCGTTTCTGAGCCGTAATGAGCCCTCTTTCACGCAGAATGCGATAGAGCATCGTCTGCGGGATCACACGACCGGTCTCGGTGACGATATGCCGTAAGAGGGCACGGGGTCCGATCTGGGCGATCCGGCGATAGACCGGGATCACGAAAACCGCGTCCCACGGCGGTGGTCGTGGCAGCCGCCCGGGACGCTGCAGGACCGGCGGGCATCCGTGGATCCGGGTGTAGCGAAGGATCTGATAGACCCGTTCGCGGCTGATGTGGTAACGTGCGGCGATGGACGAGACATCCTCGCCACGATGATAGGAGGAGACAATCTCCCCGGG
>JAAYEG010000035.1 GCA_012728895.1 Methanospirillum sp. | reverse complement strand
GGGAGCATCGACGCTTTCCCGTGCTCATGCGATAGAGTTTCTCGCAGTGACAGCGCGGGCAGATAATCCTGGCCATGAACCCCTCCTACATGATAGGAGTTAGGGGTTGAAATGACACTATACCCAAGTTTATTCCCGGTTCGCCGAGAGCTCATCCCGGGATGCCGATCGGCCGGCGGGCCGGGACGTCCCGCGAGGTGACGCGATGCCTGTCCGCTCCCTACTGCTCCTCCTGCTCGTTCTCGCCGCCCTCGCCGCCGTCCCGGCGGGCGCCGGCGCCCCCTCGGTAATCGTCTCGGATGTCCGGATCACCCCGGAGGTCCTGATGCCCGGGGACCAGGCCCTGATCAGCATCACCCTCACCAACACGGCCGCGAGCTCGGTCAGGACCGAGACCGGATCCGCGGGGGAGGGGGACGCCCGCACGGTCTCTACCAGCACCGAGATCAACCCGGTGATCGAGATGGTCACGCTCGACGGGGGGCGGGAGATCCGCGTCCTGGGCGGCGACCGGCAGTACCGGGGCGAGCTCGGCCCCCGGCAGTCGGTCACCCTCCCCTTCCTGGTCCAGGCGCCGCCGTACACCGGGATCTTCTTCCCGGTCCTGATCGTCCGGCTCCAGGAGGGCGAGACCCTGAAGTACCCGGTCGCCGTGAACGTCAACACCCGGGTCACCGGGCTCCGGCAGCCCGCCCTGCTCCTCTCCCAGTCGACGATCGGGCCGTTCGCCCCGGGGGACCTCGCCTCCATCGCGGTCTCGCTCGCGAACGCCGGGAACGGGGAGGCCTCGGACGTCACCCTCCGGTTCGGGGCGAACGGATCGGGGCTCGTCCCGGTCGGCTCCCGGACAGTCCACCTCGCTTCCTCGAAGCCCGGCTCGAACCAGACCTTCGACCTCGACCTCCGGGTCGACCGGTCGGCCGGGAGCGGGCTTCGCGAGGTCCCGGTCGAGGTCGCCTACACGGCCCTCGACGGGACGCGTGTGCGGACGACTGAGCTGCTCGGGCTCGACCTCCGGGGCCGGGCGGAGCTCGCCGTCGCGTCGGTCAAGACCGACCCCGTCCGGGTCCGGGAGGGGGACGAGGTCGACCTGGTCGTGAGGATGGACAACACCGGGACCGGGGACGCCCGGGCCGTCTCCGCCAGGATCGACCTCCCCCTCTCCGGCACCCGGGAGGCCTTCGTCGGGACGGTCCGGCCCGGGTCCAACGCCCCGGCCGTCTTCGCGCTCACCGCCGACCGCTCGGGGGAGTTCGAGTACACGTTCAACCTCAGCTACGAGGACGACTGGGGGGTCCACGAGACCGGGCAGCCCCTCCACCTCTCGGTAGCCTCCTCCGGGAACGCCCTCCTGGCGACCGGGCTCCTGCTCCTCGCGGCGCTCGCGGGAGCGGTCCTTTTCATCGCCTGGTGGCGGCGGCGGAAGGGCGGGGCCGCCCATGCTTGAACGCGAGAAGGTCGCTCTCTACCTGGCCTCGCGGTCCCTCGCCCGCGGGAGCCGGACCGGCCTCGTCCTGAACGTGGCGATCATCGGGCTGATCTTCACGAACATGATCCTTCTCCCCTCGATCATCTCGGGGTCGGTCGATCTCTTCAACGAGCAGACGATAGACTTCCAGACGGGAGATATCCAGGTACGGCCCGGGGAGGGGGACCAGTACATCGACCGCGCCGGCACCCTGCTCGAGACCGTGAACCGGGTCCCCGGGGTCCGGCGGGCCTCGGCGCGGTACAGCATCGGGGCGACCTTCTCGGCCCGGAACCGGTCGGTCTCTGTCCCGGTCACCGCGCTCGACCCGAGGAACGAGGTCGAGGTGACCCGGATCCACGAGACGATGGCCGACGGGGAGTTCTTCTCGGGCGGCGAGCAGGGCGAGATCCTGCTCGGGCAGTACCTGGCTGGGAACGAGGACCCGAGGAAGGACTTCTACGCCTCGCTCGGCGGCGTCCGGGTCGGCGAGCGGGTCCGGGTCGCCTACGCGAACGGGGCGGTCCGGGAGTACGTGGTCAAGGGTATCTTCGAGACGAAGTCCTACATCGTCGACTACACCGCCCTCGTCACCTGGGACGACCTGGAGTCGGTGGCGGGCGGCAGGGTCGACGAGGCGACCGAGATCCTGGTGAGGGTCGACCGGGACGCTGACCCGGACCGGGTCAAGACCGCCCTGCTCGGGGCCGGGGTGCAGGAGGAGGTCAAGACCTGGCGGGAGGCGATCACGAGCGCGGTCGAGGAGTCCCTCGAGACGTTCGGGATCATCAACTCCATCTCGATGGTGGTCAGCCTCGTGATAGCGGTGGTGGTGATCTTCATCGTGATCACGATCAAGGCCATGAACCAGCGCCGGCAGATCGCGATCCTGAAGGCGATCGGGATCCACCGGTCGACGATCGTCAGGTCGTACCTGCTCCAGGTGCTGGCGATCTGCGGCCTGGGCACCCTCCTGGGCCTCGCGATGGTCGGGGCGCTCGGCGCCTGGTTCACAGCGCACCCGCTCGTCTTCCCGGACGGCGTGGTCGTGCCGCGGTTCGAGCCCGCCTCGCTGGTCGAGAACACGGTCTGGCTCTTCGCCGCATCGCTGGTGGCGGGGTACGTCCCGGCGTGGCGGATCACCCGCGAGAACATCCTCGCGGCGATGAAGGCGGCCTGATGATCCGCGTGGAGGGCCTCCGGAAGATTTACAGGATGGGCGCCGTCGAGGTCCGGGCCCTGGACGGGGTGACGCTCGGGATCCGGCAGGGGGAGTTCGTCGGGGTCACCGGCCCGAGCGGGAGCGGGAAGTCGACCCTCCTCCACCTGGTCGGGCTCCTGGACCCCCCGAGCGGAGGGGGAATCTCGATCCAGGGGACCGACGTCCTGGCCCTCTCCGACGACGAGCAGACGCAGTTTCGGCTGACGAGGATCGGCTATATCTTCCAGGACTATGCCCTCGTCCCCGACCTGACGGCGCTCGAGAACGTGGTGCTGCCGGCGCTCGCGCTCGGGCTCGGGGAACGGGAGGGGGCCGAACGGGCGAACACGCTCCTATCGCGCGTGGGCCTCGCGGAGCGGACCGACCATCTGCCGGCGGAGCTCTCGGGCGGGGAACAGCAGCGGATCGCGGTCGCCCGCGCGCTCGTGAACGAGCCGGTCCTCCTCCTCGCCGACGAGCCGTGCGCGAACCTGGACACCTCGGCCTCGGCCATGGTGATGGACCTCTTCGCCTCGATCAACCGGGAGCTCGGGCAGACCGTGCTGATGGTGAGCCACGAGGACGAGCACCGGCGCTACTTCGACAGGATCGTCCGGCTCCGCGACGGGAGGGTCGAGGAGGAGGGGGAGCCCGGGCAACCATGATATAGGAGGAGGGTCCATGGGCGTCCGTATGGACGCGCGTGCAGCATACCGGACCGCCCGGGGACGCCCGGGCGAGACGCGGGGATCGACGGAGGCCAGGCAGCTCCTGGCCCGGGCGCGATCGAGCCTCGCGCTGGCGCGGTCGAACGGGCGGGGGATCCTGGTCGAGGACCTCATCGCGCTCGCCCACCAGGCCGTGGAGCGGGCCGTGAGGGCCGTGGCGGTGGCCGCCGGGGTGCCGGCTCCCCCGGGAGAGACGGCCGGCGGCCTGATCGCAGCCCTCTGGAACGCCGGGGTCCCGGTCCCGGACCGGCTGAACCGGGCGGCAAGCCACTTCTCCGGCTGGGATGAAGACGAACCCGTCCGGATCGAGCAGTACTACGAGTCGGTCCTGGTCGCGACCGAGGCGATCCGGTTCGCCGAGCAGCAGGTCTGCAGCTGAGGCCGCCTCCCGGGACGACGACGGGTTAGCGCGAGTGGGGCCGAATAGACCGGCTTGCGCAAACGATGGTCGGGGGAAACCCGGGAGGGAACCGGTCGGCAGCCGGTCTTTCTCCCGCAGCCGCAGGCACACCGCGAACGGTTCTCCGCGGGACCGGTCGATGGCCCGGGAAAAAGAGAGAGGGTTCTCAATCCCTGCGTAGTGCCCGGAAGGCGACGGCGGCAAGGCCGGCCAGGGCCGCGGCGGCGCCGAACCCGGGGGTCGGCGTCGGGGCGGGTGCCGTTGCCGTCGCGGCCGGCGCCGGCGTACCCGTGGTGGTCGTGGCGGCCGTCGTCGTGGTCGTGGCGGCCGTCGTCATGGTCGCGGGGGTCTCCCCGCCGGGACCGGCGGTCGTGCCGTGAACCGTCCCCGCCCCCTGCGAGCCGGTGACGGGGCCGGGGTACCCGTCGTCGTCGTCCTGCGGCGCGGCTCCGGAGGTGGGTCCGGACGCGTCCCCGCCGGCCTGTGACGCGGTTGTGGTGGGGGTCAATAACGGCGTCGTCATCGGCGACCACCCGGCGGTGCCGAGGTACGGGCCGAGGGGGAACCGGTCGGTCCCCATCCCGTCCGGGAGCACATAGACTCCGTCCGCGAACCCGTCGCGGTCGCTATCGGGGGTCACGTCCGAGAACCCGGTCATCCCAGGGGTCCCCCAGTAGTTGCCGCCGATGAGCCGGTTGCCCATCACGTTCGGCCCCACGGTGGGCGACACGCTCCAGGTCCCGACGAAGTGCTCGGACGGGGCGAGGAGGTTCTCGCGGTTGCTCAGGTAGTTGTCGACGAAGGTCACGCCTCCAGTGGCCGAGAGGTTCAATCCGTAGTACTTGCTCTCGCGGATCCTGTTCGCCCGGATCGTGGTGTTGACCGCTCTCTCGACCTCTATCCCCTCGTCGTTCCCGCGAATCTCGTTGCCGGTGACGAGCACGTCGACGCAGCCCCGCGAGACGTGGACCCCCGACCCCCGGAAGTTCTCGGTCACGGTGTTGTACCGCACCACCGCCCGGGTGGTGGCGGTCATGTTGACACCGTCGTCGTCCCGGTGGATCAGGCTGCACTCGACCAGGTTGTCGCTGCCGCCGACGATCTGGATCCCGTCCCAGGTGTTCGCGATCACGCTGACGGTGTTGATGTGGCCGCGGGTGACGTCGTAGAGGCTGATGCCGTAGGCGAAGTCGGTCACCTTCACGTTCTGGATGGTGATATCGGAGAGCGGGCCGTCGCCGCGGACCAGGATGCCGTGGGACCAGAACGGGTCCTTACCGTCGCTATCAATCGTGTGGCCCATCCCGTCGATGGTCACTCCCGAGACCCGGATCTCGAGCCAGACGGTGGCCGGCGTGTCGACGACGTCTCCGCCCAGGACGTAGAACCCGGGCTCGGTGATCACGATCGGACCGTCTGGGACGAGAGTGATGGCATCTGCCGGGACCGGATCGAGCGGGCAGAGGTCACCGGGTACGGTGGGTGCCGGAGTCGGGACGGCTGTTGGCCTGGTGGTGGTCGGGAGAGGCGTCGGTTCTGTCGTGGGGATGATGGTCGTCGGCTCTGTCGTGGTCACGACGGTTGTCGGCTTCGTCGTCGGCTCTGTCGTGGTCACGACGGTTGTCGGCTTCGTCGTCGGCTCTGTCGTGGTCACGACGGTTGTCGGCTTCGTCGTCG
>JAAYEG010000034.1 GCA_012728895.1 Methanospirillum sp. | reverse complement strand
CAGGCTCGCGAAGTTGCCTGCCGTGACCGGCATGTCGTCGTAGAGTGCGATCGTTATCTCGCCCTTGTTCGTCGCGAGCTGGACCTGCCTGGATGCGGGGATGTCGGTGGTCATGGTCGTCTCTCCTTGAGTCGATGTCGGAACAGATGCGGTGACCGTTGCGGGAGCGGACGGCGTCGCCGTTCCGGACCCCGTCGGGGTGGTGGCGCAGCCGGCTGCGAGGAGGACCGCACCGAGCGCGATCAGCACAAGCAAGGGAAGCCAGTCTCTGCTCATCCCCAATACGTCTGGCGGAGAGGAGAAGAGGTTTGTCCTGGTCAGAAGGCGCCGGGAAGGACGTAGGTGAGGTAGACCAGGGCGAACGCGGTCGCGATCAGGACCACGAAGACGCCTACGTTCCAGCCCAGGACCTTCTTACCGTCGAGGACCGATACCGGGAGCATGTTGAAGGCCGCGATCATCGCGTTGATCCGCATCCCGAAGAGCCCGAGGAGCCAGGGGAAGGTCGCCACGGGGGTGACGAGAAAGACGACGAGGAACCCGAGGGCCAGGGCGATGCTGATCCCCGGGCCGGCCGCCGCGATGATCCCGTTCTCGCGCCGGCCGATCCGGTCCCCGTAGATCACGGTCGCCCCGGGGGCGGCGAAGACGACGCCGGCGAGCGCCGCGAGGACGACGGCGACCAGGAGCATCTGGTTGTCTTTCCTGAACTCGGCCCAGTACCCGAAGCGCATGGCAACGAACTTGTGGGCGAGCTCGTGGAAGACGAACCCGATCCCGACCGTGAAGAGCGAGAGCGCAAAATAATAGACGAGCATGTCGGGGGTGGTGCCGCCCCTGACAAAGATCAGGGTGAACGCGATCGCGATGGCGAGCCAGGCGATCACCAGGTCTATCCGCTCGCGGCGGGGGATCCTTTCGAGCATCGGGAGATCACCATAGAGATCGGGCCCGGGGGGTATTCAGGTTTGCCGGCGATGGGAGCGGCCCTCCCGGCGGATCCCGCCCCCCTCTCCGGCCCATCCGGTGCCGTCCCCGCTCCCCTGTCCGTTCACGCCGGGGAACCCGGAGCGCCGGCGGAGAGACGGCGGACCCGTTCCAGGTAGCGGTCCATCGTGAACTTCCGCTCGAGGCCCCGCGCGGTCATCGAGCGCACAGTGCCGTAGATCCCCCTTTCCCTCCAGGGGCGGTCGTGTTTCCCGAAGCACCAGGCGACCCCCGCGTACCCCGAGGGGTCCCGCCCGTCGAGCCCGTAGCGGTCGTTGAGGAAGAGGGCGGTCGCGTACCCCTCCTCAGGGCTCGCGCTCCACTCCATGACCTTCTTGCCCCAGTACATCCGCATGTAGCCCTGCATCATCCCCGCGTGCACCACCTGCCTCTGGGCGGCGTTCCAGTACGGGTCGTGCGTCCCGGCCCGTTCGAACTCGTCCCGGGTGTAGAGGAACTCGCGCGGATCGTCCCGGTGGAGCCCCAGGGTCCTCTGTGCCCACGCGGGCAGGCACGGGAACCCGTCGTAGTGGTCGTTGTAGTGCACGAAGTTGGCCGCGAGCTCCCGGCGGACGACCAGCTCCTCGAGAAAACCCGCCGCCCCTTCTCCGCCGTGCTCCCGGGCGAGGACGGCGAGGGTGACCGGGGAGATCTGCCCGTAGTGGAGGTACGGGCTCATACCCGAGCCACCGTCCTCCCCGGGGTCGCTGCGCCTCCGGGTGAACCCGTCGAGCCCGTTCTCCAGGAACGCCCCGAACCGCCGGTTCGCCTCCGACGTCCCTCCCGCGAATACCGGCGACGGCGTGACCGACCGGTCGATCTCGACGCGGGAGAGGATCGCCCCGGGCGAGATGCCTGCGAGCGTGGAAAGGTCGAGGTCGAGCGAGGAGCGTTCGGGGGGAGTCGTCTGCACCGGGCGCAGGAACCGGTCCAGCAGGCGGGAGACCTTGGGGCGGAACGTCGCTGCGGAGTACTCCTCTTTCGGCGAGGCCGTCTCGACCGGTACCACCACGTTCGCCTCGACCTGCACGAGCGGGCACCGGCATTCCCCGGCGACGGTGCCGCACCACGCCCGGGGGAGCCTGAGGTACCCGCGGTCGACGACCACCGAGGATGCGTTTTTCGCGAGGGCGAGCACCCCGCTGTCGGGGCGCTCGATCCTGATCACGGACCGTATACCGAGGTCCTCGAGCGAGCGGGCGGCGTCGGCGAGCCCTTCCAGCAGGAAGGTGAGGTGCCTGAGGTTCCCCCCGGGGTACGACGGCCAGAGCCCAAAGTAGGCGACGACCGGGAGCCGTGCCCGGTCCGCCCTCTCGACGGCGTACCGGAGTGCCGGGTTCTCCTCGGAGCGGTGCGAGGACTGCATCCAGTAGAGCACGTACTCCCCGCCGCGGGCGGGTGCGGCGTTGAGGCGGCGGCAGCGTTCCGGTTCGACGGTGGAGATCACGGGGTATCGTGGTCCGGGATCTGGTCCCAGCTCCGGCGGGGGCCCGCGGGGGTGGCGGGCGGGCCCCCGGGGGGCTCAGCCGTTCCTCAGCGCCACGATGTCCCGGACGTCGGAGAGGCGCCAGACCAGCGTGCGCTCCTCCCGGACGATCGCCTCCAGCGGGTCGCCCGCGTCGTGCCCGAGCGCGGTGAGAACCCGGGGGGAGAGGTTCCGCCCGGAGATCATCGCGGCGAACTTCTCGCGGACCCTCAGTCTCTCTGCCGGGTCTTCGACCTCGCGGAGGACGCCCTGCAGGCTCACGAACTCGAAGGAAGAGAGGTCGGGGGCGTACTCCTCGATCTCGACCGAGACTCTGGGGTCGGTCCTGAAGTACTCGATCTTCCGCCCGTACCTGGTCGGCAGGAAGAAGAGGTGCTTCTCGTCGAAGACGTAGAGGAAGGGGGCGACGTACGGGTGGTCGCACGCCCCGAACGCGATGCGCGAGACGTACTGGCGCCGGATCAGGTCATCGTACTCTTTTTTGGGGACGCGGGGGATCTTGACGGGTTTCACGGGTTCACCTCTGCCGCCCTCAGTCTTGCGCTCGTGATGTATGAAGGCTTCGAAAAGAGCTCGCCCGACCCGTGCGTGCCGCCTCCCGTGTCACCCCCTCGCCCGCCGGGAGGCGAAACATCCATCTCGTCCGACGGAGATGTCAGCGTGGACTGGTATCGTCATGACAGAGACGGTCTCATACGAACCGGCCGGAACGGTGGGCGGGGTCGAGATCCGGCGCTACCCGCTGCTGGTGCTCGCGAGCGTGCGGGACGGGGAGGACGAGAGCGGGTTCCGGCTCCTCTTCGCCTTCATCACCGGGAGCAACCGTGCCCGCAGAACCATCCCGATGACCGCCCCGGTGATCACACCGGTCGAGATCGCGATGACAGCCCCCGTCATCTCGGGAGCGGGCCGGATCTCGTTCGTGATGCCGGCGGGCATGAAGGTCGAGGAGGTGCCGGAGCCGGTAGACGGCCGGATCGGTATCGAGACGGTGCCGGCGCGGACGCTCGCCGTCGCCAGGTTCGCAGGGCGCGCCCGCCCCGACGAGGTCGACGCGGTCACCCGCCAGCTTCTCGCCGACCTGGAATCGGCCGGTATCGCCACGCGCGGGGCGCCGTTCCTGATGCGCTACGATTCCCCGCTCACACCCGGTTTCCTGCGCCGGAACGAGGTCGCTGTCGAGATCGGACCCTAGCGCGGGCCCGGTCCCGTGACCGGGCGCGGGCGGCGGCTCACCCGGATGACCGCGGTGTGGGATGCGGGCTCAGATGGACTGTTCCCACCCCTGGCCCATGTCGACGATCGGCCTCACCTCGGCGACCTCGAGGGTGACGAGGGCCTTGATCATCGATCTCGCGGCCTCGCCGATCGCCTTCGCCAGCTGGTCGACGTAGTCGTCGAACGCCGGGCCGGAGGTGGACAGGTCCTTGAGGGTCAGGTAGACCCGGACGCCCTTCCAGTCCATGAGGCCCTCGCCCGGCTCCATGATCATGTAGACCGCGTGGGGGTTCTCACGCAGGTTCGCGAGCGTCCGGTTCGAGCCCGAGCCCAGAACGACGGTCTTCTCGTCGACCATGCGCGGCGAACCCATGACCGCGACGTCGACCGACCCGTCCTTTCCCGCGGTGCTGATCGTGCCGATCCTCGGGGCCCTGTTGAAGTACTCCATCAGTTTCGATGACATCGTGACTGCTCCTCTGACGAGTATCCCGCTCTCCTTCGCGGGGGATAAACCTTCGCAACGCCGGGACTCCGGTGTAGGATCTCGGAATCATTTCACTCACACAACCACCTCTGTGCGTACCCGAAGATCCGTTCCGGCGGCAATCGTTCAACGAAGACCGTTTCGGGCACCTTATAGTCCAAACTGGCATGAGGT
>JAAYEG010000033.1 GCA_012728895.1 Methanospirillum sp. | reverse complement strand
GTAGATCTCGACCGGCTTGGACGCGGCGTCGGGGTTCGCGGCCCGGAACGTGGCCGTGTACTGGCCGGGGGCCTGGACGTTGACCGTGTAGATCAGCCACTCGCCCGCGCGGACCCAGCCGACGTTGTGGGAGCCCTCGCCCGCCATGTACTCGATGTCGACCGGGGTGTTGCGGTACGCGCCGCCCTCGTTCACGGCGGTCGTGTCGGCGTAGGCCGGGCCGGTGCCGCTGTTGTCGAAGTTCTCGGCCTGGACCCGGCCGGGGATGTTGTTGCCGGGGCCGTAGGGCACGGTCTGGAATTCAGGAACGACGGTCGTGGTCGTGGGGGTCGTGGTCGTCACGGGGACCGTACCGGCCGCGAGGCTGAGCCAGTCCAGGTTCATCCGGCTGATCCCCTCGAACGAGAGCTTCAGCACGTGCCGGCCCGCGGTCAGGGGGATCGGGGTCGTTCCGGTGAACTCCCTGAAGGTATGCCAGGCACCGGTCCCGCCGATCATCACCTGGCCGGCCGGGACGCCGTCGACCAGGACCGTGACCGCCTTCGTGGCCGCATCGGGGTTCGAACCCGAGAGCGTCAGGAAGAACGAGCCGCCGATCGTCGTATCGATCGTGTACTCCAGGGACTCCCCCGAGCGGATCCACCCGACGTTCGTGATGCTGCCCACGGTCTCGATGTCGACCCCCTCGTTCGGCCTGTAGGCGCCGCCCTCGTTGGCCGGGGTGGTGTCGTGGTACGCGACGCCCTCACCGCCGAGATCGAAGTCCTCGGCCTCGATACGGACGGAGGGGAGGTGCGGGCCGTTGAACGGGCCGTCGGTCTCCGGTGTCGCGGTCGGTGTCGGTGTCGGTGTCGGCGTCCCGGTCGCGGGCTCCGTGACGGTGATGTAGTTCGCTTTGAGTCGCGACTTGCTGCCAAAGGCGTTGGTGGCGGTCAGGTTCACCTGGTACTTGCCCGGGGTCGTGTAGGTGAAGTTCGGGTTCTGCTCGGTCGAGTCGATCACCCCGTCGTTCTGGAAGTCCCACTCCCAGGCGAAGGGACTGCCCGTGCTCGCATCCGTGAACTGGACGAAGAGGGGTGCCGGCCCGCTCCGGGTGCTGGAGGTGAAGTCGGTTCCCGGGAGGTTCGGGTCCTGGCCGGTGACGTTGATGTAGTTGCCTCTCAGCCGATACGAGGAACCGGCCGGGTTCCGCACGGTGAGGTTCACCTGGTAGATACCCGGGGCGGTGTAGGTGAAGTTCGGGTTCTGCTCGGTCGAGTCGATCACTCCGTCGTTCTGGAAGTCCCACTCCCAGGAGGTCGGGGTGTTGCTGGAGAGGTCGGTGAAGTTGACGACGAGCGGCGGGGCCCCCGTGCGCGGCGAACCGACCCAGTCGGCGACCGGCGGGTCGTAGACCGGTCCGCTATCGAAGACCAGGTCGACCGGGATCGTCTCGCCCTTCGCCGGGTACTGCGTGATGTTGTACACCACGTCGGGATACCCGGTGAGGTTCGCGACGATCTTCTTCATCGGCGTGCCCGTCAGCGCGATGCTGACGTTCAGGGGCCCGGCGGTCGTGTTGCCGACCGCGTACCTCGTCCCCGAGATGTCTTCGAGGAAGATCTCGGCGCCGGACGGCGTCGTGCTGACCAGGAAGAACCCGGTGTCCCCGCCGACAGGGGTCCCGGGGAGGCCCTCGAGCGAGATCTCGGCGACCTTCGCGACCGAGAGGTGCGGCGGGACGGCGGCGCCGACGAGCCGGAGCGGCCACATCGTCTGGGCGAGGGGCGCGCCGTTCAGCGTGTCGGCGACGATGTAGTCGGTTTCGGAGCCGAGCAGGCTCGACGAGTTCAGGGTCTTGTTGTAGCCGTCGGCGGCGGTGATCCTGACCGTGTAGTCCGATGCCGCGAGGACGTCGTTGAAGCCCGCCGTGTCGTCGTCGACCTGGCCGACCAGGTTCCTGAGCGGGATCCCGGACCAGGTGCCGGAGAGGTCCGTGTACTCGACGCGGTCCGTCGCCGCCTCGAAGCCGGCCTTCGAGACCGTCGCGTTCTGCGCGCCCACGAGGGAGAGCGCGAAGTCGGCGTCGCCGGCGACGAAGATCCGGATTCGGACGACGGCCGTTGCCGCGTCGAGGCCCGCGCCCTTGACGCCGAAGTAGAGGACGATCTGGTCGCCGTTCTCCACCGGCTGGACGCTGATCCCCTCGGTGGCGGAGAAGTCGTTCATCGCCGCGCCGTTCAGGGTGTAGGCCCAGGCGGTGTTCTCGGTCTTGTTGAAGTCGAAGGTCGAGACCCCGTCGAGCAGGAACGTGCCGAGGTCGGCCCACTTCTTGTCGGTCGCCTTGTAGGTGAAGCCGCCCTTCGCCGCCGCCGCCTCGAGGGCGCCGTGGACGGTCAGGTTCCCGACGTCGTGGGTCGCGTTCGAGTTGTAGGCGATCGCGGGGAATGTCCCGTTCACCAGGGTGACCGAGCCGTCGAAGATCGTCGTCAGTTCGCGGATGGAGACACGGGCACGTATGATGGCCTCCGCGTCCTCGAACGCCGCTCCCTTGACGCCGTAGTAGAACTCGACCAGGTCCCCGTCGGCGAGCCGGAGGACGCTGATCCCCTCGGTCGAGGTGAAGTCGTCCTTCCAGGCGCCGTTGACACGGTAGGCCCAGACCCGGTTACCGGTCTTGTCGTAGTCGAACCCGCCCGCGTTGTCGAGCAGGAACGTCCCCATCGTCTCCCACTTCTTGTCGGTCGCGTCGTAGGTGAAGTTCCCGGCCTTCGAGGCGAGCTCGAGGGCGCCGTGGGGCGTCAGGTTCTGGACCTGGTGGGTCGACCCCGAGTTGTACGCGGTCGCCGCGAACGTCCCGTCCGTGAGGGTCAGGTTGCCGTCGAAGAGGACCGTCGCTCCAGTTGAGGGCGTCGTCGTCGGGGTGGGCGTGGGCTCCACCGGCACGATCGGCAGGTCCGAGAGGCGGATCTCGCTGATGTTGCCGATCGACTTCCCGCCGGTGGCGCTGGCGCCGACAAGCTTGAGCGGCCAGTAGTACTTGCCGCTGATCTCGATCGGAAGGGCCGATCCGTTCATGGTCGACGCGACCAGGTAATTCGGAGACCGCTTGATCTCCTGGCTCGTGAAGGTCCGGCTGTACCCGTCACCGGCGACGACCGTGACGTTGTAGCCCTGGTCCGCCAGGGTGTCGTTGTAGGCGTCGGCGAGGTTCTCGTGGCCGACCTGGTCATCGACGAACCCGACCAGGCGCCAGAGCGGCATCCCCTTCCACTCGACCCCGTTTCCGTCGGTGTAGGTCCCTGAGTGTCCGCAGGCGATCCCCTGGGCGAAGTAGTCGCTCGAGACGGTGGTGTTGGTGTACCCCGAGAGCGCGAGCGACCAGGGCATATCCACGGGTGGTGCCGGCGCGATCGGGAGATCCGTTAGGCGGATCTCGACGATGTTGCCGACCGACTTCCCGCCGGTGGCGTTCGCGCCGACGAGCTTGAGCGGCCAGTACGCCTTGCCGCCCAGGGTCTTGGGCAGGGCAGAGCCGTTCATCGTGCACGCGACCAGGTAGTTGGCCGGCAGGTCCCTCGCGTAGTCCGCGGGACGCTTCACCTCCTGGCTCGTGAAGGTCCGGCTGAACCCGTCCCCGGCGATGATCGTGACGTTGTACCCGATGTCGGCGAGAGTCGCGTTGTAGGCGCCGATCAGCACGTCGTGTCCGAGCTGGTCGTCCACCAGGCCGATCAGCCGCCAGAGCGGCATGCCCATCCAGGTGACGTTGTTCGCGTCGACAAAGCTCGAGGTGTGGCCTCCGCAGGACATCCCCTCGTAGAAGTAGTCGCTCGAGACCGTGAAGTTCGAGTACCCGGTCATCTGGAGGTTCCACGGCTCGATCGCGGGGGTCGTCGTCGGTGTCGGTGTCACGGTGGGCACCGGGGTGTACACCGGCTCGGGGACGCCCTCGACCCGGATCTCGGTGATGTTCGCGACCGACTTGCCGCCCGTCGCATTCGTCCCGACGAGCCGGAGCGGCCAGTTGTACTTGTCGTTGATCTTTTCGGGCAGCGGCGACCCGTCAAGGGTGTTCGCGACGATGTAGTTCGTGCTGAAGGCGACCTCCTGGCTCGTGAAGGCCCGGTTGTACCCGTCGGCCGCGATGACGCGGACCGTGTAGCCCTGCTGGGCGAGCGTCCGGTTGAACGCGAGGTCCGAGTGCTCGTTCCCGTCATCCACGTACCCGACGAGGCGCCAGAGCGGCATCCCCTCCCAGACGCCGTTCGCGTCCGTGTAGGTCGCGCGGTGTCCTTCCCACGATAGGCCGGCCTCGAAGTACGACTTCGTGATCTCGCGCTGGATCGAACCGTTCAGGAGCAGTTTCCAGTCCGAGGCGGGCGCCGGGAAGATCTCGATCTTCGCGACCCACTTGTTCGAGAGCTGCGCCGCGGACGGGAGGGCGTCCTTGCCGCCGTACCATCCCCAGTACTTCTCGTCGAAGGTCTCCTTCATGTCCTGGTTGCCGAAGACGTGGAGCCCGTAGGGGTTCACGGAGGTGTCGGCACCGAAGAAGAGCCGGATTCCGTCCTGGTAGGTGTACCCCTCGCGGGCCGTCCACCAGGCGAGGACCATCGGCCCCTGGCGGGCCTGGGGGCTGTAGACGTTGTCGTACGCGAAGGTCTTGAAGAAACCGTCGGAGGCGACGACCTTCAGTTCCCCGCCGGGCTGCATCCCGCCGACGAGGTTGCAGAGGTCCGTCAGGTAGGTTCCCTTGATGGTCTCGTTCACCTTGCCGACGTTGTCGTCCTCGGCGGGGTTCCACTTCGCCGGGTCGCTGTAGTTCGTGATCTGGGTCAGCGGCCCCTGGAAGAGGTACGGCGTTTGTCCGTCCCCGAAGACGGGGAGGTGGCTCTCCATCCAGGCGACGTCGACGGTCGTCTGGTTCGCGACGGTGACACCGTCGTTCGCGTAGCGGATGACCTGCACCTGCGTCGTCTTTGCTGCGGCAACCGGCGCGATCACCAGCATTGCAGCGAGCAGGAGCAGCAGTACGTATTTCGTTCTCATCAACAGTCTCCTCGGAGCGAGAACCGTATGGGGCCGGTTCCCGCGGCAAATATCGAACGAAAGATGGTCAGATGGGAATGGGTAAATAGGTTGTTGTTCACTCAGGGGATCCGATCAATTTTATCAATTGACAAATCAGTTGATTATTCAGAGTGCAAGGAAGCCGGATCTGCCAGTCCTGTGGAAATACCCTCAACCGTGCCTTCTCGACCAGAATCCGTTCAACCCGGGAAATTTCCGGGCGTGGGTGTTGTGGTGACGGTCCCGTTCTCCCGCGCGCCAGATCGGCATCACTCCGGTTTTCCGGTTCTCCCGCTCTCCCGTGCGACCCCCTGGAAAGCGGGATCTCGAACAGGTATGGCTGTTCACGGGAACTCCCGTTACGGGTACCCGAAACCGTCAACCGGGTGAAATTAACCCCCTGGTACTGACAAGAATTTTTTACCCGCCGGGCCCCACCATTCTCCGAGGCACCGAACAGATGCGAGTCCAGGGACGTTCGCCGGGTACGATACCTGATGGGTTTCGACTGATCGTGGTCTTGGGGTTCCTCGCGATCGTCCTCTGTTCGCCGATCAGCGTTGCCGCCGACCTTGAGGGGGAGACGATCGCCGGTCACAGGCACGTCCATATCCGCGTCGCCAACGACGGGGGCGCGCGTTTCGATCTCTTCGGCAATGACACCTATTACGTCAAGTTCGACGGCGGCGGTCTCAACGCCCTCCATATCACGACGAACCCGCTCGAGGCCTTCGGGCAGGTGACGCGGACCCGTGCGGCGAACGGGACGTTCTACATCTCGGACACCGGCGGCAGGGGTTTCTTCGACGACCTTGTCCTGGCGGTGGCGGTCCAGGAACCGGTTCCCCCCGACTTCGCCGTCCGCATCAGGTCGAGCGGCTATGCCTGGAGACCGCCCGCGGAGCTGAACCGCCCGCCCGTGGCATCGGAACTCGTCTTTCTCGACCCTGCTCTCGACGAGACGTTCACCTCGAGCGACTTCAGGTACGGGCCGCAGTCCTGGAAACCCTCGGGTACGGAGGGTTATCCCCTCATGGCGGGAGTCGACCCGACTGCGGGCCAGGCCGCGTTCCGCCTGATCTTCGTCGACCTCAGCACCGGGATCCTCGGGCTTAACAGCGAGCTTGCCGACCTCGATCAGAACGGGACGACAAGGGTCGATTACATCCTGACAAATACGACCTCGCCGGTCTCGTTCAACGTCTACGGCTGGAACAACCAGTCGAACCAGGGGCGGGGGATCTCCTGGACGAACCGGGTCTCGGGCGAGGGGAGCAGCGGGTTCATCGTGATGGAGGGACCGGACACCGGTTCGGCTACGGGAGACTCGGCAATCGAAGACCCGGGGCAGGTCTTTCCGGACACGGGCGTCTCCCTCCCTCCGGAACCGGCGCCGAGCGGGAGTGTCGTCGAGCAGATAGTCTCCGCGATCGTGTCGTTCCTGCAGTCGCTCGGTCTGATAGGCAGCTCCGGCCTCGGGGAAATATGACCGTACTCCCCGCCACCGACACGGGACCCGTTCCTCCGGAGATCCTGCCGTCCAGGGACCTTCTTCTTGGGATCCGGAACGAGGTACGGCGGACCGTCGTCGGGCAGGAGGAAGTGATCGACGATCTCCTCTGCACACTGGCTGCAGGGGGTCACGTCCTGCTCGAAGGGGTCCCCGGTATCGCGAAGACGCTGCTGATCCGGACCCTCGCGGCGACTCTCGACGCCTCGTTCGTCCGCATCCAGTTCACGCCGGACCTGCTCCCGGCCGATATCATCGGGACCCGCATCTACCACCAGCACGACGGTTCCTTCGAGACGATGAAAGGGCCCATCTTCCACCAGGTCGTCCTCGCCGACGAGATCAACCGGGCCCCGCCGAAGGTGCAGTCGGCTCTCCTCGAAGCGATGCAGGAGCGGCAGGTGACGATCCAGGGCGAGACCCACAGGCTTCCCGGACCCTTCTTCGTCCTCGCGACGCAGAATCCGATCGAGTCCGAGGGCACCTACTCCCTTCCCGAGGCCCAGGTCGACCGTTTCATGGCGAAGGTTGTGATGACCTACCCGGCACTCGACGAGGAGGTCGAAATCCTGGAGCGGTTCGCGGAAGGGGATCTGATCGATACCCGGCGGGTCGCATCGACGACCTCGATAACAGCGCTCCACGACGTCGTCCGCGGCGTGCATGCCGCCCCGTCCGTCAAGCGGTACGCGGCCACGCTCGTGGACGCCACCCGCCGTCCTGCCTTCTACGGCCTCGACCTCGAGGAGATGATCGCGTACGGGGGATCTCCCCGTGCCACGATCGGGCTGCTCCTGATGGCCAAGGCGCGCGCCGTGATCGAGGGGCGGGGCTACGTCGTCCCGCACGACGTCAAGAAGGTCGCTCCGCCCGTCCTCCGTCACCGGATCATCAGGACCATCGACGCCGAGGCGGACGAGATCACGACCGAGAGCATCATCGCGGCGATCCTGGACCGCGTTCCTGTTCCATAGGGGAAAGAGATGGTCGGACGCACCGCACTTCTCCGACGCGTCAGGCGTGTCCTGCTCGTCACCAGTACCAGGGTCGCCGGTACGGTATCGGGACGGCACCGCTCGATCTTCGTGGGAAACGGGCTTGAGCTGGCGGATCTCCGTGAATACCAGCCCGGCGACGACCTGAGGGCGATCGACTGGAAGGTGACGGCCCGGTACGCGCGTCCGTATGTCCGGGAGTTCGTCGAGGACCGCGAGCAGACCTTCTACCTCGTCATCGACCGTTCCGGCTCGACCGGTTTCGGGGCGGAGAGGGCGAAGGCGGAGAGGATAGCCGAGCTGGCTGCGAGCCTGCTGGTATCGGCGATCGAGAACCGGGAACGGGTCGGCCTCTGCCTCTTCTCCGACCGGATCGAACGGTTCATTCCGGCCCGAGGAGGAAAAACCCAGGTCGCCCGGATCCTGGGGGTTCTTGCCGACCCGGCGCCCCCCCAGTCGATCCACACATCCATCGGCGGCGTTCTGGGGGCCCTGGCCCGTCGTCTTCCCCGCCGGTGCACGGTGATCCTGGTCTCGGACCTCCTGGACACGGGATTCGCCGAACCGCTGCGACTCCTGGCACGCCGCCACGAGGTGATCGTGGTCCGCGTCGTGGATCCCCGGGAGGAACGGCTCCCGGACGTCGGAGTCGTACGGGCCGAAGACGCCGAGACCGGTGAGCAGTGCTGGGTCGATACCGGGAACCCGGTCGTCCGTTCCCGGTTCGCGGAACGTGCCGCCGCGTTCGATGCCGACCTCACCCGGGTCATCCGCCGGGCAGGCGCGCGTGCCGTCATCTGCACGACGGACGAGCCGTTGGAAAGGGTTGCCGCGCGGCTCTTCGCGCGGAGGGGCCGTTGATGCCGGGTTTCTCTCACCCGGTATGGCTCATCGGTCTCCTCGGTGTTCCAGTCCTCGCCTGGCTCCGGCACCTCGCTCTCACCAGACGGAGGACCGCGGCGCTCGAGTTCTCGCACACGGCTTTCCTGAAAGCCACGGCGGAGACGGAGCGGACCCCCTGGCGCCCGCGCCTGCTGGCGCTCTGCACCTTCCTGATCCTATCCCTGGTCCTCGTCGGCCTCGCAGACCCCCATCTTTCGCTCGAGCAGACCCGAGAGGGTTTGAGCGCCGTTCTGGTCATCGACAGCTCCGGCTCCATGGCCGCGACAGATTACGCGCCGTCACGGCTCGAGGCAGCCAAGCAGGCCGCCGGTGTGCTGATCCGGGCGCTGGACAGGAAGGACTACGTCGGAGTGGTGACCTTCGAGGAGGGCGCTTCCAGCGCCGCCTACCTCTCTCCCGATCGTGAACGGGTGCTCGCGAAGGT
Organism: Methanospirillum sp.; assembly: GCA_012728895.1. Classification (GTDB taxonomy): domain Archaea; phylum Halobacteriota; class Methanomicrobia; order Methanomicrobiales; family Methanospirillaceae; genus UBA288. The sequence goes on along the minus strand of JAAYEG010000033.1, from coordinate 34,305 downwards.
CGCCGCGATTGGCGCGAGAACAGGCAGGACGGCGCTCGGCGACGGTCTTGCCCTCGGGATCGACATGGCGGATGCGATCCCGAACCGGAAGAAGGTGGTGATCCTCCTCTCGGACGGGGTCTCGAATGCGGGCATGATCTCCCCCGGGGACGCGACCAGGCTCGCCGTGGAGCGCCATGTCCAGGTCTTCACCGTCGGGCTCGGATCGGTTTCCCCGGTCCTGATAGGGTACAGCCCGTTCGGCGAGGCCGAGTACGCGACCCTCGACGAGACCACTCTCAGGACGATCGCCGCCTCGACCAGCGGACACTACTTCCGATCAGTGGACTCGGCGACGCTGAAGGAGATCTACGCGGAAATCCCCTCCTCCATCGAGCGCGTGGACGAGGAGACGAGCGTCCAGAGGCTCTTTTTCGCCCTCGTGCTCCCGGTGATCCTGCTCGAGTTCTGGCTCCGCTACGGCACGGGGAGGATCCTGTCGTGAAACCCGGATCTCTCTTCCTGCTCCTCGGCGTCCTCGCGCTTGCGTGCCCCGCCGCGGCAGGGATCGTTCTCTCGAGCCCGGCCCGGGAGGTGACGGTTCCTGCCGCGGAGGGGGGCACCCTCCCCGTCATCGTCGAGAACACCTATCCGGAAGAGGTCACGGGAACGCTGGTTCGGATCTCCACGGTCGCGGACGACGGGAACTCCGAGCCGGTGACCACGATCCAGTCGGCCCGGCTCGTCGTGCCGCAGGGGGCGCGGCAGACCCGCATCACCCTCCCTCCTGCCGCGCCTGGCAGAATCGAAAGGATCGACCTCCGGTTCGAGTACGCGCTGGCAGGCGTGGACCGGGTCGCCGCCCTCCCCGAGATCCTGGTCAGGTTCGAGGAGCAGCCGGCCGGCGGACAGGCAAACGACCCGGTCAGGAGCACGGACGCTCCAGGCCCACACGCTGTCCAGACGGCTGCGGCCGGGAGGGACCCCCTCACGGTCGACGAGGCCCTCCAGCGGGTGCAGGCACTCGCCGTCCCTGCCGGGACGTCCAGCGTCGTCTCCACGCCGACGCCGACGCCGTCCCTGGACACCTTCGAGCGCTTTCTCGGATCGAGCCTGGTCCTCTCCGCCAACCGGACCCTGCTCGATGCCGGTTTCGTCTCGAAGACCTCCTCGATGGTTGCGAATTCCCCGTCGACGGTCCTCTTTTCCGAGGGATTTTCCAGGAACGACGGCCGGGTTGCATCGCTCGAGGCCGCGATCGATCGGGACGGTCCGCGATACGTCCTGACGAGGGTGGACGACTATCTCGAGCTCCAGCACCTCGACGAGAACGCCACGGTCCAGTCCCTCCTCGCGGAGGCCGCCGCGGCGGGCCTGCCCTGCGTTATGACGGTTGCCAACGCCACCCCGGATAACGCCACCGCCGTCTCGATCACCTTCCAGGACCATGAGCTGAACCGGGCGTCGCTCGATGCGATCGTCCGGAACGGGACCATCGTCTCGCTTGTCATCGAACACCCTCCGTCCCCGTTCGCAGCCCTGCCGTCCACCGTGATCGGCTTCGTCGTCCCGGTGGCGATATCGCTTCTCGTCTGCGCCCTGCTCATCGGCGCCGCCGCCCGTCTCTCCCGCCGGCCGGCCACTGCCGCTCCTCCAACCGGGGTGGCGGCGCGGGACCGTCGCGCGGAAGCCGCAGCCCTGATCGCTGCCGCGGACTCACTCCACGCGGCGGGGGACGTCCGGGAGGCCTGCCGGCACCTGGGGCAGGCATTCCGCCTCCATCTCTCGGCCGAACATCACCTGGAGATCGAGGCAACCGACCGCGAGATTCTCACGCACCTCGGCGAACTCGGCGAGGATACCGACCAGGTCTCCCTGGTTCTCGACCGGTGCGCCCGTATCGCGTACGGCGGAGCCGCCGTCGAGGCTGACGACTATCCTCCACTGCGGCTGGCGGTGACGTCCGGCACGGGGCCGGGAGACGAAGAATGAAACGAAGGTGCACGTGCATCCACGGAACAACAATTCGGAGAGGATAATGACGATATTTGTTGCAATCGACGATACCGATTCGCTGAACTCGCGGGGCACCGGGCGACTCGCCCGCGCGATCGCAGGCGCGTGCGCCGAGCGCTACCCACTGCACGGCGTCACGCGTCACCAGCTTCTCGTCCACGAGGCGGTGCCGTACACCTCGCACAATTCGTGCGCGGTGATACAGCTCCGGGGTCACGATCCGGCGGTCGCCGATCATGCCGGGGAGATCGCCGAGCAGGTCATGATGGCCGACTTCGTCGAGGGGAGCGACCCGGGACTGTGCTGGGCGACCGACGCCCAGGTCACCCCGTCCCTGGTCGCTTTCGGTCAGGACGCCCAGAGGATCGTGCTGGACCAGGAGCGTGCCCGGACCCTCGCCAGGAACCTGGGTATCACACTCAGGGGGCTTGGTGGGACCGAGGACGGGGTGATCGGCGCTCTGGCCGGGATCGGGCTCGCCTCGACTCAGAACGACGGGCGCTATCTCATGTACGGCCGGGTCCGGGAGATGGTAGAACCCTGCCCGGTCTCCGACCTGATCGCGTCCGGGGTCGACGCGATCTACACGCTCGACGGCCGGGAGGTGACCGGGGGGACGATCGAGATCCAGAACCGGAAGGGGCCGCTGGCCTGCCCCATCGGGGGTAGGGCCATACTCTTCGTCGACGAGGTCGACGGGATGTACGTGCCCATAAAGAGGAACTGATGGACCGGATCCACGCTCGCCTGCTCCTGATCTCGGGCCTCCTGGCCATCTTCGTCGCGACGATGCTCTTCCTGCAGTGGCAGGAAGTTCGTATCGCCGGGGGCCCCGAGACCGCGACCCCCGGTTCGGTTTCCCTTGGACCCGGCGACTTCGACTACGGCCCCCAGGCCTGGAGGCCGTACGCCGTCCCCCTGCCGATAGACCCGGACGGTGACCGGAACGCCCTGTGGTACCTCGCCTTCGTGCCGCTCAACGGGACGCCCGACGGTCCCGGGCCATTCACGGGCCTGGGCGAGGCCGTAGCGGTTCATTACCGCGTCTCTTCCCTCTCCGGGACGATGGCGTTCGCGGTCTATGGTACCGCGTCGGGACAGGAGCGAGGGTGGACCAACCGTCCGACCGGGTTCAGACCGAGCGGTTTCTACGTCGCGGGCACCGTGATCCCTGCAGACGATCAGCTGGACGCCCGCGTGCTACCGGACGGGATGCCCGTCGAGGTCTCCGCTGTCAGCGCCGGGGGACTCCCGGGCGAATGCGTGGGCCTGACCTTTCTGCGTAACGGGAGCGGACTCGACAGCCTCCACCTGACGAGGGACCTCGTCGAGCGGAAAGGACAGGTGACCCGGACTTCGGTCCCGGAGGGGACGTTCTATATCACCTCCACCGGTGGCGGCCATATCGAGCGCACGCTCCTGCTCGTGGCAGTCGACCGCCCGCAGCCCCTCTCGTTCCAGCTCAACCTGGAGTCCTGGACCCTCGACATCGAAGGTGGCGCAGGTGCCTGAAAAGACATATTTCACCCTCCAGGAGACCGCGGTGCTCTCGATGCTCGGCGCGCTCGTATTCGTTCTCGACGTCTTCTTTCCCATCCCGCTCCGGATCCCGGGCAGTTCCGGCACCTGGTGGGTGATCCCCGTCATGGTCGGCGCGACCCTGGTCGGACGGCCCGGCGCCGGCGCGTACATGGGCCTGATCGCGGGCCTGCTCGCCTCGTTCTTCGGTTCGGACCCGCTCCACGTCTTCGACCTTCTCAAACACGTGGCGCTCGGGGCGACCGTCGACGTCCTCACCCTGCTCTTCACGGGCCGCATCGACCTGGTCGGGGTCGGGTTCATCGTCGGAGCGGGTGCGAACCTGGCGAAGATGACTGTCAACTACGCCGTGAATCTTTTTTTCGGGGTCCAGGCCCACTTCATCCTGCTCGGGATCGGGATCGCGTCGGTCACTCACCTGGTCTTCGGTGGGATCGGCGGAGTGCTCGCGGTCCTCCTCGTCCGGCGTCTCAGGAGGGCAGGGGTGATCGATGGCAACGTCTGAGAGCACGGTCATCGAGGTGCACAACCTGGGTTTCGTCTACCCTTCATCGCCCGGGCGAGAACCGGTACGGGCGCTCGACGCCATCACGTTCTCGGTGGAGCGCGGGCAGATCGTGCTCCTGCTCGGTCCGTCGGGGTCGGGTAAGTCGACGCTCTGCCGGGCGTTGACGGGCCTGGTCCCGCACACGACGCCCGGGGTGATGGAAGGCAGCGTCCGGATCGCCGGATCCGACACACGGGAGAGGCCGGTGAACGCGTCCGCCCGGGTGATCGGGATGGTCTTCCAGGACCCCGATTCCCAGCTCTTTTCGACCACTGTCGAGGACGAGGTGGTGTTCGGGCTCGAACAACTGGGGGCAGACGAGGAGATAATGGACGCGGCGGTAGCAGATGCGATCCGCCTGCTCAAGATCGATCACCTCCGGCACTCGACGATCGACGCGCTCTCCTGGGGCGAGCGGCAGCGAGTCGCCATCGCGGCCACCCTCGCCACGGCCCCTTCCGTGCTGGTCCTCGACGAGCCGCTCTCTGGCCTCGACGCGGAAAGCGCGTCGGCCCTCGTCGGAACCCTCTCGGCCCTCCGGGCGGGGTTCAACCTGACCGTGATCGTCTCCGAGCACCGGACCGAGCTGCTGGCACCGGTGGCGGACCGGGAGGTCGTCCTGGAGGAGGGGCGGCTCGTTGCGGACAGGGTTTTGTCTGCCCGCCAGGGCAGTGCCGTCCGGCACCCCGGTTGCCGGGCCTCCCTCCCGTACCGCCAGCGGCCGGGGAGCTGCCCCTCCGTCGAGATCCGGGGAGTCTGTTTCAGGTATCCCGGCCAGTCGCGCTCAGCGCTCGATGGTGTCAACCTCGACCTCTACCCCGGAGAGGTGACCGTACTTATCGGCGCGAACGGGTCAGGCAAGTCGACCCTTCTCCGCATGCTCAACGGCATCATCCGTCCGGAACGTGGCACGGTCGCGGTGCGGGGACGGCCGATCGCCCGCCGGCCGGTCGCCGATATCGCCCGGGAGGTCGGAGTCCTCTTCCAGGGAGCGGACTACCTGCTCTTCTCCGAGTCTATCGCCGACGAGATCTCTTTCGGGCCCCGGAACCTGGGTGTTAGCGGGGAGGAATGCGCGCGCCGGACGGCCGATGTCGTCCGTTCGCTCGGCCTCGACGGGATTCCGCCCGGGTCCTCCCCGCTCTCCCTCTCGATCGGCGAGCGCCAGCGTGTAGCGATCGGGAGCGTGCTCGCGATGGAGACGCCCGTCGTCGCCCTCGACGAGCCAACCCTCGGCCTTGACAGCGAGAGGAAGCTCCGTCTGGGGGCCCTGTTGCGCGGGCTCGCGGACCGGGGGCGGACGGTGGTGGTCGCAACACACGATCGCCCGTTCGGGGATGCATGTGCCGACCGGACAGTGACACTTCACGGAGGCCGGATCGTGACCGACGAGAGAAATCCCGGACCGGGGTTCGGGTGTCGGTGAGCGATGCCCCTGCGCCGTGGAAAAAGAAGACGCGCCGTCGGCGCCCGCCTCGCGTACTCGCCCGGGGACTCGTTCGTCCACCGACTGGACCCCCGGACCCGTATGGCGACCGTGGTCGCAACGACGCTGGTCTGTCTCACCTTCGAGACCCCGCTGCCGCTCGCAGGGGTCCTCGTCCTCGTCGCCGCGTACGGATGGCTCGCCGGACTCCTTCTCCCGTCTATCCGAACGCTCGCCCCGATTCTGCCGCTCCTGGTCACGATCGTCGCCATCGACGCCTTTTTCCCCCGCGAGAACTACGGGACGATCTTCTGGTCGGCGTCGATCGGTCTCCTCCACCCGGTTCTCTCCACGGGGAGCCTTCTCTTCGCGGCCAGCATGGGCCTCCGACTCGTCATCCTCGCACTCGTCGGAGCCCTCTTCGTGATGACCACGTCTTACTCCTCCCTGGTCCGGTCGCTCAAGGGCATGGGTCTCCCGAACTCGCTCACGTTCGCCCTGAGCTACGCGCTCCGTTCGACGACCTGGCTGGCAGACGACCTGAGACGCATCGTGGAAGCCCAATCGGCCCGCGCCCTCTCGTTCGAGGGGCGGGTCCTGGTCCGCGAACCCTCCCGCCTCCTCGCCCTGGCTGTACCGATGACGGTCACCGTGATCTCGCGGTCCCGTCACGTGACCGACGCGATGCAGGTCCGGGGGTATGGCGCAGTCGCCCGCCCGAGCTGCTACCACCGCCCGCGATTCGGGCGCAGAGACCTGCTGATGAACTGCGCACTCGCCGCCCTGCTCCTATGGGCCCTGCTCTCGAGGGCTGGCTGGTTTGATGTGCTCTGAATCCCTTCAATGTATACCGGGAACTTGTGCATGACTCCTCCGATCTTCGCACGGACCCTCTCCGTCGTCCTCGTCGCTCTCGTGATCACCTCCTGCGGGGCTGTTGCCGCGACGGTCCTCCCCGACCACCGGCACATCACCGTCTCCATGGCCAACGGGGGGTCGAAGTACGTCAAGTTCGATGCCTCGGGGCTGAACGCTCTCCATATCACGACCAACCCGTCCTCGGCCCACGGCCAGACGACCGTCTCCGATGCTCAGTCCGGCACATTTTTCATGACTGACACGGGGGGTCGAGGCTACTCCGACGGGGGCATTCTCCTGGTGGCCGTCCGCGAACCGGTCAACGACGGGCTCCGGGTAAGGATCAGGTCGAGCGGATACACCTGGACGCCCTCACCCCAGCCGAACACGATGCCGACGGCGTACGACTACAGGGACGGCGCGGTCGACGCAACCTTTGGAAAGGATGACTTCATCTACGGCCCCCAGGATTGGAAACCTTCGAGCCTGCCCAGTTACCCGATCCATTCCGGCCAGAGCGGGAGCGACAGATTTCTTCTGATGTTCGTCGACCTGCGGGCCGGGACGCTGGGAAGGAATACGACGATCTCGGGCCTGAAGGATGATGGGGCGATCCGGATCCAGTATTCCTTCGAGAACCTCGACACGTTCGCAGCGTTCAACGTCTACGGCTGGTGTCTGAACTCGAACCAGGGCGAGGGGATCTCGTGGACGAATACAGTCGGCGCGTCCGGGGCAAGCGGATTTGCGGTGAGGGGAATTCAAACGCCCACGCCTACCAGTACTCCGGTCCCGACGTACACCACGGTCGCCCCGACCACACTGACAGCGACGACCGCACCGGTCACCTCGATCACCACCGCTCTTTCGAAAACGACCATCACCACGGTTTCAGCGACCAGCCCCGCCAGGTCCACCACCGTCCAGCCGGTCGGCTCCACAGCATCTTTGTCCCGGACCCCGACCCTCCCCGTCGCCGATACCACCGTCCCAACGGTGGTATCCACGGCGAGCCAGACCATCCCGGTCACCACCCCATCCCTGGTTCCCGCGGACCCGCCCGCAGCGGGGGCGACCGTGGTCCCCGCAACGACACCCGAATTCTCCGTCACCTCGCGAGCCCCCGTCGATCCTCTGGAGACCCCCGCACCGGTCGCCACCGCATCCGCCGGCACCCTCACGGTGGTCCCCGTTCCGGCAGATACCGGCCTGCCGACCACGGAGGAGACGCCGTCCCGGGAACGCGAGGGTTACACCGGGCTCACCACGGTGACGACGGTCCCGGTGTCCGGGACCGCATCTCCCGCGGAGACGCCGCCGTCGAACGGGAGCGCGGGGACCTCGTCGCCGACCACCCTGCCGTACCTGGACATCGGGCCCCTGCAGGAGTACTCCCCGGTCAGCGTCCAGCCGGGGGAGGTCTCGCAGCAGGACATCCCGGAGGGTCGGGGACTTGGAGGCCTGGCCGGCTCGCTCCTGTCCTCGAACTTGGGGCTGCTCTTCCTTGTCGTCGTCGCGGTCCTGTTCGTTTTCATGGTTATCACGGGATTCCTGGTGGTCGTCCTCGTCGCGGTCCTGACATTGATAGCCCTCCGGTACCTGGACCAGATGGGGGATGGGAAGAAGACGTAATCTCTCTTTCGCTTCCCCTGTCCCGTCACCGGGACGGAGGGCGAAGAAGCGAACCGTCCAGAACCCCGATAGCCCGGTCCCGGACGACCGTGACGGGGGCGTTCGGGCCGGGCAGGGGGCTTCGCCCCGTCAGGAGACCGTCCCCCGTCTCTCTCTCGCGGGCTGCGATATCGAGGTTTCTCCCGGCACTGTGGCGGGAGGGCGGAAGTGGTCCGAAAGATCGGCGGAGGGGTTTTTCCAGCGCGTCGCCCGCCATCCGCGATCCCCCAACTGCCGGGGACAGAGCATACCCGGGATAAAGAAACCCTGATCCGGGTGCCGCCCGCTCGACAGCGTTCCTCTGAACGACCGCCTGGAAGCAGGACGGCAGACGGGCCCCATCTTCCTAAATAAGACCGCGCGTCGGGGCCAGCCGATCCTGCCCGGCGTTGCGATGACCCTCGCCCTGCCCGATCGCCGGACATCCGTCAGTCCCTTCCGCCATTCCGATCCCGAAACCCCGTCTGGCCGGGGCGGGCAGAAACTGGCGTCAGAGATGGTTGAAGAGCCAGACGACGTCGGCGAAGTCGATACGGCCGTTACCGTTGCAGTCGAACACCTCGAGCGGCTCGTTCGCCCCGATCCAGCCCATCTGGTTGAAAAAGACGACGACGTCCCCGAAGTCCGGACGGCCGTTCCCGTTGACGTCCTCGTACAGCCCGTCACTGTCCGTGTCCGTCGGCGCGAGCATCGCCCCGGGCACCACCCTGACAGCCGGACTAACGACCGAGAACCCGCTCGCGCCGGGGGATCCGAGCCTGTTGGTCCACGAGATGCCTTCACCCTGGTTGGGGTTCTTGCAGTAGCCGTAGACAGCGAATGCCGCGAACGAGGGGAGGTGCCTGAACGAGTAGTTGACCCTCACCGCACCCCGGTTTACGAGCCCATCGTTCGGTCCCAGGACCCCGGCGTTCAGGTCGATGAAGGCGAGCCGGAATTCGTTATCCAGGTCGGAGAGATCCTGTCCCTCGAAGAGTGGGTACAGGGGCAGACCTGCTGGTCGCCATACCTGGGGGCCGTATGAGAAATCGACCCCCGTGAAGGTCTCGTTCAGGGCGACGGGCTGGTAGGTGTAGAGTTCGGGTGCCGTATTTATCGCCGCGTTCGGTATCCAGGTATATCCGTCGGCCGAGATCCGGACCTGGAAATCGTCTGCGAGGCTACCGTTCACGGCCACGAGGACGAGGAGCTCGTCCTCGTAGGCCTTGCCTCCTGTGTCGGTCACGAAGAACGTCCCGGTCTGTTTTTCCGTGACCGTTATCTGGCCGAGCGGGAGAGCCGGGTCGGTGGTGATATGCACAGCGCTCACTCCACGGTCACCATCGAAGTGAACGTAGTAACTGTCATTTCCGAAGGTATCGTACTTCGCCCCCGCGTCATTCGCGACATGGAGCATGATGTGGTCGTGGCCCGGGAGGACGGCTCCCCATGCAGGGACAACCAGGAGTGCCGCTGCTGCGATCAGAAGGATGGGGCAGGCACGCAGGTAGAGTCTCATCTGTTCACCCGTTAGACGGCCGGTTGCCAGCAGGACAGGGCCCAGCACGGCCCGCGGGCGGTCCCCGTGCCGGAAGGCTCCTGGCCGGCGTTGCTGGCCCCATTCCCCGTCGTAAAAGGATAACCGACCATCGTCGATAAATCATGTGGTCAAGCGCGACTCCGGTAGATGTCTGCCCAAAGATACGGCGCCGGGGCCGATTCCTCTTCCCCTGCCCCCTCTCCCGGCACGGCACGGTATGCCGGGAGAGCCACGATGCCCCCCCCTTCCGGGCACGCGTTCCGGGGGTCGAGCGGTCGTTCCCGGCCGTCCCGCGCTCCGTCGTTATCCAGCTCCCGAAGACGTCTCCCGAGCCCTCCGGGAGAGATCTGCGGCGGTTCGCCGCCCCAGGGCAGAATCCCCCCGGGGCGGGAGGGGGCTCCATCTCCATGCGCGGGATGGATCAGAGCGAGGTGAAGAGCGCGACCACGTCGGCGAAGTCGATCCGGGAGTTCCCGTTGAAATCGAAGAACGGCACGGGCTCGTTCGAGTCGATCCAGGTCATCTGGTTGAAGTACAGGACGACGTCGGCGAAATCCCTCCTCCCGTTGCCGTTCACGTCGTCGTAGAGCCCGTCGCCGTCCGTGTCCGTCGGGATCTCCGTGCTCCCGGGGACGGCGAGCGCACGCGGGGCGGGGAAGATCTCCAGATAGGCGACCGATCGCACCGAGAGGCCCGCCGCCGAGGGGTAGATGTCGAAGTAGTGCCAGTACCGGGGGGCCATGGACTGGTGCATGTCCTCGTTCCCGAAGATATGCCGGCCCATCTCGTTCGACGATGTGTCGGCGAAAAAGAAGAGGCGCATCGAGTCGGGCCAGGCATACCCGTTCCGCGCGTTCCACCAGGCGACGACGGGGGGTCCCTGTCGTGCCGGCGGGTTGTAGACGTTCGCGTACCCGAACCGCTTCCACATCCCGTCGTCTGCACGCACCCGGATCTCGTCGCCGGGGTGCATCCCCCCGACGAGTTCGACGAGGTCATGGACGGCGGTTCCCCTGATCGTCTCGTTGATCTTGATCGTCGCGGAGTCCACGTAGATCGACTCGGCGGGATCCCACAGGTTCGAACCATCGAAGGTCGGTCCCTGGAAGTAGTACGGCGTCGCACCGTCTCCCATCACGGGCAGGTTCGCCTCCATCCACGTGACGTTCACGGTCACCGACTCAGCGACGGTCGTATTGTCCCAGCCGTACCGGACGATATCGAGCGAGGTGGTCTGTGCGCCCGCCGCGGGGATGACGAGCAGCCCGAGGACCAGCAGTATCGCTGTTGACAAGGTGACGTATCCTCTCGTCATGCAGGAGACGTAGGAGGCCCTGACGATTAAGCAATTCCGGTCGCGGGTGGTCAACGCCTCCCTCGACCAAATCCATCTTACCCTCCCGCGCCGTACCGTGTATCGATGGCTGACGGCGTCGCTATCAAGAAGGGGGCACTAACCGGTTTGCTCCTCCTCGATATCGGGGGGGGTCTGCTCGTCGGCCTGATCCTCCTCGCGCTCGCGACGTTGGCCGCCCGTGCGATCGAACGGCCAGATGTCCTCGTTTCGACGATCGGCGACTCCACCGTCTGGAACGCGATCCTGACCACCTTTGCCGCGGCCTTCCTTGCGGTCATCCTACTCGCCCTACTCGGCACGCCGCTCGCCTACCTGATGGCTCGCTCCAGGAACCGCGCTCTCCCTCTTGTCGAGGCGCTGGTCGACCTGCCCCTCGTGCTGCCGCATACGATCGCCGGCCTCCTCGTTTACCTGGTCTTCATGCGCTACGGCCCGCTCGGTCAACCGCTCGGCGCGCTCGGGTTTTCGTTCGAGGACGCCTTCTTCGGGATCGTGGCGGCCATGCTCTTCGTCGGTATCCCGTACTACGTCGATGCCGCCCGCGATGGGTTCGCCAAGGTGCCTATCGAGCTCGAGGAGGTCGCCCGGACCCTCGGCGCGGGGCCTCAGGCTGCGTTCCTCAGGATCGCCCTCCCTCTCGCAGCCCGTGAGTGCCTTTCAGGCGCGATCACCGCGTGGGGAAGGGCCGTCGGCGAGTTCGCTGCCGTGGTCATGATCGCATACTACCCGCTCGTGGTCTCGACCCTGGTCTACACGCGATTCACGCAGTACGGGCTCGCGGACACGGTGGCCGTCGCGATAATACTCCTCGTCGCCTGCGGAGGGGTGCTGGTGCTGCTCCGGCGGGCGGCGACCCGACTCTGGAGGCCCGATGCTCCGGCTTGAGGGTATTCTCCTCAGGAAGGGCCGTTTTATCCTCGAGATCGACCAGCTCCACATCCGGGAGGGCGAACTCTGCCTGATCGTGGGGCCGTCCGGGGCAGGAAAGTCCCTCCTGTTACGTGTCGTCGCGGGGCTGGTCAGGCCCGAGTCCGGGTCGATCGCCCTCCGTGGAGTGGACTCGGGGGCTCTCCCGCCCGAGGCCCGCCGGGTCGGGCTCGTCTTTCAACACTACAGTCTCTTCCCGCACCTCTCGGTCCTCGAAAACGTCGCCTTCGGTCTGAAGATGCGGGGAACCCCGGGGGATGACGCCCGTTTGGGGGCTGAGTCGATGCTCGAGCGGCTCGGGTGCACCCACCTCGCCGACCGCCGGCCGGTCACGCTTTCGGGGGGCGAGCAGCAGCGGGTCGCGATCGCCCGCGCCCTCGTGACCGGCGCGGATCTGCTTCTCCTGGACGAACCGTTCGCAGCCCTCGACCCGGCGACGAGGGCCGGCTGTCGTCTCGAGCTCGCGGAACTCCGCCGGTCTCTCGGGTTCACCGTGCTCGAGGTGACCCATGCGCTCGACGAGGCCGGGGCGCATGCGGACCGTATCCTGGTCCTGGACGACGGTCGGATTGTGGCCGACGATCCCTACGTTGAGCTCGTTGAGCGTCCACCGAACCTCCGGGCGGCGAGAGCTCTTGGGCTCGAGAACCTCCTGCCGTGGGACCTCACGGGCGGGGAGGCGGGTCCTGTCTGCCACGTGCCGCCGTCTTCGGTAACGATCACCGCACCGAACGACCCGATGTCCCCCGGCGACCTCGGTATCCCGGGAATTGTGGAGACGGTCGAAAAACTTGGCCCGGCCTTCCGGGTCAGGCTCCTCGTTGACCACCACGGCGAACCTGTCCGGCTCACGGGCTTTGCCAAGAGCGGAGAACAGGCTCCCTCTCCAGGCTCGGTTGCGATGGCGCGATTCCACCCGGACTCGGTCCGGCCGCTTCCTGACTGAGAGCAGGCTCTGAGGCGTCCTGGCTCTATGCCTCCACCCGGCAACCGGCACCCCACGACCGCGACGGACCGGTTCGAGCACCAGGGCTCCCCGGGTCGTGCTGACCGGCTTCGGGGGGGCAGTCTCCTGGGGCTCGTCATTCTCAGAGGTCTTGCCACTGGGCGAGCCTCCATCGGGGGCGGAATACGGACAACAGCCGGCAGAAATCAAGAACGGTTCCCGCCATGACCGGGTCCTGTCTCATCCCCGAGGGGGATCTTCGTCCCTGTCTCAGGGACGATGCCATCGATGGGGGGGTACCTCTGTGATACACACGCTCCCCAGGGAGTTCGACGAATCCTCGATCAAACCCCACCGGGAGGAATCGACGGAGGGCGCCGGCGATACCGGTCGAAAGCAGCTCAGGGATCCCCTGTCGGGACGGTCGCCGTTCATGCCCGGCCGGTGCTGGAAGACGGGGGTGCCGGAGAGAATGACGAACCGCCACGTCCGGGGAAATTCATCTGTTCCGACGGCGGAACGGGTGGGGCGTCGCCTGCAATCGCAGAGGAAGTGGGAGGTGGAAGGCGGAGACCTTCACCATCACGAGGATACGGAGACATGGTCGAAAGGAGTTGCCCGGATTCCGGTGCCCATACGGAGAACCTGCTCCGCATCGTCTCCAGCGCCCCCCGGGCCTGGCTTGGCGGCCGCTCTCTCGGCCCCGGTACCCGGAAGAGCTCGCCGTATGCGGCACCCTGGAGAAATGTAGTTAAATACATGTGGTTGATACGAATCGTTTTAAAAAAGATTATATTTAATCAGGAAGCAACCTTTCTCCATGAAGTCCATCCACGCCGCCATCCTGGTCGTGCTCCTGCTCGCCGGGGCGATGCTCCTGTCCGGCTGCACCTCGACGCAGGGCGGGGTAACCCCATCCGGCACGGAAACGATGCAGGGCAGCCCGGCGGACTCGGCGGGGAGCCTGCTGGTCTTCTCAGGAGCCGGGCTCAAGGCGCCGATGACAGAGCTCGCCCGTGCGTTCACGCAGAGGTCGGGCACCGGGGTGCAGTTCTCATTCGGGGGAAGCGGAGTCCTCATCTCCCAGATGAACCTGACCCGGAAGGGCGATGTGTTCGTCCCGGGCTCCACGGTCGAGTACGGTATCGCGGAGCGCCAGGATCTTGTCGGCGATTCCGAGCTCATCGCCTACCACGTGCCCGTGATCGCCGTCCAGCAGGGGAACCCCAGGAAGATCACGTCGCTCAGGGACTTCGCCAGGCCTGGCCTGAAGATCGCCCTGGGGGATCTCAACGCGACGGCCATCGGCAAGTCCGGCGCCCTGATGTTCGGACGCCTCGGCATCGCCGGGGATGTCGAGAAGAACGTCGTGACCCGGACCCCCACGATCAACGAGCTGACCGTCCTCATGACCCTCGGACAGGCCGATGCAGCCCTCCTCACACTCGACCAGGTCGATCCCGCGAAGCTCGACGCGATCCCGATCCCGGCAGGCGAGAACGAGGTGCTGGTCGTCCCGGTGGGTGTGACGACCTTCGCGGAGAACCCGGAGGGAGCACGTGCCTTCGCGGCCTTCGCCGCGTCGGACGAGGGGAAGGCGATCTTCGAGAGGCATGGTTTCCCCCCGTACCCGAACGAGACGTACGCAAACATCACGCCCTGAAGGGGACCGGGTATGGCAGGTCATCAAGAGATCACGTATGAGGTCATCGGCGTCGTGCGCTCGCGCTCCAGAACTGTCGGTGCTCCTCCCATCCAGAGCGTATTCTCGGCCGAAGAGGGGATCGTCGAAGTCTACCCGGAGTTCCGGGAGGGGCTTGTCGGGATCGAGGGTTTCTCCCACCTGATCCTCGTCTACCACTTCGACAGGGCTGAGAGATGCGCCCTGGTCGAGCTGCCGCTCACCGACGCCGAGGAACCGCACGGCATCTTTGCCACCCGCCACTTCAACCGCCCCAACCCGATAGGACTCTCCTGCGTCACTCTCATGGGAGTCGAGGACGGGGTCCTCCGTGTGGCCGGCCTCGACATCCTGGACGGCACGCCCCTGCTCGACATCAAGCCATACATACCCGCCTTCGACAGCGTTCCCGGCGCCGTACCGGGATGGGTGACTCCCCGGCACGTCGGGAGGGTGAGGGAGGCGGGCAGGTACGCCCCGGAGAGGGGGGCCCGAAGCCCGCGGACAGCACCGGAGGACCGGTGCTGATGCGCAGGCTCTTCCTGTCCCTGACCGCCTGCCTGGTCGTTTTCGTCGGCGCGAGCCTGCTGGGCCTCATCCTGTCAGCCCCGCCGGCGGCGCTCGTCTCCAGCCTTGCCAGCCCGGAGATCCGGTTCGCAATCCTGCTCAGCCTCGGAACGGGTCTGCTCTCGACGTTCATCTGCATCGCTCTCGCCGTCCCGATCGCGTACTCGCTCGCCCGGTACGATTTCCCCGGAAAAAGGGTTGCGACACTCGCCCTGACCCTCCCGCTCACCCTGCCGCCTCTCGTGGCCGGGATCGCGCTCCTTCTCTTCTTTGGCACGACCCCGTGGGGCAGGATCCTGGAGGAGGCGGGGTTCGCCGTGGTCTTCACTCCACTCGGGATCGTCGTCGCCCAGGTGTTCGTGAACCTCCCCTACCTGATCCGGATCCTTCGGTCCTCGTTCGTCGCCATCAATCCCCGGTTCGAGCACGTGGCGAAGACCCTCGGTTGCACGGAGGCGGGGACGTTCCTCCAGGTCACCCTCCCGATGGCCCGTCCCGGTCTCGTCGCCGGGACGATCATCACCTGGTCGAAGGCGATGGGCGAGTTCGGGGCCGTGCTGATGCTGGCGGGAGCGACGCCGATGAGGACAGAGACGCTGCCGCTCGCACTCTTCCTCAACATCTCGACCGGCGACCTGAACATGGCCATCGCCGCCGCGACCATCCTGATCCTGATCTCCCTGATCACGCTGATCGCGGTCGACGGCATCGACCGGGACATCGTGGTGTTCTAGGCGGGAGACCATGCTGCGCATCGAGTCCCTGACGACATCGCTGGGGGATTTCTCAGTCCGGGACATCTCCCTCGAGGTCCGTGACAACGAGTACTTCGTGATACTCGGTCCAACCGGCGCGGGAAAGAGCGTCCTCATCGAGACCATCGCCGGCATCCATTTCCCATCTTCCGGGCGGATCGTCCTCGACGGGCGCGATGTCACCCGGACAGCCCCGTGGTCACGCCCCGTCGGGATGGTCTACCAGGACTACATGCTCTTCCCGCACCTCGACGTGGGGGAGAACATCGCGTTCGGGCTCCGGCAGCGCAGGGTTCCGGCGGCGAGGCGGCGCGAGCAGGTCATAGAGATCTGCGGGCTGCTGGAGATCGATCACCTGCTCGGAAGATCCCCGGGGTCGCTCAGCGGGGGGGAGCAGCAGCGGGTCGCACTGGCCCGCGCCCTGGTCCTGGAGCCGAAGGTCCTGCTTCTCGATGAGCCCCTCAGCGCTCTCGACGGCCCCACGCGGGAGAGGATGCGCGCGGAGCTCTCCCGGGTCCGGCGCCTGACGGGGACTGCCGTCCTCCACATCACCCACCATTTCGAGGACGTCTTCGCTCTCGCGGACAGGATAGCGATCATGCGGGACGGAAGGATCGTCCAGGTGGGGGAGACCGGGGACGTCTTTCTCCACCCGGCGGATCGGTTCGTCGCAGAGTTCCTCGGCATCGGCAACATCATCCGGGGAAGGTCCGAACGGTTTGGCTCGGTCGTCCGGATCACCACCACGTCGGGCGTGACGTTCTCCGCTGCCTCCGGCACCCTCGGGGAGGTGGTGGCCACGTTCCATGCCGAGGACGTGATCCTCTCGGGGGCCCCGTTCGCCTCGAGCGCACGGAACTGCCTCGAGGGCGAGGTCCTGGGAGTCGTCCCCTGCGGGAGCACGATACAGGTCCGGCTGGACGTGGGTTTCCCCCTCACTGCCCTGCTCACGCGCGAGAGCTGCCATGACCTAGCACTATCACCGGGAGTCAGGATCTTCGCGACGTTCAAGGCCTCCGCCGTGCACCTCATCCCAGTCGGATCCTGAACCCCGGGCGGCGCCCGTCTCAGACGGAATTCGGAGCCGCAGTGTCGACCACCGGTCCCCCTTTCACGGTGAACGGGGATTGCATAACCGAAACCGCGAGCAGGGTTCCGAAGGGGAGCGCGATCCGGGCAGGGTGTCCGATTGCCATCGTCCACTCGACCTCCTCCGGGCGCAATAAGATAATCAATAATCGTTAATTTTTCGGCTACAATGAATAATTTTATAAGCAGACAGACGAAAATATTCGTTACATTGGAGGCTGTCTGAACTCATGACTCCTGAAGACTACAAGAAGATCATCTCCGACGCGATCAACAACGAGGTAGAGGCATACACCTTCTACCAGACCATCTCGGAGAAGGTGAACGATGCGAACCTCAAGAAGCTCTTCGGCGAGCTCGCAGGGGAGGAGAAGGGTCACCGCGAGTACCTGCAGAAGCTGCTGAGCCGCGACATCACGTCGCTCGGTTTCTCCAGCACGAAGGACTACAAGGTCGGCGATTCCATCCCGACGCCGCCCCTGACCCCCGATCTGAAGCCGGTCGACGGCCTCGTGGTCGCGATCAAGAAGGAGCTCGCGGCGATGCAGATGTACACCCAGCTCGCCGCCGCGTCCGACGACGCCGAGGTCACGAAGCTCTTCACCGAGCTGGCCGCGATGGAGCGCGGACACAAGGCACGGCTCGAGGACATCTACGTGAACACGGCATTCGCCGAGACCTGGTAACCTCCCACCCCCTTTCTCCCCCGGTTTCTCCCGGAGCGGAGCGGTACCCGCCCCCCTTCCGGCTTTTCTCTCGCCCGGGTAACCCGTTCGCACGATCGGAGACGACGGGCGTTTGGCTCGTCCCGCCAGGGAATTATCGTGGCGTCTATCCTCCCCACGAGGTTCTTCCCACTCCCCATGTTCCAGGTGACACTGGGGGGGGGATACGCGAACTGCCGCGACGCCAGGAGGACGGCGGCCCGGCATCCCCCCGCGATCACCTGTGGGGGAGGTCCGGTTGCCTGCCTTGCCGGACCCCGGCGGAGGGAACGAATGGGTTATCCCTGTCCCGGTCTCCCGTCTCGAGTACCGGCCGGAAAGAGTTGAAAGGACAGGGCATCACCCCACGGATTCGGGGAGCCGGTGGGTCAGGATGGGGGGTGAAATGGATTGAAAACAGGAGGGTGCAGGACGCGAAAAAAAGAGGGGACGGGTCTGTTCGAGGATCCCCGATGGTGATCGTTCCCGCCCGTATCCGGAATCCGGTCACTCCTGGGCAGGCTGGAAGACGTTCAGGTAAATCTGGTCGCTCCCAGTCGCCGCGAGGCGAGCGCGCTCCGACTTCTCCTCGACCAGCGCGAGGATCGGGAGGCGCAGGTCGCGGCCCGGCCTGTAGCCGAAGATCTTCTGGAGCTCCACCTGGTTCGCGTGCATGAACCGGGCGTTCGGGATCTCCATCGGGCAGTTCTCCTCGCACTGTCCGCAGTTCACGCACGAGTCCGCAACGTGGGCGAGGCGGATCAGGTGGAACATCGGGCTGACCGGGAGACGGCCCGGCGGGACGAGCGCAGGGTTCTTGGTGCTGCAGGTCTCGCAGTAGCAGATCGGGCAGTTCTCGACGCAGGCGTAGCACTTGATGCAGCGCGACGTCTCGTTCAGGATGTACTGAAGTCGCGCGTCGCCCTCCCCGAGTGCCTCGAAGTCCCTGGCGCGCCACTTGTCGGCGAGCTTGAGCATCGAGTTCTCGATCTTGCCGCGGATCTCGATCCCCTTCGGGTTCGCCGGCTCGGTGCCGATCTTGCCAGCGGTGACCGCCTTGCTGACCAGGTCGGCCCCTTTCTCGGAGCAGATCTCGAGGAAGGTCGCCTTGCCGGCCTTGTCTCCGATGACACCCCAGTTTCCGGCCGCGATATCGGCCTGGCGCGGGACCTTCATCTCGCACCGGCGACAGTTCGGGCGGCGGCCATACCCGGCGTCCTCGAGCTCGTCCATCGAGATCCCCTTGTGGGTCCCGTCCTTGGTGACGATAATGAACTGGCCCTTGTCGATCTCCTCCTTGACCACATCATCGGGATCGACCTCGAACTTCTCGGCGATCATCTTCCGGGCGAGCACGGGGGAGACCGAGCCACCGCAGTTGACACCGATCAGGAAGAGGTTGTCAAGGTTGATCTGGTTCCGCTTCGCGAGCTCGTAGATGCCCATGGCATCGCAGCCCTTGACAGTGACACCGATCTTCTGGTCCTTCGCGCCGTCAAGGTACTTCTTGATGAGCTTGGCCATCAGGAGTGTTCCGCAGTGGAGCGACCCCGCCGTATCGTCCAGGTCCTTCGGGTCCTTGATCAGGGTCGGCACCGCGTCGTAGAGGTCGGCCCCCTTCTTCACGGCGAAGACAGCGTCGACGATCTTGTTCTCGAGCGCGTATTTCCAGAGCGCGGTGACCGCACCCCCGCACTCGGCCTTTGCTGCGAGGTTCGGGTCGTTGGTCCACGCGTAGAGCATCTCGCCTTTTGCCGCCATCGTCAGGCCTCCGTGATCTTCGCGACAGACACAGCACAGTGCTTGAGCTCGGGCATCTTGGAGAGCGGGTCGAGTGCCGTGTTCGTCAGCGCGTTCGCTCCGTCGGGGAAGTGCATGGCCATGTAGAGCACGCCGGGGGCCACCTCGTCGGTGATCCGGGCGAGCGGCCTGGACTCACCGCGTCGCGACTTGACCAGGATGTGCTCGTTCTCCTTGATTCCCAGGCGCTTCGCGTCCTCGGTGTTGATCTGGACGTAGTTCTCGGGGACCTCGTAGTGGAGGACCTCGGCGCGGGCCGTCTGCGTCCGCGTGTGGTAGTGGAAGATGACGCGCCCGGTCATCAGCGTGAACGGGTACTCCGCGTCGGCAACCTCCGCCGGTTCACGGTACTCGAGGCCGAAGAAGGTGCCCAGGCCGTCGGCGGCCGAAAACTTCTCGCGGTGCAGGATCGGCGTCCCGGGGTGTTCCATCGTGGGGCAGGGCCAGTGGAGCGACTCGGGCCGGTTCAGGCGCTCGTAGGTGCACCCGAACATCGAGGGTGTCACGGCGCGCATGTCGTCCCAGACGTCCTCGGCCTTCTCCCACTCGAAGCCCTTGAGTCCCATCTTCTTGGCAATCATCGAGAAGACGCGCCAGTCCTCGACCGACTCGCCGGGGCCGTCGACGGCTTTCCGGACGCGGTTGATGCGCCGCTCGCCTGCAGTGAAGGTCCCGTCCTTCTCTGCGAAGCAGGTGCCGGGCAGGATGACGTCGGCGTATGGCGTCGTCTCGGTAGGGAAGATGTCCTGGACGACCAGGAAGTCGAGCTTCTCGAGCGCCGCCTTGATCCCGTTCGAGTTCGGGTACGAGACGACCGGGTTGAGCGCCATGATCCACATGGCTTTCACGGTGTCGCCCGTCTCCCACATCTGCTCGGTCAGGCTCGAACCGTACCAGTCGGGCAGGGAACCCTCCGGAAGGTCCCAGGCCTTCTCCATCTTCTTGCGGTTGTCTTCGACCGCGACGGCCTGGTACCCCGAGTAGACGTTCGGGTAGGCGCCCATGTCGCAGGCGCCCTGGACGTTGTTCTGGCCGCGGAGCGGGTTGACCCCGACACCCTCGCGCCCGATGTTCCCGCAGAGCATCGAGAGGTTCCCGAGCGAGCGGACGTTGTCCGTGCCGGTGGTCAGCTCGGTGATCCCCAGGCAGTAGATGATCACGGCGTTCTTGGCCTCGGCGTACTTGAGGGCGATCTCGCGCACTCTCTCTGGCGGGACGCCGGTGATCGCCTCGACATCGGCGTACTTCTCGACCGTGGCCTTGAGCTCCTCGAAGCCCTTGGTCCGCTTCTCGATGAACTCCTTGTCGTGCTTGCCCTCCTTGATAATCCAGTACATCATGGAGTTGATCAGCGCGATGTGCGTCGACGGGTTGTACCGGAGCCAGTCGTCGGCGAGGCGGGCGGTGGCAGAGAACCGCGGGTCACAGACGATGATGGGAATCCCCTTCAGCTTCGCCTGGGCGATGCGCCGTCCCGCGAGCGGGTGGGCCTCGACGGGGTTCGACCCGACGAGCATGATGAGGTCCGAGTTCAGGACGTCGTGGAACGGGTTCGTCGCGGCGCCGGAGCCGAACGAGAGCGAGAGGCCGGCGACGGAGGGCCCGTGGCAGATCCGGGCGCAGTTGTCGACGTTGTTGGTCTTGAACGCGACGCGGGCGAACTTCTGCATCGCGTAGCAGTCCTCGTTCACGGTCCGGCACGAGACCTGGAACCCGAGGGACTTCGGGCCGTGCTTCTCGTAGGTCTCCTTGAACTTCGATGCGATCAGATCGAGCGCCTCGTCCCAGCTCGCCTCGACGAACTTGCCGTCCTTCTTGATCAGGGGCTTGGTAAGCCGCTCGGGCTTCTGGACGTGTTCCCAGCAGGTCATGCCCTTCGGGCAGAGTTTCCCCTCGTTGATGGGGGATCGCTTGTTGGCCTCTACCCCCACAAGCTCCTTGCCGTCCTTGACAACCAGGTTGAGTGTACAACCCACCCCGCAATACGGGCAGGTTGTCGGGACGTATGTCAGTGAATCGGTCATACAGCGTTTGCTCCTTCGTCTCGACACCGGGTGGATATGAGCGACCAGGTGTAGGACAATACAACATGAATTTGATGTTGATATAAATAAACCGGTTATAGTTAATTCATAATGTTTAATTCGTTTACTCCAGATCCACCAATATCATTCAATTTTTTTCACTCACACCCCCGGGATGGGGGGTGCGCGCATCCTGGCTCCGCTCGAGGGGTTCATGGAATCCATTTGACTTGCAAAGGTGTTAAAACGATGACAACACAGTACTCTGCATGATAGCAGACGGAAATATGAACACCGGGCTCGTGCTCGCACAGGCCGCAGCTCTCGGGGTTCCCGAGCACCTGCAGAGGATGATCGGCCGTTCCAGCGAGTTTCACCTCTATCCCGCACCGGGTCTCGTCATGGGTGTCTTCATGGTCGACTGGGCGATGGAGGGGCTCCATGCGACACCGGGCGATAAGCTCTACGCGGTGGCGGAGACGAGGAAATGCCTTCCCGATGCCCTCCAGGTGATCGCCCACTGCACGATAGGGAACAACCGCCTGAGGATTCTGAACACGGGCCGGTTTGCCATCGCCATGAACCGGCCTTCCACGGGAGATGTCGCTGAGGGTGTCCGTGTCTCGGTCGACGCAGAGAAACTTGACGAGTTCCCCACGATGCACGCATGGTTCATGCACGATCGCCGCTTCGATAAAAAAACAATGACCGTCGCGCTCTTCGACGAGATCCTGGGCGGCGGACGTCGCTACCTCGCGCTCGAACGCGTCGCGGTCCGGTTCAGCCCCCGAAAGGACTGGACGGGGGCCCGGTGCACCAGCTGCGGGGAGCCCGTTCCTGACACGCTTCTGACGGACGGGCTCTGTCATGCCTGTCGAGACGAACAGTATTACGAGCCGCTGACCGTCTGACCGCCGAGACCCGCCCGCGCCAGCAATCGACGGGCTCGAGGTCCAGCGACTGCGCGCGAAGGCGGGGATCCCCCCTCCCCGGGATTCCATCCTCCTTCGTCCGGGACAGGTGGCCGTGCACCCGGCATTTTTTTCATTTTATTGTAATACCAGGATGTGTCAATGTGAACTCCATCACGCCGCGGAGCTGCTCACCGCGTTATCCGTCCCCTGGTAACCCGGATAGTCCCACGCGTGATGGGATGCGAGGTCCCTCTCGGGACAGTGTGCTGGAGAGAGAACTCGTCGTACTTATTTGACCGGTCCTGTGATGGAAGACCGGCGTGTTCGGCGCCCGGCCACGTGATCGAAAGACACCTCCCTTCCCCGGGGCCAGCAATCGAGGGAGATCGGGTCGCGGCATCTTCCCCCTTAACGGTATCAGGGAGGAGTTACCATCTCGGCCATGCAGGTGTGCCGATGCCCGTCCCGGATCGTCGAGAGCTCGGGACCGAATGGCGGGAGCGATCGATGCAGGATTCGGAGCGGTGCGGACTCCCCATCAGACCGCACCGAAGAAGGGATGCCCTGGCGAAGGGCACAGTAACCGATTATCGTCCTCTCCGAACTGTAGGGTATGATCCCGCCCACGAGCGGAGAACATCCCATATAGAACATGATGTAATGATAATTATAGGTGTCAGTTAAAAGAACCTTATTTATCGGCCTTATCAAACTTTCGTTATAGCCTCCCCTCTCGCTTTCCGACGGCGGCCATCAGCACCGCGTGCTCGATCGTGCCGTCGCACCCGAGCAACCGGTTGGCGAGTTCGTCGTGGAAGAGGTCGATGGGCCTCACCTCGCAGCCAAGGGCGGCCGCGCTCATGATGAGAGCCTGGCAGACATACCCGGCATCGATCAGGACTCCCCGGTATCCACGGTTCCCGAGGCCCCAGACCGCCCGATACGGAACGGCCGTCCAGGCAAAGGTTACGGGAGCGAGGTGGACCGCCGGGATGTTCATGCAGGCCGCTGCGAACTGTGAAACCAGGTTCGTGTCAGGCTTGAGAAGCGCCAGGGAGTGTCGCGACGGCAGGTATCGGTAGAGCCCCTCGGGGATCCCGCCGACGCCGCTCACGATCAGGTAGGTCTCGAGCGGGTGACGGTTGCCGCACGAGGGGACGTTCCTGAGCGTCACCGAGTCGTCGACCACCTCGCGGATCCCCTGGGTGTACCAGAGAAGGTGCGAGAGCTCGACGAGGTCGAGAACCGTCCTTCCCAGAAAGCCGCTCGGTTCCCACCAGTCGAGGGCGTCCTGGACGGAGACCTGTGCAACCTCGAATGAACCGGGCTGGGGAAGGGGGAAGAACCTGGCATCCGGAGGGAGTGGTTGCTCGAGCGTCGGGTGCGGGAGACCCCTGAGCTGGTCGGTGGTCGCCATGTCGGGGTAGGATGTCGCCCGCATGAACGCGGTGCCCGGGCCTGGAGGGGCCTTCTCTGTCCCCGGTTGGGGGGGGGGCGTGTCGGCCCCGGGTACGGGCTTACGCAGCCCTGACATAGAGGTTTCCCAGGACCTGCTGGCCCCGGGACGACGGGTGACGCTCGCCGAGGTCGCCGACGTAATGGTCAAGGCGATACGGCTGACCATCCACCTCCTTCTCGATAGTGTCCACCTTCTTGAATCCGGGGAGCATGTGCTGGATCGCTCC
Organism: Methanospirillum sp.; assembly: GCA_012728895.1. GTDB lineage: Archaea > Halobacteriota > Methanomicrobia > Methanomicrobiales > Methanospirillaceae > UBA288. Next base: position 10,301 of record JAAYEG010000033.1, on the reverse strand, counting down.
GAGGACGAAGATGTCTCCCTTGACCATCTGACCGCCGACCCTCCCCTGGACGTCGCCTTTGATGATGACAGTCCCGCCCTCTCCGTGGGTCGAGACATGGATGAAGGCGTTCCCCTCGACGATGATGGTTCCGCCGTTGATGAACGTTCCGATGTCGTTGCCCGCATCGCCGCGGATCCGCAACGTGCCGCCCCGCATCCCCCGCCAGTCCCCACGATAGGCGCAACCAACGTGGTTCTGGGCGCGTCCGTCGACCATTATCTCGCCTCCCTCCATCTGGATGCCGCAGAACGAGTCGACGTCGCCCGTCACGTGGATCTTGCCGCCCTTCATCCACCCCCCGAGGTACATGTCTGCACTCCCGTTCACCGTGATCATGCCGCCGGTCATCTTGTACCCGATGTATTTCATGCGTGACGCGTCGCCGTCGACAACGACGTGGGTCTCGTCGGGGGTCCGCCCCGCGTCACCGGAGACCTCGAAGAAGTCTCCGAGACGCCACCTGACCTTCCCCTCCCAGACCTCGAGATCGGCGATACCGCTCTCGGTGAGGCCTGCCAGGGCATCCGGGCTGATCGCGTAGCAGTCCAGGCAGAGCTCGGGCTGCGCGATGGGTGTCAGTTTTACGATAGGCATCTTCAGGCCTCCATCTCGACTTCGATCACGTAGGGGTTCGGCGCCAGGTAGTCCCGCACCTCGTAGTTCTGGAGACCGACGGTATAGTCCTTTATGAACTTGTCATGGATGTCGCGCTTCACCTGCGGGTTCTCGGGAACGTTTGCCCGGACCCAGAGGGTACGCTTGTTGCCGTGGTTCATGATCTCCCCGTCCTTCACGACCACCTCGCCGGTCTTGATGAACCATGCGGCCCTCTGGAATGCGGCCTCGAGCTTCGACGGGTCGGATGGCAGGTTCGCCGGGTCGATATCGTAGATCACGACGTTCCCGTCCTGTCCCGGCGAGAGTCCGCCGTAGAGATCCTTGAGCCCGAGCGCTTTCGCCGGGCCCGAACGGGTCATCTGGGCGATCTCGTAGAGCGAGATCTCCCGGTCGAGCCCCGCGATCTCGGTAGCCGCGACCACCTTGTCACTGTACTTGAAGGACCCGATCGTCTCGTCGCGGAACTTCCGGCTCATCAGCCAGGTATAGATCCTCGGGTAGCGCGTGAACGGCCCCGCGTTCGGGTGGTCGGTTGAGATGAAACAGCGGTCCATGTCCTTGCAGAGAAGTGCGAGCTCGAGCCCGATCGCCCACTGGATCCCGCAGACCCTGATCGAGGGACTGTACACGTACGGGACGACCCCCGCGGCTGTCTCGAGCTCGACATCGACATTCGTCCACTTCAGGTGGTTGAGCCCGTTCAGGTGGTGTTCGAAGGGGCCGTCCGCTGTCATGGTGGTCGTCTCATCGAGGGTGACGGCCCCGAGATCGAACGTGACGTTCTTCTGGCCATTGACGTAGTCAACCACCTCCCGGGCCTTCGACTCGAAGTTCCCCCAGCCGTCGCCGCCGTAGGCGTGGAACTGGAGGTGTGTCGAATGTATCACCTGCTCGCGGCCGAACCTGTTCTTCGCCGTTACCCCTTCGGCAAGGCGAAGCGTATCGATCGTCGTCCGGTAGTTACCCGGGTTCCCAAGGTCGTTCTGGTGGATGTGGACCGAGTGCGGGAGTCCGAGGGCCTCGTTGGTCTCTATTAAACCGCTGACGATCTCCTTCGGCGTGATCTGGAAATACGGCACGGCATCATCGAGGGTCAGGCAGTTCAGTCCCCACCCCCACGCCTCCGTGCCTCCGGGGTTCACGACCTTGATCCCGTAGCCCTTCGAGGCCTTGAGCAGCCACGCGATGTAGGCGGCAGCGTTCTCGATCTCTCCTCGCTTGAGGTACTCGAGCACGAACCAGTTATTGCCGAAGACGGGCAGGGCCGCCTCGTCGACGATCGGCGTGTCGTGGATCTCCTCGTGGACGTGGGGGGAATGGAGCGGCGGCATTGCCGCCTCCATCACGAACGCGTAGCCCATCCTGGCGTAATCGTACCCCGTCCTGAAGGTGGAGGGGATGGAGAAGCCCATCTCCATGCGATAACCACCCGCCGCCGCTTGGCTCTTGAAGAGTTTATCCTCGGGGCGCATCGTCCTGCCCGCATTCACCTTGGGCCCGGCAACGTGGGCGTGGATATCGACCCCCCCCGACATCACCGTCTTGCCGGAGGCATCGATCACCTTCGCGTTGGGGCCGGCAGACTCGACGATCCTGCCGTCCCGGATCGCAACGTCCATGACGTCCCCGTTGATCGATCGGGTTGGGTCGAAGACCGAGCCGTTTTTTATCAGCAATTCGGCCACGTTACTCCTCCGTCACGGCCTTGGCCACGTCGAGGGCCGGGTGGTGGATCCACACAGGTTCGGTCTCTGTCAGCTCGCACATCCGCATGTAGATCCGGTTGAAAAGTTCTTCGTCGGAGATGACGCCCTCGGGGGGCTCGATCACCTTCTTGAACTGGATCGGGACGTTGTCCATCCTATAGACCACGCCGCCCTCTTCGACACCGACCACGGCCACCGGTATGTGGAGGTCCGCGATCTCGCTCGCCATGCAGATGTTCGGGTCGATCGTGATCCAGGGATGCTTCCTGAGCTTCTTGACCGCCTCGATCGGGAAGTGAGCGCCCGCGTCGGTCCCGATGTTGAAGAATGCATCGCAGTCGTTGCGCATCGCCAGGTCGATCGACGAGGTGTCCCCCGGGTTCATGTGGGCTACCGAACCCTTCGAGAGGTCGATGCAGTACGGGAACCCGTACGACCAGGACCAGACCTGGCCCGGCCCGGCGATATTATAGTGCCCGCGCATCGCCATGATCGTCGCCTTGGTGATGGCGTTGAGGTCGCGTGTCAGGCTGATCGCGATGTCGACGTTATGGTTCCTTCCGTCCGTATGGCAGAGCCCCATCCCGTAGAAGATCGAGATGAACCGGGCCTTCTTCATCGCATCGACACCCTCGAGGATCTGTTCGCGCGGGACTCCGGCGACCTCCTCGGGGATCTCGTGACCACGGAGGGCGGTTCGGAACGCGTTGAAGAGGTCGTAGTCGTGCCCCTGGTTCACCATCAGATGGAGGTTCGAGATCTTCGCGGTATCGGTCTCGCGGGGGTCGATACAGATCACGAAACGGTTCTTGTGCCCTCGCCGGGTGAAGAAGCCACGGGGAAAGACCGAGTACCGCGAGGCGTGGCGCGGGTGAGCGTGCATCGGGTTGCAGCCCCAGAATAAGACCACGTCTGCCCGGTTCTTCACCTCCCCGAGCGTGCAGCTCGGGTAGCCGTTGTCGAAGATCGCGAGGAACGACGGACCATGACAGATCGACGCGCAGTTGTCCAGGACGGCCCCGCCCTTCTCTGCCACGCGCCCGATGGCCGCCATCGCCTCGCAGTTGGTCGAGCCGAATCCGTAGATGAGCGGTTTTTTTGCCTCTATCATGACTTTTGCAGCGTAGTCGACCGCCTCGTCGTACGAGATCTCCTTATGCGTCCCGTCCTCCTGGCGAAGACGTGGGCGTGTCACACGCCCCGGCTTGGTCGCGTGGTGGAAGATCTCATTGCCGATTGCGCATGCGTTCCTGACCTCGAGAATCTCTTTTCCATCGTCCGAGACAACGACCTCGAGATCGTCGCAAGAGGCGCCGCAATAGGGGCACCCCACCTGGGTATGGGTTACTGGCATGTCATGTACCTCCGTTCCAGAGGCCACAGGCCCCCTGGACGCATTCGAGAGCGGACTTGATCCGGTCGCCCGGTGCGGCTTCCACGGTCACGGGAAAACCACTGTACTGCGGCACGCCCGTGGACTGTGTTCGTGGCGGTACCACCTGGTTCGCCCAGACGCCCTGACGGATGTGGGCGAGCCCGGGAGGGCAATACTGGCCAGCGACGACGGCTTTTACCACGACCGACCCGCATTCGCTCGTCACGCGGACGTTGGTGTTCCGGTAGATCCCGAGTTGCTTGATGTCCTCCGGATTCATCTCTATGATAGAGCATGCCTCGAAGTATTCGGGGGTCGTCTTGCCCTTCTCCATGGCGACGCCCTCCTCGATCGCGCGCTGGGTGATCAGGTTCAATTGAATCGAGTTGTTCACAGGTTCACCTCACCTCGCCGTGCATGCCGCACGGGCGAAACTCGCTTCGTTCGACATGGGTCGTACAGAATATGGGGTTCTGTTAAATTAAAGAGGTAGTTAAAAAAGTATATTACTTTGTATTTTTTTGCGGGTCCGATTAAAAAAAATATGCGAACATATTTGACCGGCAGGATCTCTCCGCGGGGCTCTTTCCTCGTTCGGGACTGCCGCGATTCTCTGCCATTCACGTGATCGAAGGCTAATTATTGCTCGGCGCGAAGATCGTCGAGAGCCAGCAGGTCGAGCTGGTCGGCGAAATGCCGTCCTGCGTACGCCCGGCGGTACACCCGGTCCAGGATCGCCCCGACCACCCGGACCACCTCCTCGGGGGTTTTGACGGTGAGCAGCTCCTGCCCGAGCGACGGATGCCGACCTCGCCGACCCCCGACCGTGATGCGGTAGCGTGGACCGTCGTCGGTCAGCACCGCGAATGGGCAGTAATCGATGCACATCCCGCATTCCACGCAGCTGTCCGCATCGAGGCTGAGACGCCCGTTCACCATGACGATGGCACCCTCCCGGCAGGTGTTGGCGCAGGTACCGCACCCCGTGCAGCGCCCTGCGTCGCGGAGCGGGTGACGGATCCCGGTGATCCCGATCTCGCACAGGCGTTCGCCCGCGCACATGTTGGGGCAGCCTGAGATCCCGATCCGTACCTTGACTGGTAGTTCGACCCCGAAGAAACGCCGGTCCAGCTCTTTCGCGAGCGGGTAGGTCTCGACGTTCGCGAGCCGGCAGGTCGCGCTTCCCGGGCACGCGACCACGTTCACGACCTCGTTCCGCTCGGCCCCGAGCGGCGTGCCGTTCTCGGAGAGTGCGGCGAGGAGTGTCCCGAGCGAAGCCGGATCGACATCGGGCAGCTCCAGGGTCTGGCGGGTTGTGAGGTGCACGGAGTGGAGCCCTGCCTCACGCGCGCACCGTCCGAGCCCCTCGAGCTGCTCTGGGGTCAGGAGACCCGCGGGCGTCCTGAGCCTGACGATGCACCGAGTCGGGTCGCGCTGGGTGATGATACCACCTGCTTCGTCGAGGTTCCTCCTGGGATTCACGTCCTCTCTTTGGGCGTGATGGTTAATAACAAGGCGGAATAATCCTGTTAAGTTGAACTTGTCGTTTCAGGAGTGGCGTCAACTCCCCGGGCTCGCGCAGGCACAAGAAAAGATCATCGCCGCGTTTCCGATGAAGACCAGGACGATGAACCTCCCGGTGGAGGAGGCCGTCGGGCGGGTGCTCGCTGCCCCGGTGCGCGCGGAGTTCGCTGTCCCGGGAACGGATATCGCGGACCTGGACGGGTTCGCGGTTCAGAGCCGGCCTACTGCCGGTGCGTCGCATGGACGACCGCTCGTCGTCGTGGAAGGTGTCCGGGTTGATACGGGCCGACCCCTGCCGCCCGGTACGGATGCCGTCGTCCCGCTGGAGTGCTGCCCCGGGGAGGCCTGTCCCTTCGTCCTCACCGAGCCGATCCGTCCGGGCGACGGGGTTCGGCATGCCGGTTCCGAGGTCGAGGACGGTGCGCTCCTGCTTCCCGCGGGACACCGTCTCCGGCCGGTCGACATCGGCCCGCTCGTCGCCGCCGGCGTGGTCCGTGTTGTCGTCCGGGCGGCACGCGTCGGCGTGATCCCCACGGGTGGAGAACTCGTTCCGCCGGGAACCCTCCCGGGACCCGGCGAGAGCGTCGCTTCGAACCCGCTCGCTATCCGGGCCCTTCTGGAGCCTCAGGGCGCCGAGACCTTCATTCACGCGGTGGTCCCCGACGACCGGGCGGCGATCCGGGCAGCAATCCTCGAGATGCGACCCGAGGTCGACCTCCTGGTCGTCTGCGGGGGGAGCGGGCGGGGGACCCGCGACGTCGCGTTCGGCGTGGTCCGGTCCCTGGGCGAGACGGTGGTCGACGGGGTCGCAGCGCGACCAGGGAGGGCCTTCCTGGTCGTCAAGGCAGAGGAAAAGCCTGTCTTCTCGCTTCCCGGTCGGGCCCAGCCGATCGCCCTCCTCACCGAGTTCTTCCTCATGCCGCTCCTCGAGTCCTGGGGGATGCCGGCGGTGGCGCACCCACGGGTCCAGGTCCGGCTCGGCCTCGATATCCTGTCTCACCCCGGGTTCACCGAGGCGGTCCCCCTCTCGGTCGCCCGGGTCGGAACAGGGCTGATCGGTCTCCGCCAGCCCCGAGGCAGGCTCGGCACCCTCTCCGGGTTCCGTTCAAACGCCCGTCTTCTCGTCCCGGACGGTGTGAACGGGTATAGAGCCGGTGAACGGGTAATGGCCGAACTGCTCGACGAATTGGACGGCCCGGAGAGGACGGTTCTCGTCGTCGGCGCAGTCGACGGTTTGGAATTCCCGTGCGATGAGAACCGCATCGTCCTCGTTCCATGCAAGTCCGGCGAGGCACGCGCCCTTCTCGACCGCTCGGCCTGTCACCTGGCCACGTTCGAGGGAGCGGCGCCCCCCGGGGTGGATTCCTGGCCTCACCGCCTCCCGGACGGGAGACGGGTCGTACTCGCGGCTCCGCCCGGCCTCGGGGAGGACGGGGGAGTGAACAGGGCCCTCGAATCCCTGGGGCTCACCAGGTGATCACATCCGCCTGGTCGCCTGTCCGCAGGCCGTCGCCCTCGGCGGGGACCACGACGATCCCGTCGCACTCGAAGAGGGTCGAGAGGCGTCCGGTCTCACCATCGACAGGGGTAGCCCAGCCGTCGCGGATCCGGACGAGGCGATAGGTCTCGCGCCGGCGCCTGAGGGGGATGGGGGCGGCGAGCCGGACGGTGTGGCGGCAGGCGGCCCTCCTGGAGCTCCCCTGCATCCCCTCTATCAACCGTGCGAGGAAGAGGACCAGAACGATGAACGAGGATGCCGGGTGGCCCGGGAGCCCGATGACCGGACGGCCGTGAACCATCGCGATCCTTGTCGGCTTCCCCGGCCCGAACGAGACAGACGGCATGGTCCTGTCCGAGAGTCGATGAAGAACGCGACCGGTCACATCCCGTTCGCCGCGAGCGCTCCCTCCGGAGACAACGACCGCGTCGCAGTCGGTCACGGCCCGCAGGACCGCGTAGGTCAACTCGTCGGTATCGTCGCGCACGACTTCCGATATGATCGGTATAGCGCCGAGACGCCGAAGAAAAACCCCAATCAGGTGCGAATTGACCTCCCTGACCTCCCCGGAAGAGGGCTCGGCGGTCGCATCGACGAGCTCGAGCCCTGTCGGGACGATCCCGACCCGGAGGGGACGCTGGACCTTCACCCGGGTTCTCCCGATCGCCGCCAGGACTCCGACGTCCTGTGGCCTGATGGTCCATCCCTCGGGGAGCAGCATTTCTCCCGCTGAGAAGTCGGCTCCGCGGCGGGTCACGTGGTCCCCGGATGGCACCGGGCGGCTCAGGCGGATCTCCCCCTCGCTGATCACGGCCGCTTCCACCGGGACAACCGCGTCGGCCTCCGCGGGTAAGAACCCCCCCGTGGGAACCGCCCAGGCCTCGCGTTCTCCCAGCGTGACGGGCGGGGCGCTGCCCATCGGAATCGACCCCGCGACGCGGAGCATGGCCGGGTTCTCCTCCGAAGCACCCGTGGTCTCAGATGTCCGGACGGCGTAACCGTCCATCGTCGAGCGGTCGAAACCGGGCACGTCGCAGCCGGAACGGATTGTCTCGGCCAGGATTCGGCCATCGGCCCGGTCGATCTGCACCACCTCGGAGCTGGCCGGCAACGCCGAGAGCTGGATGAACCGGATCGCGTCCTCGATTGAGCAGGTCGCCTCCTCGTCGGGAACGGACCCCTGGCTGAACGGGAGGCAGTGATGGAGAGCTTCCATCCAGAGTTAGGTTATCAGGCAGTTCTAATTAATCATTCCCCTTTACCTGGTGGACGACAGGGCATGCATCCTGCGGCGCCTGCCCGACCGGTTAACCAGTCGTGAGAGAGGAATCATCCAGCGAACGGAGGGTCGTCCTGGGGATTCCGGCTCACTCGTCCCGTCCTGTTCCATCCCATCCCCATCTGGACGCACCCCGCACGTCGCCACGTCGTCGATCAATCCAGCGCACGCGTCCCGATCTGCTTCCGTTCGAGGGTCCGATCCGAGGCGACGTCGCGGGGCTGTTGTATATCATTAAAAGTTAATTTTACCCGCGAATCGGGAATAGTTATACACTCTCACGCCGACCGATCCTGAAGGCACGAGATGAGGTTCTTCGACCAAGTATCCTATGATGAGGCGCTCGCAACGATCACCGGCTCTTTTCCTGTCCCGGTAAGGACGGAGACGGTCACGGTCAGCGAGGCGGTCGGGAGGGTCACCGCCGAGCCTGTCCTCGCGGTGTTCGACATGCCCGGAGAAGACCGGTGCCTGGTGGACGGTTGCGCGGTTCTGAGCGCGGAGACGGTGGGTGCCCGGGCGGGCCTGCCGAAAGTCGTATCATCGGCAGTCCCTGTCGAGTCCGGGGACCCCCTTCCCGAAGGGTGCGACTCGGTGGTGATGCTCGAGGATCTCGAGAAGATCGGCGACAGGTTCGCGACGACACGGGTGTCCCTGCCTGGCCAGCACGTCCGGCGGAGGGGAGCAGAGATCCGGAAGGAGAGGGAGCTCCTTCCTTCTGATCACCTGGTCCAGCCAGACGAAGTCGGCGCTCTGATCGTCTCGGGAGTCGAGCGGGTCCGTGTCCGATCCCTGCGGGTAGGGCTCATTCCGGTTGGCCGGGGCCTCGTCCCACCCGGAACGCGGCCCGGGCCGGGGGAGGCGGTGGAGTCGAACACATCCCGCGCCGCTGCTTTTCTCAACCGGCGGGGCATCGGTTGCATCGTTCTTCCGGTGGTCGGCGGAGGCGTGCGAACGATAGGTGACGCGCTCGCCAAGGCCGTGCAGGAAGCAGACCTGGTCCTGGTCTTCGGCGGCGTCTCCAAGGGCTCGAGTGACGGGGTTGCCGGCGCGGTACGAGTGCTCGGCGAGGTACTGTTTCACGGTGTCGCCATGCAGCCGGGTCGCCCGACGCTGCTGGGGCGCGTCGGGAAGGTTCCCGTTGTCGGGCTTCCTGGCTACCCGTTCGCGGCGGGGGTGGTCCTCCGCGAGCTGGTCGCACCGCTCCTCGCTTCCTGGGACTTCTTTCCCGCGACGAACCATCCCGTGGTCCCCGTGGAGCTCGCGCGACCGGTCGTCTCCGAGGTTGGAGTGGACGAGTTCGTGCCGCTCACGGTCGGGTACATCGGTGACCGGTGGATCGCCTATCCACGGGCTCGCAATCCGGCTTCGTACCTGGCCGACATCGGCCCCCTCGCCTTCCTGCATGTACCCTCGGGCACCGAGGGATTCGAGGCCGGGACGGTACGCGAAGCACGGCTCACCGCGTCCGAACGCGTGGCCCGGCGGACTCTCTTCGTCTTCGGGGCCACGGGCACGACCCTCGAGGGTCTCACCGAAGCGGCTCGGGTTGCAGGGATGCGTGTCGAACCGGTGGGAGGGCGAGACGCACTTGTTTTTCGGGCGCTCGAGACCTGCCGGAGTCACATCGCAGCCCTGGAGAAGCCCGGCGGTGGCACCCGGCTGCTGACGACAGCCCGCATCCTGGACGATCCCCGCATCAGGGCGGTCACTGTCATGGCCGATGCGGTCGGCTGCCCCATCGAGGTCCTCGGCCAGGATTGAGGAACAGCCGGAACCGGCCCGTGCCCGGTCTGGACAGGTTCCCGCGAAAGCATCCAGGATACGGGAGTAAACTCTTTCGAGTCGCCCCGACTCCCCGGAGACCCGGCAGATCTCCGGCCGGGACCCCGATTCAGAGCCGAGGTGCATCCTTAGAGCCGTTCACCCGCCGCGGGCCTGCAGGGGGGTATTCAGGCCGACAGGGTCCGGAACTCCGAACCGGGCCGTCCCGCGGACTCTCCCCGAGCCGCGGTGGGCGGAGCGGGGTTCCCCCCCCCGCCTGAGGGCGGGGGACAGGACGGTTGTGCCGGCAGGCGAGCCGGGCGAGGTCGCGCCGGCGACGGAGCTTAAAGAAGGGGAGATTCCGTGGCACCGTCAGGTACCGACGAGCCCGTACCTGGCCTTGAGCTGGTCCCAGTACGGGTCGTTCATCAGGAGGTCGAGGCCCGCGTTCATCGTCGCGAGGAGGGCCGTGTCGTCTTTCCGGACCGCGATCCC